>NZ_JBHXTJ010000055.1:0-45844 GCF_042677525.1 Streptomyces sp. NPDC127114
TTATTCGGCCACGGCACGCACTTCCTCAGCCATTCGAGAGGCCGCCGCGACCAGCGACGCGGCGTCCGGACCGTGCCGGAGCACCCCCCTGCTGACGCTCGGAACGACATTTTTGATCGCCGGGCCGAAGACCGCCGGAAGATCGGCGGGGGTCGCGCCCTGGGCCGGCCGGGTCGCCGCCGCGTCCGGCACGCCCGGCGACCCCGCCGCCGTCACCCCCGAGCAGGCCGCCGCGCACGGCCCGCTCCTGATCCTCCTCGACGCCCCGGAGGAGATGCCGCCGCTCCTCGCCCACCGCCTCGCGCCCTGGACCGCCGCCACCGAGGAGTGGCTGACCGCCCACGGCGCGCGGATGGTCGTGGCGTGCCGCCCCGAACACTGGGAGCAGGCGGCCGGCCTGTACGCGACGGAGCCCGCCGTCACGCTCCTGGGCGACCTCACCGAGGCGGAGGCGGCGCAGGCCCGGCGCCGTCACGGAGTCCCGGACGACGCCGTCGCCGAGGCCGACGCCCGGCATCCGCTGGCGCTCCGGCTGCTGGGCGAGCTCCGGACGGCGGCCCGGGGCGAACTGACCGGCCGGCCCGGCCGCTATGAGATCTTCCAGGCCCACCTGGACCTGATGTGCCTGCGCGTCGCCGTCCGGATCGCCGCGGCAGGCCGCCCCGTCCTGCGGGGCACCGCGGTCCGCCGGCTCGCCGCCCGGGTCAGCGGCCAGGTCCACGAGGCCGCCCGCCGCTGTCTCGGCCCCGGCCAGGGCGAACTGGACCGGGAGTCCTTCGAGGAGCTGTTCCCCTGGCGCACCGGCTGGGCCTCCGCGGTCCTCACCGAGACGCTGCTGGTCCCGGCGGGCGGCGGCTACCGGTTCGCCCACGAGGAGCTCGCCGACTGGCTCCAGGGCACCCACCTCGACATCGACGGTGCCCTGGACACCCTGATCCACCACCCGAGCACCCTTCCCGTCCCCCGCCACCGCATCGGCCCCGTGCTCCAGTCCCTCCACCACCTCCACCACGCCCACGGCCCGGACGCCCTGGTCCCGCGCCTGTTCGCGCTGGTGGACGCGCTGGCGGCCCTGGCGGGCGGGGCGACGGGACCGGCGGAGACGGCCGCCGAGGTCGCCGCCGAGGCCGGCGAGGGGGTCTGGTGGGCCTCGCGGCTGCTCGCCGGCGTGTTCGGCGGGCTCGAGGACCTGCGGCCCTACACGGGAGTGCTGCGCAGGCTGGCCGACCGGGTCGCGGAACGCGGGGCGTTGCCCGGCTTCGGGGCGGAGTTCTGGGCCGGGGTGCGCGTGCCGGAGGGCGAGCGGCTCGAGTTGCTGCGGCGGCTGGTCGCGGCGGAACCCGCGCCCGAGGGGCGGTTCCTGGACCTGGCCTCCGCGCGACTCGTGGCGGACCCGCGCGGCGTGCAGCCGCTGCTGTGCCGGTGGTTCGGGGACGAGCGGATCCTCGCCGGGGCGCCCGGGGCCACCGTCGGCAGGGCCGCGCAGGCGCTCCTGCACACCCATCGCGCACTCGCCGTGGACGACCTGTGCGAGGCCCTGGTCGCCACCGCGCACCCGCTCGCCGAAGGCCTGCTCGCGGCGCTCGCCGAGGACGAGCCCGCGGCGCTGTGCCGGGCCGTGGACCGCTGGGCACACGACGACGGGCGCCCGGAGCGGCGCGCGGCGGCAGCGGCGTACGGACGGCTCGTCGCCCCGCACGTCACCGACCCGGCCGACCGCAGCACCCTGCGCTACGCGGCGCTCGCGCTGCTCGCCCGCCCCGCCGACCAGCCGCTGCACGGCATCGCCCTCGGGATACTGCTGCGGGACCCCGGCACCCGCGACCGCTTCCTGCCGCGGGCGCTCGCCGAACCGGGCGTACCGGCCGACGCCCTGGCCGCCGCACTGCCCACCGACCCCGACGCCGTCCTCGACGCGCTCCGCACCCGGCTCCACGGTGCCGAGGCCGCGCCCGTGCTCACCGTCCTCGCCGACGTCGACCCACCCCGCCTCGCCCGCCGCGCCGCCGCCCTCGTCGCCGAGTACGCCGAGCAGCGCCCCGAGGGCGCGCCCCTCGTCGCCGCGTTCGTCGACGCGCGTCTGGAGAAGGGGCCCGAGGTCCGCTGCGTCCTCCACCCCCTCGTCGTCCGCCTGCTCGCCCTGCCCGCCCAGCGCGCCGCCCTCGGTCCCGTGCTCGCCGCACCCGGAACCGGAGCCTCCCGCTTCCTCCGCCGCGAACTCCGAGACGAGGCGCACACCATGCCGATGCCGACGCAGCCGCATGCTCATGGCAGTCTTAGACCTGCGCCAACAGGCGTACACGCGGACATGGGTACAGGCGGACGAGGAGCGGTCACAGTGCAGCGCTGGCGTGGCTTGGAGGACATCCCCCAGGACTGGGGACGCAGCGTCGTCACCATCGGCTCCTACGACGGGGTGCACCGCGGGCACCAGCTGATCATCGGTCGCGCCGTGGAGCGCGCCCGCGAGCTGGGCGTCCCCTCGGTCGTCGTCACCTTCGACCCGCACCCCTCCGAGGTCGTCCGCCCCGGCAGCCACCCGCCGCTGCTCGCCCCGCACCACCGCCGCGCGGAGCTGATGGCGGAACTCGGCGTGGACGCCGTCCTGATCCTCCCCTTCACGGCGGAGTTCTCGCAGCTGTCCCCGGCCGACTTCATCGTGAAGGTCCTGGTCGACAAGCTGCACGCCAGGTGCGTGATCGAGGGACCCAACTTCCGCTTCGGCCACAAGGCCGCCGGGAACGTCGCGTTCCTGGCCGAGCTGGGCGCCACCTACGACTACGAGGTCGAGGTCATCGACCTCCGGGTGCGCGGCGCCGCCGGCGGTGGCGAGCCCTTCTCCTCCACGCTCACCCGCCGGCTCGTCGCCGAGGGCGACATGGCGGGCGCCGCCGAGATCCTGGGCCGGCCGCACCGCGTCGAGGGCGTCGTCGTGCGCGGCGCCCAGCGCGGCCGCGAGCTGGGTTTCCCGACGGCCAACGTCGAGACCCTGCCGCACACCGCGATCCCCGCCGACGGCGTGTACGCGGGCTGGCTGACGGCCGCGGGCGAGCGGATGCCCGCCGCGATCTCGGTGGGCACCAACCCGCAGTTCGACGGCACGGAGCGGACGGTGGAGGCGTACGCGATCGACCGCGAGGGCCTGGACCTGTACGGCCTCCACGTGACCGTCGACTTCCTCGCCTACGTGCGCGGCATGCTCAGGTTCGACACGCTCGACGACCTGCTCGTGGCGATGGCCGAGGACGTCAAGCAGTGCCGCGAGCTCACGGCCGCGTACGACCGCGAGCACGGCCACGCGTGAGCGCCCCGTGCCCGAGGGGCGCCGCCTGAGCGACGCCCCTCGGGCACGGCGGCCCCGGAGCCGGATCCGACGGGCGCGTGCGCAACGCGCGCCCGTCCCGGGCGTCACCAGGTGACGAGGAGTTCCCTCGGGCCCCGGATCAGTCCCTTGGACTGGAACGGCACCTCCTCGGGCCGAACCGCGAGACGCAGCTCCGGATAGCGCGCGAGCAGCGTCGAGACGATCACCTCGGACTCCATCCGGGTCAGCATCGCGCCCATGCAGTGGTGCGGCCCGTGCCCGAAGGACACGTGCCCCACGCCCGTACGGTCGAAGTCGACGGTGTGCGGGTCGGCGAACACCGCGGGGTCCCGGTTGGCCGCCAGATACGACGCGTACACCGCCTCCCCGGCCCGGATCACCGCCCCGCCGACCTCGACGTCCTCCAGCGCGATCCGCGGCAGCCCCACGCCGTTGCGGTGCGGGATCCAGCGCAGCAGCTCGTCCACGGCCTGCGGAAGCAGCTCGGGCTCGGTGCGCAGCCGGTCCGTCAGGTCCGGCCGGGTGAGCAGCAGATAGACCATGTTGGCGCTGTTGTTGCGGACCGCGTGCGCGCCGCTGATCAGGATGGCCATGGCCAGCGACACGGCCTCGTCGCGGTCGACGCGACCCTCGGCCAGGGACTCGGCGAGCACGCCGCCCAGGTCGTCGGAGGGCTCGGCGAGCCGCCGCTCCAGGAGGCGGCTGATGTAGCCGTGGATCTGGGCCTTCGCCGCCCGGCTGTTCTCCGGGCCCGGGCCCGAGGACAGGATGAGGTCGGGCCAGGAGGCCAGCTCCGCGCGGTCCTCCTCGGGGATGCCGAGGAGATCGCACACCACCGCCATCGGCAGCGGCCCGTGCAGGTGTTTCATCAGGTCGGCCGGGCGGCCGGACCGTTCCATCGCGTCGAGGAGCCGGTCGGCGGTCGCCTGGGCGAGCGGGCGCAGCCGTTTGGTCGACTGCCCGGTGAAAGCTTTCGTCACCGCCTTGCGCAGCTGGGTGTGGTACGGCGGGTCGGCGTAGTTCAGGGCCGCCTTGGAGGCCACCATGTGGCCGGTCATGCCGGTCACCTGCCGCTCGAGCAGGGCCGTCCGGCTGAAGCGCGGATCGGAGGTCACCGCCCGCACGTCGTCGTACCGGGTGACCAGCCACGCCTCGTGGTCCGCGCCGAACGGCAGCCGGATCCGGGCGACGGGCTCCTCGTGGAGCAGTTCGAGCAGCAGCGGGTCGAAGTCGAGGGCGGGGAGGTCCTCGACCGCCCAGGTGCGGACGGCCGGCCGCGGCGCGGCCGTGGGTTCGGAGGTCATGAGAACGGTGTTCCCGGCCGCCCACGACCGCGACACGCCGAGCGCCGACAGCCCCCCGGACGGAGCACCCGCCCCGCCTCGCGCGCGGTCACGCTCCGCGGTCGGCCGGTCGCCGCGCGGTTGCGAGGTCACGACGGCGGGGTGAGTGTGGGCCCAGTTCACGGCGAACGAGACGAAGGAGCGCGTGTCGTGGTGACTCTGTGCAAGCCCGCGGTGGCCGTACCCGAGTACGTGATCACGATGGAGGAGACCCTCGACCTCGCCCGCTCACGCCATGCCGACCACCCCCAACTGGCCCTCGCCCTGCGGCTGATCGGGAACACCGGGGTGACCCGCCGGCACATCGTGCAGCCGATCGAGGAGACCCTGAAGCACCCGGGATTCGAGGAACGCAACGCGCTGTACGAGACCGAGGCGAAAGCCCGCGTCCCGGCAGTGGTCAAGGAGGCGCTGCACAACGCCGGGCTGCGGCCCACCGACATCGACATGATCGTCTACGTGTCGTGCACGGGCTTCATGATGCCCTCGCTCACCGCCTGGCTGATCAACAGCATGGGCTTCCCCAGCCACACCCGGCAGATGCCGATCGCCCAGCTCGGCTGCGCCGCCGGCGGGGCCGCGGTGAACCGGGCGCACGACTTCTGCACCGCCTACCCGGACGCCAACGTCCTCATCGTCGCCTGCGAGTTCTGCTCGCTGTGCTACCAGCCCACCGACCTCGGCGTCGGATCGCTGCTCTCCAACGGCCTGTTCGGCGACGCGGTCGCCTCCGCGGTGGTCCGCGGCCGCGGCGGCACCGGCATCGCCCTGGAACGCAACAACTCCTATCTCGTCCCCGACACCGAGGACTGGATCGCCTACAGCGTGCGCGCCACCGGCTTCCACTTCCTCCTCGACAAGCGGGTGCCGGGCACGATGGAGCCGCTCGCGCCCGCCCTGCGCGAACTCGCGGGCGAGCACGGCTGGGACGCCGGCGACCTGGACTTCTACATCATCCACGCGGGCGGTCCGCGCATCCTCGACGACCTCAGCCACTTCCTCGGAGTCCCGCCGGAGGAGTTCCGGTTCAGCCGTTCGACGCTCACCCAGTACGGCAACATCGCCAGCGCCGTCGTCCTCGACGCCGTCCGCCGGCTCTTCGAGGAGGGCGGCATGAAGGAGGGCGCGCGCGGCATCCTCGCCGGCTTCGGCCCGGGCATCACCGCCGAGATGTGCCTCGGACGGTGGACGAACGGGCAGCCCGCGCACGAGCCGGACCTCAACGCCCGCCGGATCGTGGGCTATTCGGCCCGGCGCCCCGCACCGGCCCGTACCGCAGCCTGACCCGACCGACCTGCCTCACCCACCCCATCTGCCTCACCCACCCATCTGCCTCACCCCCCACCCCCCCTGTAGCACCGCAGAGGAGCCCCCGCATGTCCGTCACGCCACCGTCGTTCCGCAGATCCCTGCGCGGTCCCGCGGCCCTGGCCGTTCTCGTCGCCGCCGCCTCGCTCAGCGGCGTGCCCGCCCACGCCTCGGCCCGGGTGCCCATGCACCAGTGCTGGGTCAACGACATCGCCGCGCCGCCGGGGAACCAGGTCAACGGCACAGCGGGAGACGACCACATCTTCTGCGACAGCGACCTCGAGGGCGTCACCGTCTCGGGCGGCGCCGGCAACGACATGATCGAGGTACGCGGCCTCGTCATCGACTCCGCCATCCTCGGCGGAGAGGGCAACGACGTCATCCGCGCCAAGCACCTGGTGCCGCAGACCACCTTCAGCATGGTCCGGGGCAACCGCGGCAACGACATCATCAAGGTCGCCACCGTTCACGGCGAGGGCGCGGAGCGCGGCGCCGTCGTCCACGGCGACGACGGCGACGACACGATCACCACCGGCTCCGTCTTCGGTGCGCCCGGCCAGTTCAACCGCGGCGGCGGCATCGTCACCGGCAACGACGGCAAGGACACCATCAGGACCGGGATCATCGACTTCTCCGGCCGTGTCCTCGGCGGCAGCGAGAACGACAAGATCGAGGCCGCCGCCCTGGGCCCGGAGTCCGGCGGCCTGATCCAGGCCGGCCCCGGCGACGACACGATCCAGGGCCACGACGGCGCCGTCCTGATCGTCGGCGAGCACTGGGGCTCGGTGGACGCGGGCGTCGGCAAGGACACCTGCACCGTGAAGTCGGTCTCCACGCGGACCTCCATCAGCTCGTGCGAGGTCCTCCCGAAGGGCTCGGTCACCCAGAAGCCCGCCGGCAAACCGCAGAACCCGGCCGCCCCGGCGACGGCGGCGAAGCCGGCGGAGCAGGCGGGGAAGCCCGCGCAGCAGGCGGCCGCACCGGCACAGCAGACGGGGAAGCCGGCACAGCAGGCCGGGATGCCGGCGGAGCAGGCGGCCGCACCCGTACAGCAGACGGGGAAGCCCGCGCAGCAGGCCGGGATGCCGGCGGAGCAGGCGGGGATGCCGATGGAGCAGGCCGGGATGCCGGCGGGGATGCCGGTGGAGCACGCAGGCATGCCCGTGGAGCAGATCGGAATGCCCGTGGAGCAGGCTGGCATGCCCGTGGAGCAGGCCGGGCCCGCTCAGCCGGCGGGGAAGCCGGGGGAGTAGGACGCCGTCGGATCGGCGGGCGCCGCCTGAGCAGGCCGGCTCGCCCGCCGATCCGGCCTGCCCGCCGATCCCGCCCGCCGGCCAACCCGGCCCGCGACACCACCGCCCCGCCCTGCCCGCCGCGCCCACCGGCCCACGCTGCCCACTCCGCCCACGCCTCCCGCCCCGAGCGCCGCCTCAGTCGCGTGCCGTGACCGCCCGCGTCACGAGGTGGCAGGCCGCCGCCGCGGCCGTGTCGGCGGCGAGGACCGGGAGGTCCGTCGTGCGGCAGTCGGCGGCCACGTCCGCCGCCGCGCCCGACGCCAGGGCCTGGCAGCGGACGTGGAAGCGGCAGCCCGGCGGGATGCGCGCCGGGTCCGGGGGCTCGCCGGTCAGCACCACCGGCTCGCCCCCGGACTCCGGCAGCACCGACAACAACGCCTGCGTGTACGGATGCCGAGGTGCCGTCAGCACGGTCTCCACCGGGCCCGACTCCACGATCCGCCCCAGGTACATGACCGCCACCCGGTCCGCGATGTTCCACGCGAGCCCCAGGTCGTGCGTCACCACCAGCGCCGAGAGCCCCAGCTCGTCGCGCAGCCGCAGCAGCAGCGCCAGGATCTCGCCGCGTACCGAGGCGTCCAGCGACGCCACCGGTTCGTCGGCGACGATCAGCTCCGGCTCCAGGACCAGCGCGCCCGCGATCACCACGCGCTGCCGCTGCCCGCCGGACAGCTCGTGCGGATAGCGCAGGAAGAACCGCTCCGGCGGCCGCAGCCCGGCCCGGGACAGCGCCTCGGCGACCGCCGCCCGCTCGTCTCCCGCGTACCCGTGGATGCGCAGCCCCTCCGCCACCGCGTCGTACACCGTGTGCCGCGGGTTCAGCGAACCGCTCGGATCCTGGAGCACCAGCTGGGCACGCTTCCGGTACGCCTTGAGCGCCTTGCCCGTGTACGACAACGGCGCGCCGGCGAACCGCACCGCGCCCCCGGTCGGCCGGACCAGGCCGAGCAGCGAACGCGCCAGCGTGGTCTTGCCGCAGCCGGACTCGCCCACCAGGGCCACGATCTCGCCCGCGCCGACGTCCAGGTCCACGCCGTCCACCGCCCGGGCGGCGGGCGCGCCCCGCCGCCCCGGGAAGACCACCCGCAGATCCCGCGCCGACAGCAGCGGAGCCGCCGGATCCTGGCTCATGACGTGCTCCCCACGTGTACGCAGGCCGCCCGGCGCCCCGCGCCCGCGTCCCGCAGCTCCTGGTCCTGCTCCGCGCACCCGTCCACCGCCACCGGGCAGCGCGGATGGAAGGTGCAGCCGCCCGGCAGGTCCGCCGGGTCCGGCGGGTCGCCCGGCAGACCGCGCGGCGCCCGCCGGGAAGCCGGGTCGCCGATCCGCGGGAACGCCGACGACAGCGCCTTCCCGTACGGGTGCGCCGCCGCCTCGTACACCTCCTTCGCCGGGCCCTCCTCGACCACCCGCCCCGCGTACATCACGGCGAGCCGGTCGCAGGTGTCGGCGAGCACCGCCAGATCGTGGCTGATCATGAGCAGTCCGATGTCCTGCTCGGCGACGAGCCGCTCGATCAGCCGCAGGATCTGCGCCTGGATCATCATGTCGAGCGCGGTCGTCGGCTCGTCCGCGACGATCAGTCGCGGATCGCAGGCGAGCGCCATCGCGATCATCACGCGCTGCCGCTGCCCGCCGGACAGTTCGTGCGGATACGCGGCCGCGCGGCCGGCCGGCAGGCCCACGTGCTCCAGGAGCTCCCCGACCCGGCGCCGGGCGGCGGCCGGAGTGGCCCGTCCGTGTACCAGCAGCGGCTCGGCGATCTGGTCGCCGATCCGCCGTACCGCGTTGAGCGAGTGCATCGCGCCCTGGAAGACGATCGACGCGCCCGCCCAGCGGACGGCCCGCAGCCGTCCCCACTTCATGGCGAGGACGTCCTCGCCGTCGAGGAGGATCTCCCCGGTCGTCCGGGCCGAGGCGGGCAGCAGCCGCAGCAGCGCCAGCGCCATCGTCGACTTGCCGCACCCGGACTCGCCGGCGACGCCGAGCTTCCGCCCGGCGGGCAGGGTGAGGTCGACGCCCCGTACGGCGGGGACGGCCGCCGCCCCCGACCCGTACGTCACGCTCAGGTTCCGCACCTCCAGCAGCGGCTGTGTCCGCGTGCTCAACGACCCACCCCCAGCTTCGGGTTGAGTACGGACTCGATGGCCCGTCCGCACAGCGTGAACGCGAGCGCGACCAGCGCGATGGCGATTCCGGGCGGCGCCAGGTACCACCAGTGCCCGGACGAGACCGCGCCCGCCTCGCGCGCGTCCTGGAGCATCCCGCCCCACGACACGACGGTCGGGTCGCCGAGGCCCAGGAAGGCCAGCGTCGCCTCGGTGAGGATGGCGGTCGAGATGCCGAGCGTGGTCTGCGCGAGCACCAGCGGCATCACGTTCGGCAGCACGTGACGGGTCATGACGTGCCCGTGCCCGCCGCCGAGCGCGGTGGCCCGCTCGATGTACGGCCTGGACTCGACCGCGATCGTCTGGGCCCGCACCAGCCGGGCCGTCGTGGGCCAGCTGGTGACGCCGATCGCCAGGATCACCGTCCACACGGACCGGGACATGACGGTCGCGAGCACGATGGCGAGGACGAGCGCCGGCATCACCAGGAACCAGTCCGTGATCCGCATGACGACGGTGGAGAACCAGCCGCCGTAGTGGCCCGCGACGATCCCGACGAGCGTGCCGATGGCGACGGACAGGGTCGCCGCGAGCAGCCCCACGAGGAGGGAGATCCGCGCGCCCCAGATCAGCAGACCGAGCAGAGAGCGCCCGAACTGGTCGGTGCCCAGGGGGAATTCCGCGCTCGGTGACTCGAGGGCCGTGCCGGGCGCGTTCGTCACCGACTGCACGTCGGCACCGACGGTCAGCGGCGCGGTGAGCGCGACCAGGCCGATCAGGGCGAGCCCGGCCAGGCCCCAGAGCCCGGCCCGGTGGGCGCGGTACCGGTTCCAGAAGCGGGCGAGCGAGGCGCGCCTGCGCTGCCGGGCCAGCGAGGTGGCGGTGGTCTGTGAGGTCATCGGCCCACCCGGGGGTCGAGCAGCGGATAGAGCAGGTCGGCGATCAGGTTCATCACGATCATCGCGCCGGCGAAGACCACGAACAGGCCCTGCACCAGCGGCAGATCGGGCACGCTCAGCGCCTGGTAGAACAGGCCGCCGAGCCCCGGCCAGGAGAACACCGTCTCCACCAGGATCGAACCGGCCGCCACGTGACCGAGATTGATGAAGATCATCGTCACCGTCGGCAGCAGCGCGTTCGGCACGGCGTGCCGGCGCCGTACGACGTCGTCGCGCAGCCCCTTCGCCCGGGCCGTGGTCAGATAGTCGCCGCCCATCTCGTCGAGCAGCGAGGACCGCATCACCAGCAGCGTCTGGGCGTAGCCGACCGCGACGAGGGTGAGCACCGGCAGCACCATGTGGTGGGCCACGTCGAGGACGTGGCCGAAGCCGGTCTCGCCGGTGCCGGACTCCATGCCGCCGGTCGGGAAGAGCCCCGGGACCGGCCCGATGCCCACCGAGAACACGATGATGAGCAGCAGCCCCAGCCAGAACGAGGGCACCGACCACAGGGTCAGCGCCACGCCGGTGTTCAGCCGGTCGCCGAGGCTGCCGTGCCGCCACGCGGAGCGGGTGCCGAGCCACAGGCCGAGCGCCGAGTAGAGCACCACGGCCGTGCCGGTGAGCAGCAGGGTCGCCGGGAGCTTCTGCGCGATGAGCTCGCCGACGGGGGCGCGGAACTGGTACGAGGTGCCGAGGTCTCCGGTGAGCGCCTTGGCGCAGTAGTCGGTGAACTGCTGCCACAACGGCAGGTCGAGCCCGAACTGCCTGCGGAGCGTGGCCAGTTGCTCGGCGGTGGTGGGCATGCCGTGGGTCATCGTCTTCACCGGGTCGCCCGGGATGATCCGGAACAGGAAGAAGCTGGTGACCAGGACGGCGAGGAGGGACACCGCGGCACCGGCGGCCTTCCCCGCCGCGTGCCGCAGATACGCGGCGGCGGTGCCGGACCGTGCGCCGCCCTCGGTGGCGCGGACCGTGCCGGAGTCGGTTCCGGTGCCGGTCTGCGCCACCGAGGCGGGAGTGCTCGCGCTCGTCACGGGCTACTCGCGGTCGTCGGCGGTGGAGCGGCGGCGCAGTCCGAGGAAGACCCCGATGCCGACGACGACCACGACGGCCGCGCCGATCCCGACGACGACGCCGGTGGAGGAGCCGCCGGACCCGTCGTCGGAGGACTGCGCGGCGGGCACGGCCGACCACCAGCTCCAGTAGCCGTCCTGGCCCCACAGGTTGCCGGCGGCCTCGGGCATGGTGGTGATGGAGGCGATCTGGTCGGTGCGGTAGGCCTCCAGGGCGTTCGGGTACGCGATGACGTTCATGTACCCGGTGTCGTAGAGCCGCGACTGCATCTGCCGGACCAGGTCGGACCGCTTGGCGGCGTCGTACTCGACGGCCTGCCGGGCGTACAGCGCGTCGAACTGCCGGTCGCAGATGAAGTTGTCGGTGGCGCCGGTGTCCTTGGGCGTCGCGGGCAGGGTGCCGCAGGTGTGGATGGACAGCACGTAGTCCGGGTCCGGGTTGACCGACCAGCCGTCGAAGGCGAGGTCGTAGTCGCCCTTCACCCACGGGTCGGACACGCTGTCCAGGCACTCGACCTTGAGCCCGATGCCGAGTCTGCCCCACCACTCCTGGAGGTACTTGGCGGAGGCCTTGTCGTTGGGGTCGGTGGCGTGACACAGGATGCGCAGGTCGAGCGGCTTGCCGTCCTTGCCGAGCCGCCTGCCCTCGGCGTTCTTCCGGTATCCGGCCGCGTCCAGGATCTGCTCGGCCTTCGCCGGGTCGTACGCGCGCTTCTGGCCGGCGGCCGGCTTCCAGAAGTACGAGCCGAAGCGGGGCGGGATGTAGCCCTCGCCCTCCACGGCGTGGTTCTGGAAGACCTTCTCGACCAGGGTCGTGCGGTCCACGGCGAGGAAGAGCGCCTTGCGCACCTCGGGATCGAGCAGTGCCTTGTTGCCGTTGCCGAAGGTCCTGCCGTCCTTGGCGCGGGCGCCCGGGTTGGTGGCGAGCGCGTAGAAGCGGCGCCCGGGAGCGTCGTTGACCTTGATGTTCTTCTGCGTCTTCAGCGCGGCGGCCTGAGCGGGCGTCAGGTTCGGTACGAAGGACACCTCGCCCTTCTGGAGCGCGGCGACGGCCGCGTCACCGTCCTTGTAGTACTTGAAGACCAGCTCGTCGAACTTGGGCGCCCCGCGCCAGAACTTCTTGTTCGGCCTGAGCTTGATGTACTGGTCGACCTTGAAGTCCGTGATGACGAAGGGCCCGTTGCCGACGATCGGGAACTGCTGGTCGTTGTTGAACTTGGAGAAGTCCGTGACCTTCTCCCACACGTGCCTGGGCACGATGGGCACGTCGAGCGCCGTCATCGTGGCCTGCGGCTGCTTCAGCTCTATGACCAGCGTCTGCGGGTCCGGCGCGGTGACCTTCTTGAAGTTGGCCGTGAAGCTGCCGTTGGCGGTGGCCGCGTTCGGGTCGGTCATCATCTTGTTGAAGGTCCAGGCCGCGTCCTCCGCGGTGGCCGGCTTCCCGTCGGACCACAGCGAGTCCTTGCGGATCGTGTACGTCCAGGTGAGCTTGTCCGGCGAGGACTTCCACTCGGTGGCGAGGCCCGGGATCGGGCGCGCGTCCTTCACGTCGTAGTTCGTCAGGTACTCGTACGCCAGCCGGTGGATGCTGGTCGAGACGAGCTTCTGCGCCAGGAACGGGGAGAGCGAGTCGACGCTCTGCGAGACGGCGACGGTGAGCGTGGTGCCGCCGGACTTCTCGTCCTCCGCCTGGGCGGTGCCCGGGACGGCCAGCAGCGAGGCGGCGGTGACGCCGGTGGCGAGAAGCAGGCGAAGGGCTCTGCTGGCGGGGGCCGGACGGGGTGGAACCTTCGTGACCATGACCATGGGACGTGACCTCGCGTCGGGATGCGTGCGTCGTGGGAAGTGCCGTGGATCTTGGGCTGACGATGGATGAAGCGAAGGTGTATCAGCGGTGGTCTGCCGTCGTCAACGATGTCTCAAACACCGTGTGGGCTGCGGGAATGCGATGAGGCCCCGTACCGGAACACCGGTACGGGGCCTCATTGGTCTACTCCTGTGACGCCCTACTGCTGAGGGGCTGGCGGCGCCTGCGGAGGCTGCTGCTGCCAGTTGGGCGGCGGAACCTGCCCCTGGCCCTGAGCCTGCGGATCGGCGTGCGGCGGCAGCGGCTGCGCCGGGGGCTGCTGCCACCCCTGCGGCATCGGCGGCTGACCGGGCTGCGCCCCGTACATCTGTCCGGGTGCGGGCTGTGCTCCGTACGGCTGACCCGGCTGACCCGGCTGACCGGGCTGGCCCGGTGCCGGCTGCGGCGGATACGGCTGCGGCGGATACGGCTGTCCGGGCGCGGGCTGACCGCCGTACGGCTGACCCGGCACGGGCTGCTGCGGCGGGTACGGCTGACCGGCCACCGGCTGACCCGGCACCGCCTGCCCCGGCACGGGCTGACCGGGCGCACCCGGCTGGCCGGGCATCGGCGGGGCCATGTGCGGCGGCATGCCGCCCTGTCCGTCACCGGTCCACAGCCCCTGCGCCTGCTGCGCGCGGGCGAAGTCCTCGGCGACCATCGCCGACAGGTGGAAGTACGCCTCGCGCGTCTTCGGCCGCATCATGTCGAGGTCGACCTCGGCGCCCGCCGCCAGGTGCTCGTCGAACGGCACCACGACCACGCCCCGGCAGCGGGTCTGGAAGTGCTGCACGATGTCCTCGACCTTGATCATCTTTCCGGTCTCGCGGACCCCGGAGATCACGGTGATCGAGCGTTGCACCAGCTCCGCGTACCCGTGCGCCGACAGCCAGTCGAGCGTCGTCGAGGCGCTGGAGGCGCCGTCCACGGACGGCGTGGAGATGATGATCAGCTGATCGGCCAGGTCGAGCACCCCGCGCATCGCGCTGTAGAGCAGACCGGTGCCGGAGTCGGTCAGGATGATCGGGTACTGCTTGCCCAGGACGTCGATCGCCCGCCGGTAGTCCTCGTCGTTGAAGGTCGTCGAGACGGCCGGGTCCACGTCGTTGGCGAGGATCTCCAGGCCGGACGGCGCCTGCGAGGTGAAGCGGCGGATGTCCATGTACGAGTTGAGGTACGGGATCGCCTGCACCAGGTCGCGGATGGTCGCCCCGGTCTCGCGCCGCACGCGACGGCCGAGCGTGCCGGCGTCCGGGTTGGCGTCGATCGCGAGGATCTTGTCCTGCCGCTCGGTGGCGAGGGTCGCGCCGAGCGCGGTGGTCGTCGTGGTCTTGCCGACGCCGCCCTTGAGCGAGATGACCGCGATCCGGTAGCAGGAGAGGACCGGCGTACGGATCAGCTCCAGCTTCCGCTGCCGCTCCGCCTCCTCCTTCTTGCCGCCCAGCTTGAAGCGGGCGGAGGCACCGGGATTGCGGGAGGACTTGGGCTTCTGCTTGTTGTTGCGCAGCAGCCGGTCGGAGGACAGTTCGACGGCCGCGGTGTAACCGAGCGGCGCCCCCGGCACGGACCGCTCCCGCTGGTCGTGCGTCACGGCGGAGGGCCAGGCGGCCCCGGTCCGCGGATCCACCGCGGGCCCGGGCCCGACGGGCGCGGACGGCTGGGGCTGGGGCTGTGCGGGGACGGGCGGCTGGCCGGGGTGACCGGGCTGGCCGGGCTGTCCGGGGTGGGGGAAGCCGTAGCCGCCCTGCGGCTGCGGGGCGGGCGGCTGAGGCTGAGGCGGCTGACCGGGCTGACCGGGCAGACCCGGGTGCGGGAAGCCGTAACCACCCTGCGGCGGTACGGGGCCGGGGGCGCCCGGCACCGCGGGAGCGGGCCAGGGCGCGGCGGCGGGCAGCGGCGCTGCCGGCGCCGGCGGCTGCTCGCTCTGGGCCTCCTGCGCGGGCCACTGCGGCGCGGCCGCGGGCGTCGCGGGCTGGAACGACGGCGGCAGCGGCGGCAGTCCGGCGCCCTGAGCCGGCACGGGCGGGGCGACCGGCGCGGCCACGGGCGGCAGCGGGGCGGCCGGTACGGCGTCCTGCGGCTCGGTGGCGGGTGCGGCTGCGGTCGGGGCGACGACGTCGGCTTCGGGCGCCGCCGAGGTGGCGGTGCCCTCCGCGCCGGGGTCCGCGCTGCCGTCCGTGCTGCCGTCCGCCGGGCCGAAGCCGGCGGCCTCGGGGGCATCGGTGGTGTCGGCGGGGACGGTGGCCTGCACGGCTTCCGGAGCACCGTCCGTGCCCGAGGCGGACGCCTCGGCGGCCTCGGACTCTCCGTCCGTCGGGACCGGTCCGCCGACGGCGTTCACGTCGTCCTCGGTCGCTTCGGTCGCCGCAGAAGCGGAGGGCGCCTCGGTCGCGTCGGCAGCGGGCTGCGCGACGGACGGGTCATCGGCCACGTCCGGCGTCTCGGCGGGCGCGGACGCGGCTGCGGAGGGGGAGGGGGAGGAGACGGCCACGGCCGGGTCGCCCGCCGTGTCCAGCGGCCCGGGCTCCGGCGTGGGCTCGGAGGCCGTTCCGGGCCCCGCGGGCGTCGCGCCCGCCGCCCGGGGGTCGCCGGCACCGGTCTGCTGCTGCCCGGACAGCTCCGCCATCTCGCGCTTCAGCGCGGCGGGAGAGAAGCGCATGGTGGCACCGCTCTCCACGTCCCCGCCGCCGAACGGCGTGGCGACGGACGCCGAGGCGTCGGCGGCGGGCGCGGCCGGCGGAACGGGGGCAGCGGGAACGGCCGGAGCCGGTGCGACGGGAGCAGGAGCAGCCGGGGTCGACGCGATCGGGGCAGGAGCGACCGGAGCGGGGGCAGCCGGAGCCGGAGCCGGCGGGACCGGAGCCGGCGGGACGGGCGCCGGAGGCGGCGGCGTGGTGCCCCAGTTCGGCTCGAAGCCGCCGCCCGCCGGAACCCCGGGGACCGCGACGGGCGCGCCGGTCGGCGGAGGAGGCGTGGGCGCCCCGGCACCCGTACCGGCCGACGCGTTCTGCGTGTACCAGGCCGGCGGGGTGTAGTCGATGGTGAACTCACCCGTCATCTCGGCGGGATCTGCGTCGGACTGATCGTCGACGGGCGGGTTCCAACCCCCGTTGATCTCGTCCCGATCGCGGTTCACTTTGCCTCCTGGTGTGGTCGCGCACCCTTGTGCCGTCGTGGGCGGGCACATCCCACCCTAAACGCCAACCGTGCCCCTCGGGCAGGGCCGACGGCCCGTCGCCGCCCGCCGTACGGATCGGCCGGGTCCCCCAAGTGACCCACGGGTACCGGAGAGTGAAACCCCCGGTGCTCCAAACCTGCCCAAATGCGGACAGGTTCGGTGAAGATGCCGTACTTTCGCCCGGCTCAGTCCATTCGGCGGGCGGCGCCCAACAATCCGGTCTCGGCGTCCGTGGCCTGCGTCATCACGAACTGCCGGTCGCCCGGCGTGCACCAGAGCGTCACCCCGTCGGCCAGCGTCGACAGCGCCTCCCACTCGGCGCGCTGCAGGCCCATGATGCGTCCGATCTGCGCGGCCTCGTCGGGGGAGACCCGCTGCACGCCGACGAGCGAGGACTTCTCCAGGAGCCGCGGGGCCACGGGGCTCAGATAGGGAAGCAGCGTGACGACCGACTGCCAGGGGCCGGACACCACCCGGCCGCGCGGCGGCCGCATGCCGCAGTCGCGGACGACGACCACGGGACTGCCCGCGGACGCACCCTGCGGCGGCACCCGGCCCACGTCGTGCAGGGTGATGCAGGGCTGCCCGCCGCCCGCCGCCTGGGCGAGCGCCGTCCAGGCCTGCGCGCGGCCGGTCTCGACGGCGATGCGGGCGCCGGTCGCCGCCGCGCGCAGCGCGAGCACCTGCGCGGTCCACAGGCCGCCGATGAGCGTGATGTCGTACGGGGCGGGCCGGTTGATGCCGAGCACCGCGGGCCGGCTCTCGGCGTCCACGCCGATCACCACGCCGTCGTCGCCCATCGGCAGGGCCAGCGCGTCGAGTTGGTCCATGGGCACCGCGTGGCGGTCGCGGCGCGGGCCGATGAGCCCGAAGCCGAACCGGGGCCTGGCGCCACGGCCACCGGTACGCCGCGCGGTTCGGCCGCCACCCGTACGGGCCCGCCGGGCCTCGGCCCGCCCGGCAGCGGGAACCGCGCCGACGACCCCGGCGGACATGCCGCCCGGCACCTGCCCGCCGGCCGCCTGCCCGCCGACGTTCGCAGGAGCCGCGGCCATCGCGTGCTGCACAGGAACCTGCGAACCCGTCTGGCCCGCCTGGCTCATCTGACCCACGTGGCCCATCTGCCCCATCTGCTGGTTCGCCGGGTTCACCGGACCCGTCGGAGTCGTCATCAGCGCGCACCCCCCAGCGGCAGCGTCGCCAGCATGCCCGGCACCTGTTCGCGGTCGAGCCGCACCAGACCCGTCTTCACGCCACGCGCCACGCGCTCCAGTTCGTGCCGGGCGGCCACCAGCTCCTCGTCGCTGCGCCCGGTGATCCGTACATGTCCGGTGACCGTCACCTCCTGACGGTCACCGCCGCTCAGCGTCAGGCTGAAGGTCGTCGCGAGCGCAGGCAGCGAGGTCAGCAGCGCCACCAGCTGCGGCATCGACGCGCCCGCGCCGCCCCCGCTGCCCAGCTGGGGCCAGCGCCCCACCCAGTACGTCGTGTGGCGCCGGTCGTCGACCCGCCAGGTGCGCGCGGTCTCCTGGGTGCGCCGCCCCTGCGCCTGCCCACGGCCCGCCTGCGCTATCGCCATCGGGCTGGCGCACGTGGAGGTGGCGAGGGCGGAGGTCAGCTCCTGCTCGGTGAGCACCGTGGCCTTGAAACCCGCGCCGGCGAGCCGGCTCGCGAGCTGGTCCGCCGCCCGCACCAGGCACTTCTGCGCGCCCTGCATGCCGCCGCCGCGCGCCTCGACCGCCTCGGGGCACAGCTCCGGGTCCAGCTTCAGCGCGATCCAGGTGATGCGGACCGCGGGCGAACCCGTCTGGGCTTGCAGCGGACCGTAGTTGCGGGCCGCCATCGACTGCGCGGGCAGGTGCGGCGCGGGCGCCGGCTGGGTGTGCTGCACGACCTGCGCCGACTCGAGCCGGATGCCGTCCACGGAGAGCACGTCCCGGACGAGCCCCACCGGCAGCGGGTGCGCCCCGCGGTCCGGGCGCAGCGCCGTGGCCTCGGACTCGACCCGTACGACGGCGGTGAGGAAGGTCCCGTCGCCGATCATCCCGATCGGGCGCCGGTCACGGTCGCTGTACGCGTACGTCCGCAGCGCCGGATCGCACTCCACGACCGGGGCGAGACCCGGCTCCGTGCCCTCGGGCACGGTGAAGGAGGCGGCCCGGCGGGTCCTGGCGCGCAGCGCGAAGAAGGTGGAGAGCCACTCGGGCAGCGACCGCCGGTGCCGCCGCACGACGGCGAGCAGCACGAGCAGCGCCGCGACCACACCGGCGGGCACCAGCATCAGCTTGTCGACGACCGCGGCGACGACGAGCACCGCGGCCGCCACCTCGATCAGTACGAGCTGTTGCAATCGGAACGCACCGAAGTGTCCCGGGCGGGCCTGAAGCCTCGGCGACACCGAGGACGAAACCGGCGAACCGGGCCCCGGAACGGGGGAGGTGGAGGGCCCGACAGTGGGCCCGGCCGCAGCGGACCGCGTCCGCGTCGCGGAAGCCATGATGGAGAATCCCCCTCAATTCGTCCCGATCACCCTGGCCCGCCAGGCCTTTGGCGGCCGGATCACCCTACCCGCCCCACGAGCACCGACGGACAGCAGGCATAGTAGGGGGCCGGTCCGACAGCCGGGGCCCGGGCGCCATGCTCCCCGGAGTCCCGCGCGAAGACTGCGCCTGACGAAAATGGGGACTCATGGCATCACGGCGGGACGAGCTCAACGCGTACACCTTTGCGAAGAAGCGCACGGTCGCGGCATTCCTCCAACCCTCGCCCTCGGGCACGGAGGAGGGAGCGCCCAAGCCGCTGCGCGCGGTCCTTCCCGGGGTCATCGTCGGCGCCCTCGTCATCGCCGGCTTCGGTGCCTGGGGCATGTTCAAGCCGACCGCGCCCAAGGGCTGGGACGACCCCGGCAAGAAGGTGATCGTCGGCAAGCAGTCGACGACCCGCTACGTGGTCCTCACCACCGGCAAGGGCAAGGACAAGAAGACCCTGCTCCACCCCGTGCTCAACCTCGCCTCCGCGCGGCTGCTGCTCAACCCGGACGACTTCCAGGTCATCCAGGTCGACGACAAGACGCTGGACGAGGGCAAGCCGCCGCGCGGCCCGATCCTCGGCATCCCGTACGCCCCCGACCGCCTCCCCGGCGAGGCGGACGCGGGCACCGCCAAGCGCTGGGCCGTGTGCGAACAGCCCGGCGGCGGCAACGGCGGCAACGTGCAGAAGGCCACCTTCCTCTTCGCCAAGCGCGACCTCGGCCGCACCGACAACGGCAACAAGCTGAAATCCGGTCAGATCCTGTACGTGAAGGGCCAGAAGGGCAGCGCCCAGTACCTGATCGACCACACCGGCACCAAGTACCGCGTCAACGAGAAGTCCCAGGGCCTCGTCACCGCGCTGTTCGGCGTCAACCGCGAGCCGCAGCAGGTCACCGACGACTGGCTGGCCACCCTGAAGACCGGCAGCCCCGTGGACTACCCGGAGATCCCCGGCGCGGTCGGCGCCGACGCCCACGTCCGCGGCGGCCTCACGCCCGCCCAGGACAAGGTCGGCATGGTGCTCCTCACCCAGACCGGCTCCGGCCCCCAGCACTACGTGGTGCTGGAGGGCAAGGTGCAGCCGGTCTCCGAGTTCACCGCCTGGCTGCTCATCCAGTCCCCGAAGGCCGACGTCCTCGACATGGCCGGCAAGGCCACGCCCGTGGACCAGGCCTCGCTCACCCCCGACAGCCAGACCTTCGGCGCCGGACTGCGCTGGCCCGAGCGCAAGTCCCAGCAGGTCAACTCGGTCGGCGGGGACGGCTCGCGCGACACCATCTGCTCCGTCCTGGAGAAGGTCGACGCCAAGGGCGGGACCACCCTGTCCACCTGGGCCGGCCCCGCGTATCCCGCCGACATCACGGCCGGCGGCACCAGCACGTACGTCACGCCCGGCACCGGACTGCTCTACACCCAGATCCAGGGCAGGCAGTCCACGCCCGACGGCTCGCTCTTCCTCGTGACCGACACCGGACTGCGCTACGCCGTCCAGGCCAACGGCGACAGCGACTCCGGCCGCTCCGAGATCGGCACCGGCAACCAGCAGCAGACGACGGACGGGCGGCCCGAGCCGTCCGACGCGCAGAAGCGGCTCGGCTACGAGAAGGTCACCCCCGTGCTCGTCCCGATGGAGTGGTCCGAGTTCCTGTCGAAGGGCCCGCGCCTGGACACCAACAGCGCGCGCCAGCCGCAGGGTTCGTGAGGAGGCAGGCACCGGTGACGACGTCCCGAACCCGCGCGGCGGCCCTCCTGGCGACCACGACCCTGACGGCCGTTCTGGCCGCGACCCCGGCGGCCGGTGCTGCCGCCGCGGAACCGGTCGGGATAGACGGCAGCGGCGAGTGCACCTTCCCGATGAAGAAGCAGATCGAGGGCATCCCCTGGTCGCTCCAGCGGGTGCTGCTCGACGAACTGTGGCAGGACACCAAGGGCAAGGGCGTCCGCGTCGCCGTCATCGACACCGGAGTCGACGACGTCAACCCGCAGCTGAAGCCCGCCGTCGACGCCAAGGCCGGCAAGGACTACCTGAAGCCCGACAAGCAGAACCCGGGCCCGGGCAACGACCAGCGCGGCAAGACCGACGGCACCGTCGACGAGGTCGGACACGGCACCAAGGTCGCCGGCATCATCGCCGCCCGCCCCCGCAAGGGCACCGGATTCGTCGGCCTCGCGCCCGAGGCGACCATCATCCCGATCCGGCAGAACGACGAGAAGAACAGCGGCAAGTCCGACACGATGGCCCAGGCCATCGACCACGCCGTGGCCAAGGGTGCCAAGGTCATCAACATCTCCCAGGACACCACCCAGCCGCTCGGCCCCGAGTCGTCGCTGGCCAAGGCGGTGGCCCGGGCGCTCGAGGCGGACGTCGTGGTCGTCGCCTCCGCCGGCAACGACGGCATGGACGGCAAACTGAAGAACACCTACCCGGCGGCCTTCCCGGGCGTCCTCGCCGTCGCCTCGTCCGACCGCAACAACGAACGCGCCGCCTTCTCCCAGTCCGGCACCTTCGTCGGCGTCGCCGCACCCGGCGTCGACATGGTCTCCACGGTGCCGGGCGGCGGCCAGTGCGTCGACAACGGAACCAGCTTCTCCGCCCCGTACGTCGCGGGCGTGGCGACGCTGCTGCGGGCCAAGTACCCGAACTGGAAGGCCTCGCAGATCGTCACCCGCATCGAGCAGACGGCCGTCCGTGCGGTCAACGGCCACGACAACCACGTGGGTTGGGGCGTCGTGGACCCGGTCCGCGCCCTGGCCGACGGCCCGGAACCCCCACTGACGGGCCCCACCCCGGACCCGGGCCCCCCGAAACCCCCGGCCCCGGAACCGGCCCACATGGCCATGTCGGAAACCCCCCAGGAACGCTCCGAACGCCTCGCGACGTACGCACTGGGCATCGCGGGGGTGCTGGTCGCGGTGGTGGCGGGGACGGCTGTGGTGATCAGGGACGGGCGGCGGCGGCGCGGGGCGGCCGGGTGAGGCGGCAGATGAGTAGGAATACCTAGGTAGCTTTGCAGTTGGAACTGTCGTACCAAGTAGTTAGAGTGGGCGAGTTCGTGCATGTGACGAGGGGGAACTGAAGTGGCAGGGCCGAACGGGGACGGCGGTAAGCAGGGGCTCGAAGTCGGCGACGTGACGCTCCTGACCTTCCAGTCGCGTATGCAGAAGCTGGTCGACGAGCTGAAGGGCTCGCCGGCCGAACACACGAAGATCGGCGAGCAGAAGGTCACGGCCGCGTCGTACGGCACGGGCTTCAGCGCGGCGAGCGAGCTGCACGGGGCGTACGAGAAGGTGCGCACGCGGCTCGAGGAGTTGACGAAGATCTTCGGCGAGACGATCGAGGCGATGGGCATTCGCGCGCAGATCGCCGACAAGGGGTACGAGGGCGTGGACCAGGAGCAGCTGGACCGCTACCGCGCGATCCAGAAGACCACGCAGGAAGACCACGACAAGCACTACGGAACCGGCGCTGAGGGCGCGGCCAAGCCGGAGCAGCCGGCCAAGCCCACGACCGACACCGATTCCGGCGGATTCAGCTAAACGGGGGAGGACAACACGATGTCAGAGTTCGAGGGGAAGTCCCTGGACGCTCTGTACGCGATGATCGCGTCGGCCAAGCCCGAGGACCTCTCGGGCGCGGGCCAGGCGCTCGCGGCGGCAGCGCCCAAGATCCTGAGCATCGCCGCCGACCTGCGGCACTACATCTCCCGTGTGCAGTGGGAAGGCGAGGGCGGCGAGGCGTTCCGCAAGTGGGGCGCCGGCATGGTCTCCGAGACCCTGGTCCTGGGCGACTTCACCACGGTGGTCGCCTCGGAGATGAAGACCGCGGCCCAAGCCCTCTCGGAGGCCAAGGCGGCCGTGCCGAAGCCGGCGGGCATGTGCTACGCGGACCCGGAGAAGGAGAAGGCCCGCATCGAGTCGGAGACCGGCCCGAAGCTCCAGGAAGCCATCAACGCGATGCAGCGGCTGTCGTCGTACTACGACACGACGAGCAACCGGATCGCGGCGGAGCGGCAGCCGGAGTTCAAGCCGCTAGAGGGGGGCGTCGTCGGCGGAGGCGAACGGGAGTACAGCACCGGCGGCGGTACCGGTTCCAGTACGTACTCGGGCACAGGTTCCGGTACGGGCACCACTCAGACGGGCCACACGAGCCTCCAGCGGGCTGAAGTGTCGACTCCGAGCGGCACCGAGCGGCAGCCCCATGACCCGGTGAACCCGCCGTCGGTCCCGCCGGCCACGCCGACGCGTCCGGACACCGAGGTGGACACCAACCTCGACTCGGTGAAGCTGACGCCGCCGCCGGAGACCACGAACCGGCCGCCCGCTCAGCCTCCGCTCACCACCACGCCTCCACCGGCGACCAACCAGCCGCTGCCGCCCGTCTCACTGCCGCCCATCGCTCCGCCGCTGGGCCAGCAGAACGGTCTCCAGCAGTCGCGTCCGTCCGTCACTGGCCTGCCGAGCCCCGCGACGCGCACCGGACTGCCGGGCCCGAGCACGCTGCCCCCGATGGCCCGGCCCGAGGGCATCACCGGTGGCAAGCAGGTACCGGGTCGCTCCGTCACGGGCCAGCCGATGGGCCGCATGCCCATGAGCACGGTCATCGGCGAGGAGCGCACGGCAGCGCAGTACGGTCGTGGCGCCGCGGGCATGCACGGCCCGAGCGCCGGCGGCGGCATGCACGGTGGCCCCATGGGCGGCCAGGGCGGCGCCGGCCGCCGTTTGGCGACCCAGCCCGGCGGAACCATCGGTGCGCCCTCGGCGTCCGGTGTGAGTGGACGCTCGGCCTTCACGCCCGGTGGTACCGGCCTGGTGCGTCCGCCCGCTTCGACACAGCAGGAAGGGGAGGAGCGGCGTCAGCCGCGCAACCGCCCCGACTACCTGTCCGAGGACGAGGAGACGTGGACCTCGGGCCAGCGCCAGATCGTCCCGCCCGTCATCGACTAGGAGCATTTCCCTGATGTCCCCCCTCACCCGGGTCGCCGGGCGCCGCACAGCAGCGCTGCTCGGCGCCCTGTCGGCCGTCGTCGCCACGTGGACCGTCACGGCGCCGGTAGCGACGGCGGACGACATGCGGTCGCGCCAGTGGTACCTGGACGCCATGAAGGCCGACGAGTTGTGGAAGGTGGCCACAGGCAAGGGCATTACCGTCGCTGTCATCGACACCGGTGTCGATTCGACGTTGCCGGAGCTTCGCGGAAAGGTGCTCCCCGGACGCAACTTCGACACGGGAGGCCCGGGCCGTGTGGACGACAAAGACACCGATCGCCATGGCACGAACATGGCCCTCGCGATCGCGGGGAGTGGGGCCGACGGCGGAGTCAAGGGCATCGCCCCTGGCGCGACGATTCTTCCCGTGAAAATTGGTGCCAACACGAACTTCGGATGGGAAACGACGTACAAGGGCATCCGCTACGCGGTAGACAACGGTGCTCGGGTAATCAACATCTCGATGGCTGGACTGGCGCGGAAGGAAGTGACTCCCGAATGGCAGGCTACGGTGGACTACGCCCGCAAGAAGGGCGCCTTGCTCTTTGCGGGCGCCGGCAATGACGGGAACGGATACCCGCGCTACCCCGCTTCCATCCCTGGAGTGATCGCCGTCGGCGCCGTCGACACCAAGGGCGAAGTCGCGAAGTTCTCCAGCTACGGCCCTCACCTCGCCCTTGCCGCCCCCGGTGTCGATGTCCCCGGGCGCTGCACCAAGGACAAGACCAAGTACTGCGCCGGTTTTGGCACCAGTCAGGCCACCGCCATCGCCTCCGGCACCGCCGCCCTCATCTGGTCCGCTCACCCCGACTGGACCGGGAATCAGGTCCTCCGGGTCATGATGGAGACGGCCGGCCACGACGGACCCGTTCCGTCCAAGTACATCGGCTACGGAACCGTCCGCCCCGCCCAGGTCCTCCTGGAGGGCAAGGGCAACCCGGGCGCCCCCGACGTCAACCCGCTGCTCGCGGCGCAGGGCACGAGCAAGGCATCGACAACACCCCAGACCTCCCCCTCTCCTGAGAACACGGGGGCAAGCGGCAGCGACCAGGCCAAGGACAAGGGCCAGGCCGCAGCGTCCGACGAGGGCGGGTTCCCGCTCTGGGCCATCGCCGCGAGTGCCGTCGCCGTCGTCGCCGTCATCGGCCTCGTCGTAGCGGCGGGAGTACGCAGGAGAGCGTCGACAGACGCATGAACCACTGCATCGACAACATGAGGAGCTTCAGATGAGCACTCCCGCTGGTGGGTTCGGACTCGCAGACGATCCGATCGTCCAGGCGAAGAACAAGATCACGGAGACCGCCGACGCGGTCACCAAGCAGGCGCGTGAGCTCGCCAACATCCTCGAGACCTGCAGCGCGGGCTGGACCGGTGTCGGTGCCGCGGGCTTCAAGCAGGCCCAGACGCTCCTCAACGAGGACCACGACACCATCCGTCGTCTGCTGAACGTCCTCCTCACCGCCGTGGGCGAGACCAAGAACCTCAGCAACGCGAACGACGACGAGGTGCGCGCCACCTTCGCCGCCGTGAACCACTCCTCGCTCAACAACATCTGACGAAAAGGGGGATCAGCATGTCTGTCGACAACGCCGGCACCAAGGTCCGGTACGAGAGCGTCCAGGAGATGGCGAACCGCATCCGTACGGTCTCGCAGAACATCGTCAAGGACCTCGCCGAGATGGACACCGCGCTCAAGGTCGTCACCGACACCTGGGACGGTGACGCTCACCGTGAGTACGAGATCCTGCAGGGCAAGTACAAGAAGCGCGCCGAGGACATGAAGAACCGCCTCGAGCAGACCGCCAAGATCGTCGAGCAGGGCAAGGACAGCTACCGCTCGACCGACGTGAAGGCCTCGCGCCTGTTCACCGAGGCGTACTGATCCTCGCGGATCACGAGAACGCGAGAAGGGGTCCGCTCCACAGGGAGCGGACCCCTTCTCGCTGTTCGTCTACCGCAGGTCGAACTCCCCGTCCTTCGCACCGAGTACGAATGCGTCCCACTCCGCCTTCGTGTACCGCAGCACCGTGTCGTGGTCGAGCGAGGACCGCATCGCGACGCCGCCGCCCGGCAGGTGGGCGATCTCCACGCGCTCCTCGTCGGGGCTCGTACCGGGGGCGCCCTCCCACTCGACGCCGCTGATGTCGAGCGCGTACAGCTCGTCCTTCTCCTGCTGAGTGCCCATCTGGCTCTGCTCCTTCATGCAGCGGTGGAACACGCGTCGTTGCAGGTCAATCATGGGTGCCGGAGGGTCCGGCTGTCAGCCGGACCCCGGAATCCGCCCCGCCGGTTCACTCCGCCTGCGCGGCGAAGGACTTCGCGAGCTCCAGGACCTGCTCTGGCTTCAGCTTGCTCTTGTCGCCTTCGCCGACGGTCAGCAGCAGGGCTACGTCGCTCTTGCCACCAGAGGAGAGCCGAACGGTGACGACGTTCCCGCCCTTGGTCGGCACCGGCTCTCCGGGCTTCGCCGTGTCGGTCTTCTGCCAGTAGGCCTGCACCTCGTCGGAGGTCATACCGGCGGCGCTCTGAGCGGTGGGCAGCAACACGTTGGCCGTGTTTCCGGCTTCCGTACCGACGGTGTGAATCTTCAGATCCTCGCCGCCCACGTGGTACGAGCACGTGATCCACGCTCCGGCCTTGCCTGCCCACGCCGACTGCGGAGGCGTCGTCTTCCCGCCCTCGGCGGTCGCGACGGGCTCGTCCGCCGACGCTCCGGCCGCGCCCGCCTTGCCCGGCTCGACAGCCTCCTCGACCTTTGCCGCTTCGGCCGCCTCCTTGGCGTCGTAGGGCAGCGGGCAGCTGTCGGCCCCTTCCTCCCCGACCTTCTCGGCCAGCTCGATCATCCGGTCGACGCTCAGGGACCCACCGGACCCGCCGGCTTCCGAGGAGCCGCCGCATCCGACCAGTACGGCGAGGAGGACGGCGCCGGTGGCGCCCAGGGTGGTGTGCTTCGCCCGGATCATGACGAGGTGCTTTCGGTGAGGGGTTCGACGACGGGGTCCTTCGCCAGCGGCTTGTTCTCGCAGCCCAGGACCTCCGTAGCCCTGCGTGCCATGCGGTACACGAAGGCCATCTGCTGATCCTGGGTGTGGTGATCGTGAACGGGACCCAGATTCACCGTGAACGCGGCATCCGTGTGTAGGAGGACCTTCTTCGACGCTTCTTTCAGGTCACCTGGCATGACGCACTGGACGTACAGGTTGGTCGTGACGTCATTGGTGTTTCCGGTCGCGCCGTTCAGCCGGTATTCACGGGTGCCTCTTTCGGTGGGCTCCTTCTTCGCTTCATCGAGGGGTACCCACTCGAAGTCGATCGCGGCACGACCGGTGTCCGCTTGACCGTTCGGTACGTAGGAGCATCCGGAGACCGTGTACGTCGCGGCGGGGTCCCCGATGTTGTGAAGGTTTTCCTCCATCCTCTCCACGAAGCGCTGGTCGCGGGGTTGGGCCGACTCAGTCCTGAAGGTGTTCGTCCGGATGACAGTGTGCAGCAACTGTTCCTCGGCAGACCCCGCCGGGACGCTGCAGAGCCTGTCCTTCGGAGGGCTCGCCGGCTCGGAGGCGCAGGAGGTCACGGCCAACGCGGAAACGGCTGCGAGTGCTGGCCATGAGTGGCGCTTCAGCGTCTTCATCCCAGATGCTTCCTGGCTTCGTTGATACCGCTGGTGTGACCGTTGTAGGCGGCATCCCGTGCCGCGTTGTACGGGCCGGAAGCCAGGTTCCCCTGGGTCTGCCATTCGTTGAAGATCTTGGTCATGCCCTGCTTGCCGGAGGCGAAGTTGTTGCTGACTCCCTTGTCCCGCTGTTCTTCTGCGAGGTCGGTGACGTCCTTAACCCATTCGTACTTGACGGAGTCGATGATGGAGCCTCCCATGGTGCCGACCACCGGAATCTCCCCGATCATTCCGTTGACCGCCGCCGCCGTGTGCTCCGAGGTGCCCTCGGCCCACTTCGCCTGGTCGTCCGCCTTGTCCACGTACACGTCGGCGCCGATCTCGTTGAGGGCGCCCATCGCCATTCCGATGTTCCGCGACCGGTGGTTCCATTCCGCGCTCTCCGAATGCACGGCATCGCCTTGGAAGGCCGGAGCCTCCCCGAGCAGATGGGCAGAGTAGGCGCGCTCGGCTTCATAGAGGAGAGCGTAGGACGGGCCGTCGTCAGCGATGCCACGCATGACGCGAACGAGACTGCCCTGCCCCACGGCAATGCTCGAGGTGTCACCCGACCCCGGACGAGTGGTGATGGAGCCGTTGCCGTCGACCTCCCCGTACTCCGCCTCCTGCCCGTTGAGTGTGAGGTGGGTATCGGCAACGTAGTCCGCCAAGGCCCTCGCCATCGGTTGACGGAGGTTCGCCAGGTCTTCGAAGGCTTTGGCGCCGCCCATGTCGTCGTCGAGAAACTTGATCGCGCTGTGCATGACGCGCGCCTGGCCTTCGCTGTGCAGTCCGACCGGTCCCAGCTTCTCGCCCGGCTCGTGGCCGGTGGCTGCCGCCTGGATGGCATTGCCGAGGCCCATGGCCTTCATGGGGTCGTCCATGAACTGCGGTGGCCCGTAGACGTTGTTCAGCCCCATCTCCGGCCACGTTCGGTCCGTGAGGAGGAACTTCAGGTGCTCGTTCTCGTTCCCCGGAGCCTTGGGGTCGAGGAAGTACTCGGCGTCCGCCGGGTCCTTGCTCATGATGCCGAGCAACCCGTCCAGCGGGTCGGCAGCGATGTTGGGACGCAATACGTCCCGGAAGTGCTGCCATTTGTCCGGGTCCTTCTTCTCGATCTCGATCATGTCGTGACCGAGTTCGTTGAGGAACTCCTTGCCGTAGCCGTCGGGCTTCCCCTGGCCCATGAGGGTGACGAGGACCTGGTAACCCTTAGTCGGGACGTTGTCGCCGAAGGGACCGGTCTCCTCGGTGACGACCTTGCCTCCGAGGGCCTTCAGCCCGTCCACGAACGGCCGGTACGCGTAGCCCTTCGGGTCGCTCGTGCCCGAGGCGATCGTGTCCGCCAGGCTCGCGTTGATCGAGTTGTAGAGCTTCTTCTCGGCGTCCGAGATGCCCCGCTCGTTCGCCGCCAGGTTCATCTTGTCCGCGATCGCCAGTGTGTCCTTGGCTCCCAGGCCGTTCAGGTACGCCTCGCTGAAGTGCTTGTCGTCGGAGTTCTGCTTCAGCAGGTCGCGGTAGTGCTCCAGCTCCGCCTTCGACGCCTTGCCCTCGCGGACCTTCTCCGACAGAGCCAGCGCCTCGACGGCCTCGACGTCGCCGACCGGCTTGGAGTTGAAGCCGAGGGCCGCCGTGCCGTCGGCGCCGGAGGCGTTGAGGAGGGCGACCTTCACGTCCGCGTCGAAGTCGGTGACCGCCTTGACCGCGTCGCCGATCTTGCGCGTGTACGACATCTCGACCTCGGGCAGATCCGGGTCGTGGCGGATGGTGTTGGCCTCCTGCGCGCTGACCTTGCTGAAGTCGTAGCTCGCGTTCCCCGACTCGGAGACCTTCATGCCCGCGGCGACCGCCTCGTCCACCGCCGCCTTCACACGGCCCTTGAGCTCCGTGAACGTGCTGTGGGCGTCGCGCAGCAGCGACTCCACGGCGAGGGCTTCCTTCTGCGCCGAGTCGAGCTCCTTGCGGGTGATCCCGAAGTTGACGACGCTGACCTGCTGGGCCTGGCCGGTCCACTGGGGATTGCCCGTGGCGACGCTCTGGACCTCCTTCTCGTAGAGGTCCTCCGCCTCCTTGAAGGTCTCGGCCATTTTCTTCCAGCCGTCGGCGGCCGTGACCAGCTTGCCGAGGTCGGTCTGCATGATTTCCTGGTACGTCGGCATCCCGGTTCCCCTAGACTCCCGAAACCTTGGACTGGACCGCGGTGAAGCTGTATCCGGTCTCCAGGTCGTTGAGCACGAACTGGTTGGACGCGCTCCTCAGGAACTCGCGCTCCGAACTCAGCCGGTCCTGCAGGCGCTTCACCTGCGTGTCCCAGTGTTCGTGCGCCTTCTTCAGCCCGGCCGCGGTGTCCCAGCCCTTGAACTCGGCGATCGCGCCGCTGGTGCCCTCGTCCGCCGCGTCCGCGGCCCGCCGTACCTTCGGCTGGACGTGGTTCTCGATGTCGTCGCCCGCCTTCTTCTTACGCGCCGGCGTGGTCGCGAGGTCGGGCTGACCGGTTCCGCCGCCTTGGTCCGCGGGAAGCTGGTTGAGGCGTGTGGCGGCAGCGCTCTTGTGCTGTGCCCATTCGTCGCCGAACGACATACGGTCCCCCTTGAGCGGGTCGAAGCGATTCATGCGGGTGAAGCGATGGTCGTGCTTCCGAGGTGTTCGCGTCTGAGGTGTTCACGTCCGAGGTGTTCACGTCCGAGGTGTTCGCGTCTGAGGTGTTCACGTCCGAAGGTGCTCATGGTGCGGCTTCGGCTCGCGAAGCCGCACCATGACGGAACGAGGGAGTGCCTACCGCTCCGGCAGCCGCCCCGTCTGTACCAGCGAGGCCTGGCCCCGGCGTGACACGAACAGGCCGCGGCCCGGCGGCATCGGCCGGGGGCGGGCGTTGCCGATGAGGTCGCCCTCCGAGGGGTCGCCCGAGAGCACCACGCCCTGCGCGCCCAGTTCCTTGATGCGCTGCATGAACGACTCGTACATGGAGCGCGAGGCGCCCGCGCTGTTGCGGGCGATGATGAAGCGCACGCCCGTGTCGCGGGCGAAGGGGAGGTATTCGGCCAGCGGCGCCAGGGGGTTGCCGGCGCTCGTGGCCACCAGGTCGTAGTCGTCGACGATGATGAAGACCTGCGGCCCCGACCACCAGCTGCGGTCCCGCAGCTGCTGCGGCGTCACGTCCTGCGGCGGCTGGCGCCGTGCGAAGACCCCGGACAGCGCCTCCATGTGCATCTGCATGGAGCTCGCCATCGGCGCGTACTCCAGCAGGTGCTCCTCCGGCAGGCTGCCGAGCAGGGCCCGCCGGTAGTCGCCGACGACCAGCTTCGCCTCGTCGGGGGAGTAGCGCTCGCCGATCTGCTTGGCGATGAGCCGCAGCAGGTTCGTCTTGCCGGACTCGCTCTCGCCGAAGATCAGGAAGAACGGGTCGGTGTCGAAGTTGACGAACACCGGCTCCAGGCGCGTCTCGTCGATGCCGATCGCGATGCCGTGCTGCGGGAACTCGAAGCCCTTCGGCAGCTGTTCGGCCGGCAGCTTGTGCGGCAGCAGCCGCACCGCGGGCGCGCCGGGGCCCTGCCAGGCACTCCGTACGGCCTCGACGAAGGCCGTCGTGCCCGCCGCCAGGTCGTCCGCCGAGCTCGATCCGTCGATCCGCGGCAGCGCGCCCATGAAGTGCAGCTTCTCCGGCACCTGGCCGCGGCCGGGCACGCCCGTCGGCACGTTCGCCGCCACCTTGCGGTCGAACTCGGAGTCCATGACGTCACCGAGCCGCAGCTCGAGCCGGCCCAGCATCTGGTCCTTGAGCGCCGCCCGCACCTCCATGTAGCGGGCCGCGGTGATCACGACGTGGATGCCGTAGCCGAGACCGCGCGCCGCGAGGTCGGCGACCGGCGCCTCCATGCCCTCGTACTCGTTGCGGAAACCGCCCCAGCCGTCGATGACCAGGAACACGTCGCCCCACGGCTCGTTCGGCAGCTCGCCCGCCGCCCGCTTGCGCCGGTAGGTCGCCATCGAGTCGATGTTGTGGGCGCGGAAGAACTCCTCCCGCCGGTTGAGCACACCGAGCACCTCGGCCACCGTGCGCCGCACCCGCTCCGGGTCCAGGCGTGAGGCCACCCCGCCGACGTGCGGCAGCTCGGCCAGCGACGACATGCCGCCACCACCGAAGTCCAGGCAGTAGAACTGCACCTCGGCAGGCGTGTGGGTGAGCGCGAACGACGAGATCAGCGTCCGCATCAGCGTCGACTTGCCGGACTGCGGACCGCCGACCACCATCATGTGGCCCGCCGCGCCCGAGAAGTCCCGGTACAGCACCTCGCGCCGCTGCTCGAACGGCTTGTCGATGAGGCCCAGCGGCACCGTGAGCCCGCCCGGGCGGGTGTACTCGGTCGCCGTCAGACCCCGGTCCGCGGTCTGCGCGAGCCCCGGCAGCAGCTGGTCGAGCGACGGCGCCTGGTCCAGCGGCGGCAGCCACACCTGGTGCGCCGGCACGCCCTGCCCCTCGAGGCGCCGCACGATCACGTCGAGCACGGTGTCCGCGAGCGCGTCGTCGTCCTCGCTGCGCTGCGCCGTCAGGTACGCCGGGTCCGGCGCCGCGTACACCACGGGCACCGGCGAGGCCGTGAACAGCGCGGGCCGCCGCTCGATCGGCATGCTCCCCGCCTCCAGGCGCGGGCCGCCCGTGCGGTACGTGCCGGAGACGTACGCCGCCTTGAAGCGGGTCATCTCGTCCGTGCCGAACTTCAGATAGCCCGAACCCGGCACCGACGGCAGGTGGTAGGCGTCCGGCACGCCGATCGCGGTGCGCGACTCGGCCGCCGAGAAGGTCCGCAGACCGATCCGGTACGACAGGTACGTGTCCAGGCCACGCAGCTTGCCCTCCTCCAGGCGCTGCGAGGCCAGGAGCAGGTGCACGCCCAGCGAACGGCCGATGCGGCCGATCTGGATGAACATGTCGATGAAGTCGGGCTTGGCGGTGAGGAGTTCGGAGAACTCGTCGATGACCAGGACCAGCGAGGCCAGCGGCTCCAGCGGGGCGCCCGCCGCCCGCGCCTTCTCGTAGTCGTGGATGTTGGCGTAGTTGCCGGCCGACCGCAGCAGCTCCTGGCGCCGCTGGAGCTCACCGCGGATCGCGTCGCCCATGCGGTCGACCAGCGTCAGGTCGTCGGAGAGGTTGGTGATGACGGCCGCCACGTGCGGCATCTGCGACATGCCCGCGAAGGTCGCGCCGCCCTTGAAGTCCGCGAGGACGAAGTTCAGCGTCTCCGAGGAGTGCGTCACCGCGAGGCCGAGCACCAGCGTGCGCAGCAGCTCCGACTTTCCGGAACCCGTCGCACCCACGCACAGGCCGTGCGGGCCCATGCCCTCCTGAGCCGCCTCCTTGAGGTCGAGCATGACCGGCTGGCCGTCCTCGCCGACACCGATCGGCACCCGGAGGCGTTCCGCCACCGACCGCGGCCGCCACGTGCGGGCCACGTCCACCGACGCCGCGTCGCCCAGGTTCAGCAGGTCCGTGAAGTCCAGGTTGGCGAGCAGCGGCTCGTCGTCGTCCCCGCCGCCCATCCGCAGCGGCGCCAGCTGCCGGGCCAGCGCCTCCGCGGCCGGCAGCGACATGACGTCCGGCACGCCCTCGTACGCGAAACCGCCGCCCGACTCCAGGCGCAGCCGGCCCGGCCGTACGACCACGGAGAGACCGCCGCGCGGCTCGTCGAGCTCGCCGGAGACCACCTCGACGATGGTCACGCCCTGCAGGCCCTCGGCCGCCGCGAACAGCGAGTCCGGCGGCACCATCCCGCCGTCGAGGACCACCACGACGTGCGGCTGGTCCAGGACCGGCTGGTTGTCCCGGCTGAACCGCGGCCGGCCGTCCAGCTTCGAGCGGATCAGCTGCTCCAGCTCGCCCAGGTCGTCGCCGAACAGCCGCTTCGTCCCGGCCCCGTCGACCGTGCCCGGCACCTGGGTGTGCGGCAGCCACTTCGTCCAGTCCCAGCGCTCCTGCGCGCCCCGCGCCGCCACCACGGCCACCATCAGGTCGTCGGGGGAGTGCAGGGTGACCAGCTGGGCGACCAGACCGCGCGCCGCGGACTGCGCCGCCTCCGGGTCACCGGAGACCGTCACGTGGTAGAAGGCCCGCAGAGAGACCGCCATCGGCAGCCCGTCCAGGGTGCCGTGCACCGCGAGGAACTGCTGCATCGCGCCCGCGCAGAGCGGCTCCAGCTCGTCCACCGGTGCCGTGTCCGGTGCCACCAGGGGAGTCGCCAACTGCTGGGCGCCGAGCCCGATCCGGGCCTGCGCGAAGTCGTGGTCGCCGACCCGTCGCTCCCAGACCCGCGAACCCTCCGCGACCACCGACCACAACTGCTCGGGCGCCGGGTGCAGATACAGCTGCGCGTCCCGCTGCCTGCGCGCGGTGCGCCGCACCGTACGCCGGGTCTGCGCGAGGTATTTGAGGTAGTCCCGCCGGACATCGGCCATTTGCCCCTGCGACCCCTTGCGGAATCTGACGAACTGGGCGATGGCCATGCCGACCGTCGAGGCCAGCATCAGCGTGCCCATGATCCGCATGATCGGGGACGGCGTCATGAAGAAGAACACCACGGACGAGCCCATGCCGAGCATCGGCAGGAGCTGCATCAACGCCGACTCCTGCTGTCCCCGCGGCAGTTCCGGCGGAGACTCCAGGACCAGTTCCTCACCGGGTACTTCCGGAGGAAGGGACCTCGGCGGGCGTTTGACGACGATCTGGCTCACCGGCGCATCAATCCCTCGTTACGGGCGGGCTCGTGGAGGAACTTCCGCACCGGCGCCCCCGTCGGCTGTGTTCCATGCGGACTCCCCCGTGAGTGCAGGATCCTACTTGCAGCCACCCCCGCCGCTCCCCGGTAGGGTGTCGCCGCACCGTGCGCAACCGCGAATCAGGGGGTCCAGACACGTGAGTACGACCGCAGCGACCGGTTTCTGCCGCGTCACCGTCGTGGCGCCGGACAGCCGCATCGACGTCGCACTCCCCGAGGACATCGCCGTCGCCGACGTCTACCCGGAGATCCTCCGGCTCACCGGGCAGACCCAGCCGGCCGGCGCCCCCACCGGCTACCACCTGGTCCGCCGGGACGGCACCGTCCTCGACGGCGCCCGCACCCTCGCCGCCCAGCAGGTCCTCGACGGCGAGGTGCTCTCCCTGCGCCCCTTCGCCCAGTCCCTGCCGCCGGCCGTCTACGACGACGTCTCCGACGCCGTCGCCTCCGCCGTCACCCGCGACCGGCACCTGTGGAGCGACGAACTGCTGCGCGGCGCCGGACTCGTCGGCGGTGTCCTGCTGCTCGTCCTCATGGGCTTCGTGCTCTGGTTCGCCGACCCGGTCCGCCACGACATGCACAGCCTGCCCGGCGTCATCGCCGGCGCGGCCGGCGTGCTGCTGACCGCCTTCGCGGGCGTCCGCGCCCGCGTCTACGGCGACCGCGCCACCGCCGTCGCGCTCGGCCTCGGCGCGCTGCCGCTGCTGCTGATCGCCGGCTCCGGGATCCTCGCGCCCGACGCCGGCCAGGGTCCGGGTCGGCTGCAGTTCCTGCTCGGCTGCGTCACCGTCCTGGTCGCCTCCGTGACGCTGGTCGCCCTCACCCCGAGCGGCGACGCCCCGTTCGTGGCCGCGACCTTCCTGGCCACCGTCGGCACCGTCGCCACCTTCGTCGCGATCCTCACCGAGGCCTCGGCCACCCAGACCGCCGCGGTGTGCGTGCCCGTCGCCATCGGCCTGGTCGCGTTCCTGCCCGGCCTCTCCGCCCGCTTCGCCCGGCTGCCCATCGGCTACGCCTCCCCGCGCAGCGCCGCCGACGACGAGTTCCTCGCCGACCCGCACCAGCCGGCCCAGGAGGCGCAGCCCGTCGACGGCGAGCGGATCGCGCTCCAGGCCCGCCGCGGCCACGAGATGCTCCTCGGCCTGGTGGGCGGCTGCGCCGCGGTCGTCGTCGGCTCCAGCGCGGTCCTCGGCTTCGCCGGCAACACCTGGGGCCAGCTGCTCGCCCTCGCCGCCGGCCTGGCGATGCTGCTGCGCGCCCGGCTCTTCCGCTACACCTCGCAGGTCGCCTCCGTCCTGGTGGCCGGCCTCGCCGCCATCGCCCTGCTGGTCCTCGGCCTCTCCCTGAACCCGCCGGTCGACCTCGTGAAGGACCTCCTGATGTACGGGGACCGCGGCGGCCTCGACATCCGTACGATCTGGCTCACCGCGGCCGTCGCCGCCGGCGCCGCCCTGGTCACCGCGATCGGCCTGATCATCCCGAGGAAGGGCCTCTCGCCCTTCTGGGGCCGGCTGCTCGACCTCACCGAGGGCTTCGTCCTGCTCTCCCTGGTCCCGCTGTGCCTCGCCGTCCTCGACGTGTTCATGCGGGCCCGCTCGCTCACCGGCTGACCCCGGCCCGGCGGAGGCCCGCTCCGGGGCCGTACGCCGAGCTGGTACGCTGTGTGACGGCCGTTTGTGTACGCGCTCCCGGAAACCCACGGGCCTCCCGTGAACCTCGGGGAGCAGCGCTCATCGGACCTTCGCTCGCGAGTCACGGAAGTTTCCCCTGAGACCAAGACCAGGGGCACTCGTGGGCGCACGAACCAGAGGAGATCCGCGTGGCTCTCGACGCCGCCGTCAAGAAGCAGATCATGGCCGACTTCGGCACCAAGGAGGGCGACACCGGCTCCCCCGAGGTCCAGGTCGCGATGCTGTCCCGCCGCATCTCGGACCTGACCGAGCACCTCAAGACCCACAAGCACGACCACCACTCCCGTCGTGGTCTGCTGATCCTGGTCGGTCAGCGCCGCCGCCTGCTGCAGTACCTGGCCAAGAAGGACATCCAGCGCTTCCGTACGCTGGTCGACCGCCTCGGCATCCGCCGCGGTGCGGCCGGCGCCAAGTAAGTCGCTGTGAAGGGAGCGGTTCCCACTTTCAGGGGGCCGCTCCCTTTGCTGTACGTGCGCGATGTGCCCACCGGCACTTAGTCTGGTCACACAACGCCACATCGGCGCGCGAGAAGCAGCCGGCACGACGCCGGTCCTCGGTAGTGGCCCCCGGACCTCATCCCGGGAGCTTCGATCGAAGACCGGCCCCGCCACGACAGCGCTTCTCCCGCACCGTCCCCGCGCCACACGGGCGCCCGGACGCAAAGACGAAACGTAGGAGTAATCGCTAGTGGAGAACGAGACCCACTACGCCGAGGCCGTCATCGACAACGGCACCTTCGGCACCCGCACCATCCGCTTCGAGACCGGCCGCCTCGCCAAGCAGGCCGCCGGTTCCGCCGTCGCCTACCTCGACGACGACACCATGGTGCTGTCGGCGACCAGCGCGTCCAAGAAGCCCAAGGACCAGCTCGACTTCTTCCCCCTGACGGTGGACGTCGAGGAGCGGATGTACGCCGCCGGCAAGATCCCCGGCTCCTTCTTCCGCCGTGAGGGCCGCCCCTCCGAGGACGCCGTCCTCACCTGCCGGCTCATCGACCGCCCGCTGCGCCCGTCCTTCAAGAAGGGCCTGCGCAACGAGATCCAGGTCGTCGCCACGATCATGGCGCTCAACCCCGACCACCTGTATGACGTCGTCGCGATCAACGCCGCGTCCGCGTCCACGCAGCTGGCCGGCCTGCCCTTCTCCGGCCCGATCGGCGGCGTCCGCGTCGCTCTGATCAAGGGCCAGTGGGTCGCCTTCCCGACGCACACCGAGCTCGAGGACGCCGTCTTCGACATGGTCGTCGCGGGCCGCGTCCTGGAGGACGGCGACGTCGCGATCATGATGGTCGAGGCCGAGGCCACCGAGAAGACCATCCAGCTCGTCCAGGGCGGCGCCGAGGCGCCGACCGAGGAGGTCGTCGCCGCCGGCCTCGAGGCCGCGAAGCCCTTCATCAAGGTCCTGTGCAAGGCCCAGTCGGACCTCGCCGCCAAGGCCGCCAAGCCGGAGACCGAGTTCCCGATCTTCCTGGACTACCAGGACGACGTGTACGCGGCCCTCTCCGACGCCGTCCGCGGCGAGCTCGCCCAGGCGCTCACCATCGCCGGCAAGCAGGAGCGCGAGGCCGAGCTCGACCGCGTCAAGGAGATCGCCGCCGAGAAGCTCCTCCCGGCCTTCGAGGGCCGCGAGAAGGAGATCTCCGCCGCCTACCGCAGCCTCACCAAGGCCCTCGTGCGCGAGCGCGTCATCAAGGACAAGGTCCGCATCGACGGCCGCGGGATCACGGACATCCGTACCCTCGCCGCCGAGGTCGAGGCCATCCCGCGCGTGCACGGCTCCGCCCTGTTCGAGCGTGGCGAGACCCAGATCCTGGGCGTCACCACCCTCAACATGCTCCGCATGGAGCAGCAGCTGGACACCCTCTCCCCGGTGACCCGCAAGCGCTACATGCACAACTACAACTTCCCGCCGTACTCCGTCGGTGAGACCGGCCGCGTGGGCTCGCCCAAGCGCCGCGAGATCGGCCACGGCGCGCTCGCCGAGCGCGCGATCGTGCCGGTGCTGCCGACCCGCGAGGAGTTCCCGTACGCGATCCGTCAGGTGTCCGAGGCCCTCGGCTCCAACGGCTCGACGTCCATGGGCTCGGTCTGCGCCTCCACCATGTCGCTGCTGAACGCCGGTGTGCCGCTGAAGGCCCCCGTCGCCGGCATCGCCATGGGTCTGATCTCCCAGGAGATCGACGGCGAGACGCACTACGTCGCCCTCACCGACATCCTCGGTGCGGAGGACGCCTTCGGCGACATGGACTTCAAGGTCGCCGGTACGAAGGAGTTCGTCACCGCTCTCCAGCTCGACACCAAGCTGGACGGCATCCCGGCCTCCGTCCTGGCCGCGGCCCTCAAGCAGGCCCGCGACGCCCGCCTCCACATCCTCGACGTGATGATGGAAGCGATCGACACCCCGGACGAGATGTCCCCCAACGCCCCGCGGATCATCACCGTGAAGATCCCCGTGGACAAGATCGGCGAGGTCATCGGCCCCAAGGGCAAGATGATCAACCAGATCCAGGAGGACACCGGCGCCGAGATCACGATCGAGGACGACGGCACCATCTACATCGGTGCCGCCGACGGCCCGGCCGCCGAGGCCGCCCGCGCCACGATCAACGGCATCGCCAACCCGACCATGCCGGAGGTCGGCGAGCGCTACCTGGGCACGGTCGTCAAGACCACGACCTTCGGTGCCTTCGTCTCCCTGCTCCCGGGCAAGGACGGCCTGCTGCACATCTCGCAGATCCGCAAGCTCGCCGGTGGCAAGCGCGTGGAGAACGTCGAGGACGTGCTCGCGGTCGGCTCCAAGGTCCAGGTCGAGATCGCCGAGATCGACCAGCGCGGCAAGCTCTCCCTCATCCCCGTCATCGAGGGCGAGGAGAACGAGAACGAGAAGGACGCCTCCGACCAGTGACGTCCCGCAGTTCCGCGACGACGGCCCGCCCCTCCTCCGAGGGGCGGGCCGTCGCCCGTACCCAAACGCTTCTTCCGGGCAGGGACGGCATCGGCACCGTCCGCCGCACGACCCTTCCCGGCGGCCTCCGCATCGTCACCGAGACCCTGCCCTCGGTGCGCTCCGCCACCTTCGGCATCTGGGCGCACGTCGGCTCCCGTGACGAGACCCCGGCGCTCAACGGCGCCACCCACTACCTGGAGCACCTCCTCTTCAAGGGCACCCACAAGCGGTCCGCTCTCGACATCTCCGCAGCGATCGACGCGGTCGGCGGCGAGATGAACGCCTTCACGGCGAAGGAGTACACCTGCTACTACGCCCGGGTCCTCGACACCGACCTGCCGCTGGCGATCGACGTCGTCTGCGACATGCTCACGGGCTCGCTCATCCTCGACTCCGACGTGGACGCCGAGCGCGGCGTCATCCTCGAGGAGATCGCGATGACCGAGGACGACCCCGGTGACGTCGTGCACGACCTGTTCGCGCAGACCATGTTCGGCGACACGCCGCTGGGCCGCCCGGTCCTCGGCACCGTCGACACGATCAACGCGCTCACCCGCGACCAGATCGCCCGCTTCTACAAGAAGCACTACGACCCCACCCACCTGGTCGTCGCCGCCGCCGGCAACGTCGACCACGCCACGGTGGTACGGCAGGTCCGCCGCGCCTTCGAGAAGGCCGGCGCCCTCACCCGTACGGACGCGAGCCCGGTCGCCCCGCGCGACGGCAGGCGCACCATCCGTACGGCGGGCCGGGTCGAGCTGCTCGGCCGCAAGACCGAGCAGGCGCACGTGGTCCTCGGCATGCCGGGCCTGGCCCGCACCGACGAGCGCCGCTGGGCGCTCGGCGTGCTGAACACCGCCCTCGGCGGCGGCATGTCCTCCCGCCTCTTCCAGGAGGTCCGGGAGAAGCGCGGTCTGGCGTACAGCGTGTACTCGTACACCTCCGGCTTCGCCGACTGCGGTCTCTTCGGGGTGTACGCGGGCTGCCGGCCCAGCCAGATCCACGACGTGCTGCGGATCTGCCGGGACGAGCTCGACAAGGTCGCCGCCGACGGCCTCACCGACGACGAGATCGCCCGCGCCATCGGGCAGCTCTCCGGCTCGACCGTCCTCGGCCTCGAGGACACCGGCGCGCTGATGAACCGCATCGGCAAGAGCGAGCTGTGCTGGGGCGCCCAGATGTCGGTCGACGACATGCTGGCCAGGATCGCCGCCGTCACCCCCGACGACGTGCGTGAGGTGGCCCGCGACGTACTGGCGCAGCGGCCCTCGCTTTCGGTGATAGGCCCGCTGAAGGACAAGCAGGCGGACCGCCTCCACCACGCGGTCTCCTGACCGCACGAGTCACGAGTCACTGAGGGAAGAGAGCAATGAGCAAGCTGCGCGTGGCGGTACTCGGAGCCCAGGGCCGCATCGGCTCCGAGGCGGTCAAGGCCGTCGAGGCCGCCGAGGACATGGAACTGGTCGCGGCCCTGGGGCGCGGCGACAAACTGGAGACGCTCGTCGAGACGGAGGCCCAGGTCGCCGTCGAGCTGACCACCCCCGCGTCGGTCATGGGCAACCTCGACTTCTGCGTGCGCCACGGCATCCACGCGGTCGTCGGGACCACCGGCTGGACCGAGGAGCGCCTCGCGCAGCTGAACGGCTGGCTCGCCCAGTCCCCGGAGACCGGCGTCCTGATCGCCCCGAACTTCTCCATCGGCGCGGTCCTCACCATGAAGTTCGCGCAGATCGCCGCCCCGTACTTCGAGTCGGTCGAGGTCGTCGAGCTGCACCACCCGAACAAGGTGGACGCGCCCTCCGGCACCGCCACCCGCACCGCCCAGCTGATCGCCGAGGCCCGGTCGAAGGCAGGCTGCGCCCCGCAGCCCGACGCCACGACCACGGCCCTGGACGGGGCGCGCGGCGCGGACGTGGACGGTGTCCCGGTGCACGCCGTACGGCTCCGGGGCCTGCTGGCCCACCAGGAGGTGCTGCTCGGCGGCGAGGGCGAGACCCTGACCGTGCGCCACGACTCGCTGCACCACTCCAGCTTCATGCCGGGCATCCTGCTCGGCGCGCGCCGCGTCGTGACCACCCCGGGCCTCACCTTCGGTCTGGAACACTTCCTGGACCTGGGCTGACGGTCATGGGCGGAAAGATCACGTACGTCTTCCTCTCCACCGTCCTCGTGCTCGTCTTCGGGGTGGTGGGGATGGAGGGCGTCCTGCTCCTGCTGACCGGCGAGCCGGCGGCGATGGGCATGGGCGCGGTGGCGTTCCTGCTGCCGCTGGTCGGCGGCTGGTTCCTGTGGAAGAACACCCGCTTCGCGCGCCTGGCGAACCGCCTGGCCGCGGAGCTGGAGGCCGAGGGCGGGCTGCCCGTCGACGAGCTGAAGCGCACACAGGGCGGCCGCATCGACCGCGACTCGGCCGACGAGGTCTTCGCCCGGCGCAAGGCCGAGACGGAGGACTCGCCGGACGACTGGCGGTGCTGGTTCCGGCTCGCGGTCGCCTACCACGACGCCCGCGACACCCCGAGGGCCCGCAAGGCGATGCAGCGCGCGATCGCCCTGCACGCGGCGGGCTGACGACTCAGCGGGCGCCCGCGTACTCCGCGTTCCAGGCCTCGATCGTGTCCGCGGCGCGGTCGAAGGCCTCGACGCGGGAGAGGAAGTCGGCGTTGTGATCGGTGAGCAGCGGCGCCTGCTCACCGTTCTCCCGTACGAGGACGAGGGCCTGACCCTGGACCGTGCGGGGGAGTCCCAGCCAGCGCACCGGCTGCTGGACGGTGCGCACGGCGCTCGCCTGCGGCCACGGCACGGTCTTCGTCACGAAGAACCGCACCTGCCGCAGCCCGGCCCGGCTCACCCAGACGCCCATGCGCAGCACGCGCAGCGCGACGAGGATGATCAGCAGCGCGACGCCGAAGGTGAACAGGGCGCCGCCGGTCGCGCCGGCGGCGGCGATGACGACCGCCGCGAGCAGCACGAACGAGGCCAGGAGCAGCGCGAGCGCGGCGAGCCCCACCCGCCACGGACCGGGCCGGTACGGACGACGCCACTGGTCGTGGTCGGCGAACGGCAGGGCGACGTCGTTGATGTCGTCGTCTGCGTCGAAGTCGCGGTCGGCCGTCAGGAAGGGCAGGGGCACGGCGGGTCCTCACTCACAAGCACGTTCGGTGACTGTGCCCGGTGAGGCTACCTCAGCGCCCGTCGGAAGCCTCGGACTGATGCCGGTGACCGCTCGCGTCCCCGGGTTCCAGGGACGGCATGCCGAGGACCAGGGAGCCGACCAGGCCGGCCACGACGGTCAGTCCCAGCAGCGTGCGGCCGAGGATCTGGGACGCGGTGGGACGTTCGCGAGGCGGGGGAGTGACGTTACTGCGAAAGCGGTCGGACTCCGCGACGAACGCGAACGGTACGGCCTCTCGCCGGCGCAACATGGGGAGCACTCTCCTCGGGGCTGGTGCTGAACGTGTGTGTCACCGGTAGAGACGAGCGGGGCGAGGGTTTGGTGCCGTTTTTTCATCAAAGCGGCCGAATCTCATTCTGGAGGAGGACCCGAAGGTCCGGGCCGGAAGACCGTGCGTGGCCTCGCTCGTAGCGCCGTAACGCACATAAGTACGAAATTCGCGTGCGAAGTGTCCGTATTGCGACGTTTCACGAAGTTCATCTAGGCTGATCAAACGGACCCGGCACTGCTTGAACCCCCGAGCAGGCAGTGCCGGGCTCCTCTTATCGCGTCCCCCGAGGGGACCCCCGGCGCTGAGCAGCGAGTAGCGTGTTACCCATGGCTCCGATCTCCACTCCGCAGACCCCCTTCGGGCGGGTCCTCACCGCCATGGTCACGCCCTTCACGGCGGACGGCGCACTCGACCTCGACGGTGCCCAGCGACTCGCCGCCCACCTCGTGGACGCCGGCAACGACGGCCTGATCGTCAACGGCACCACCGGCGAGTCCCCCACCACCACCGACGCGGAGAAATCGCAGCTCGTACGGGCCGTACTGGAGGCGGTCGGCGACCGCGCCCACGTCGTCGCCGGCATCGGAACCAACGACACCCACCACACGCTCGAGCTGGCCCGCACCGCCGAGCGCGACGGCGCACACGGCCTGCTCGCCGTCACGCCGTACTACAACAAGCCCTCGCAGGAGGGCCTCTACCGGCACTTCTCGGCCATCGCCGACGCCACCGAGCTCCCGGTGATGCTGTACGACATCCCCGGCCGCAGCGGCGTCCCGATCGACACCGAGACGATCGTCCGGCTCGCCGAGCACCCCCGGATCGTCGCCAACAAGGACGCCAAGGGCGACCTCGGCCGCGCCAGCTGGGCCATCGCCCGCAGCGGCCTCGCCTGGTACTCCGGCGACGACATGCTCAACCTGCCGCTGCTCTCCGTGGGCGCCTGCGGCTTCGTCTCCGTCGTCGGCCACGTCGTCGCCCCGGAGCTCCGCGCCCTCGTCGACGCCTACCTCGCCGGTGACGTCCAGAAGGCCACCGAGATCCACCAGCGGCTGCTGCCCGTCTTCACCGGCATGTTCCGCACCCAGGGCGTCATGACCACCAAGGCCGCCCTCGCCCTCCAGGGCCTGCCTGCCGGTCCGCTGCGCCTGCCGCTCGTGGAGCTCTCGCCCGAGGAGACCGCCCAACTCAAGATCGATCTTGCCGCCGGCGGGGTACAGATCTGACAACAGACTTCACAACCGAAGATCCGTAACTGAACACGCGTAACTGAACATCCGTAACCGAAAACAACAGCAAGTGCACGAATGTCATACGCGCCACGTGCCGAGCCGGTACGTGGCGCGTGTGGTGAGGAGAACCTTTTGAGCCATCCGCATCCTGAACTCGGCGCCCCGCCGAAGCTGCCCCAGGGCGGGCTGCGCGTCACCCCGCTCGGCGGTCTCGGTGAGATCGGCCGCAACATGACGGTCTTCGAGTTCGACGGCCGCCTGCTGATCGTCGACTGCGGCGTCCTCTTCCCCGAGGAGGAGCAGCCGGGCGTCGACCTGATCCTGCCCGACTTCACCACCATCCAGGACCGCCTCGACCAGGTCGAGGGCATCGTCCTGACCCACGGCCACGAGGACCACATCGGTGCCGTGCCGTACCTGCTCCGGCTCAAGCCGGACATCCCGCTCATCGGCTCCAAGCTGACCCTCGCCCTCATCGAGGCCAAGCTCCAGGAGCACCGCATCCGCCCCTACACCCTCGAGGTGGCCGAGGGGCACCGCGAGCGGTTCGGTCCCTTCGACTGCGAGTTCATCGCCGTCAACCACTCCATCCCCGACGCGCTGGCCGTCGCCATCCGCACTCCCGCGGGCATGGTCGTCCACACCGGCGACTTCAAGATGGACCAGCTGCCGCTGGACAACCGCCTCACCGACCTGCACGCGTTCGCGCGGCTGAGCGAGGAGGGCATCGACCTCCTGCTCACCGACTCGACGAACGCCGAGGTCCCGGGCTTCACGCCGCACGAGCGGGACATCTCCAGCGTCCTGCGCAACGTGTTCGCCAACGCCCAGAAGCGCATCATCGTGGCCAGCTTCGCCAGCCACGTGCACCGCATCCAGCAGATCCTGGACGCCGCCCACGAGTACGGCCGCCGGGTCGCCTTCGTCGGCCGCTCCATGGTCCGCAACATGGGCATCGCCCGTGACCTGGGCTACCTGCGTGTCCCCGCCGGCCTGGTCGTCGACGTGAAGACCCTCGACGACCTCCCGGACGACGAGGTCGTGCTCGTCTGTACGGGCTCCCAGGGCGAGCCCATGGCCGCCCTGTCCCGGATGGCGAACCGCGACCACCAGATCCGGATCGTCCCCGGCGACACCGTGATCCTGGCGTCGTCCCTGATCCCGGGCAACGAGAACGCGGTCTACCGCGTGATCAACGGCCTGACCCGCTGGGGCGCCAACGTCGTCCACAAGGGCAACGCCAAGGTCCACGTCTCGGGCCACGCCTCCGCCGGCGAGCTGCTGTACTTCTACAACATCTGCCGGCCGAAGAACCTCATGCCGGTCCACGGCGAATGGCGCCACCTGCGCGCCAACGCCGAGCTCGGCGCGATGACGGGCATCCCGAAGGACCACATCGTCATCGCCGAGGACGGCGTCGTCGTCGACCTGGTCGACGGCCGCGCCCGGATCACCGGCAAGGTCCAGGCGGGCTACGTGTACGTCGACGGACTCTCGGTCGGCGACGTCACCGAGAGCTCCCTCAAGGACCGCCGGATCCTCGGTGAAGAGGGCATCATCTCGGTCTTCGTGGTCGTGGACTCCTCCACCGGAAAGATCGTCGGCGGCCCCAACGTCCACGCCCGAGGCTCCGGCATCGAGGACGCCGCCTTCGACGCGGTGCTCCCGAAGATCGACCAGGCCCTCAACAAGTCCGCTCAGGACGGCGTGGTCGAGTCGCACCAGCTCCAGCAGCTGATCCGCCGCACGGTCGGCAAGTGGGTCTCCGACACCTACCGCCGCCGCCCGATGATCCTCCCGGTGGTCGTGGAGGTCTGACGGACCGTCCGCTCCCAACGGGGAGGGGGGCGCCTCGATTTGCATCGGGGCGCCCCCCTCCAGTACGTTTACGGCTCCGCCAGAGGGGAAGCCCCGGGCACCACTGTGTGCCGGGAGCGTGAACCGGGAGGCGGGAAATCCGACTCAGAACTTCTGATAAAGTCGGGACGCGCCGGAAGGCCTCGGAAAGAAGACGAAAGTCGGAAAGCCGGACCGGAAAGCGAAGAGGAAATCGGATCGAAAACATCTGATAAACTCGAAACCGCCGGAAGGGCCCGGAGCGAAAGCGAAAGGGACCGGAAAGCACCGAGGAAATCGGATCGGAAAGATCTGATAGAGTCGGAAACGCAAGAACGAA
>NZ_JBHXTJ010000056.1:0-26415 GCF_042677525.1 Streptomyces sp. NPDC127114
GGTGTGGCGGTCAGTGCCGGGCGAGCAGCCTCACCAGCACGGCCCGCAGCGTGTCGGCCGCGAAGATCGGCGCGTCCGCGCAGCGCCAGGCGACCACGCCGTCGGGCCGCACCAGGACCGCGCCCTGCGCCGTCACGCCGTACAGCTCCGGCCAGCGGTCGTCGACGTCGATCAGCTCGGCGCCGATGCCGTGCACCGTGAGCGGCAGTCCGAGCTCGTGCGAGACGGCCCGGGCAGCCTCCTGCCAGGCCCGGTTGTCCGGCCCGGTGAGCAGGACGGGCCGGTCGCCGAACAGGTCGAGCACGGACAGTTCCGCCCCGCCGCGGCGCAGCCGCAGGTGCGGGGCCCGGCCGCCGGGCCGGCCGTCGTTCTCGGCCGACCACACGCCGTACCCGGGCAGCACGCCCTCGTCCCAGGCGGTGACGGCCGAGGACCGGTAGCGCCAGGACAGCCACACCTGGGCGTCCTCGACGATGCCCGGGTGCACGGGCGGCCGCTCGCCGGGGTTCCCGGTGAGCCGCGGCCGGTCCTTGGAGCGCAGCGCGGCCTGCTCGACCGTTGCCCGACAGATCGGCCGGCGCTCCTCGTCGTAGCTGTCGAGAAGGGTCTCGCCCGCCCAGCCGTCGAGGACGGCGGCCAGCTTCCAGGCCAGGTTGTGCGCGTCCTGGATGCCGGTGCTGGATCCGAAGCCGCCGCTGGGCGGCATCACGTGGGCGGCGTCGCCGACCAGGAACACCCGCCCGTCCCGGAACCGGCCCGCGGTCCTGGCCGCGCCGTCCCACGGGGAGACGGAGCGGATCCGCGGCCGCAGTCCGGGCACTCCGGTCGCCGCCCGCACCAGTTCGGCGCACCGTTCCTCGGTGAACGACTCCAGGTCGGTGGCCTGCGGGTCGTACGCGACGTGCAGCAGCCAGTCCGAGGTGTTGTCCAGGGGCATCAGGGCGCCGCGCACCTCGTCGTTGGCGGTGTAGCACATGAGGAAACGACGACCCGCGAGCGGCTCGGTGAGGTCGGCGTGGAAGTGGATGTTGAGGTAGTGGCCGAGGGTCTCGCCGTCGAACGGGATGCCCAGCGTCTCGCGGACGCCGCTGTGGGCGCCGTCCGCGGCGACGAGGTAGCGGGCCTCGATGGTGCGCTCGGCTCCGGTGACGCGGTCCCGGACCAGCGCGGTGAGGCCCGCGCCGTTCTGGGTGAACGAGACCAGTTCGGTGCTGAAGCGCAGGGCGACGCCGAGCCGTTCGGCGCGGCCCCGCAGCACGTCCTCCAGCTCGCCCTGGTGACACAGGCACCAGCCGGTCGGGGACAGCGAGCCGATGTCGGCGCCCACGTCCATGACGTACTTCTCGTCGAGGACGCCCAGTTCGGGCCCCGCCAGCGAACGGGCCGCGACCACGCCCGAGTTGCCGACGAGGAGCCGGGCGGACGGTGTGCCGCGCAGTTCGTCCTCGACGCCGGCGGCGCGCATCAGCTCCATGGCCCGCGGATGCACTCCGCGGGCCCTGGGGTGTCCGGACAGTTCGGGCCGCCGCTCGACCAGCAGGCAGTCCACGCCCTGCTGGGCGAGGAAGACCGCGGCGGAGAGCCCCGCGATTCCTCCGCCGACCACCAGGACGTCGGTGTTCCGGAGCGTGCTCCGGGTGGTGCTCAGCACAATGTCACCCTCCTTGCCTCGGTCGGTGTTCGACGAGCACGGACGCGTCCTTGTCGCCGTCGCCGGCCGCGAGCACCTCGGCGAACCGCTCGCGCACCACGTCGAGGACGGGCATCGCGGCTCCCTGCTCGGCGGCCGCCTCCAGGGCGATCCGGATGTCCTTCTCCATCAGTTCGGAGCGGAAGAACGCCGGCTCGTAGCTTCGCTTGAGCATCAGCTCGGCGCGGAAGCGCATCACGAGCGAACTGAAGCCGCTGGACGCGACGACCCCGATGAGCTGGTCGCGGTCCAGGCCGGCCGCGGTGCCGTAGGCGACGGCCTCGGCGAGGGCGGCGACCTGGGCGCCGAGCAGCAGGTTCAGGATGAGCTTCAGGCTGGTCGCGGTGCCGGGCGCGCCGACGTGGACGACCTCGCTGCCGAAGGCCTCCAGGACCGGGCGCACCTCCTCCAGGTCCTCCGGCGCGCCGGAGACGAAGACCCGCAGCTCGCCCTTGCGGGCCTGGAGCGGGTTGCCGACGACGCAGGCCTCCACGCGGCGCAGCCCCCGGGCCGCGAGGCGGGCGGCGGCCTCGCGGGCGTAGCCCGGGGAGACGGTGGAGGTGTCGACGACGACGGAGCCGGGTGCGAGGACCGGGACCACCCGGTCGAACAGGACCTCCTCGACGGCCTTCTCGTCGCTGAGGCTGAGCAGGACCAGGCGGTGGCCGGCCGCCGCGCGCTCGGGCGCGTCGGCGAGCCGGGCGCCGGCCTCGGCGAGCGGGGCGGCCTTGTGCGCGGTCCGGTTGAAGACGGTCAGGGTGTGTCCGGTCTCGAGGAGCCGCCGGGCCATGCCGCCGCCCATGCTGCCGAGCCCGATGAACGCCAACTGACGCTCTGCCATGGTGGGTTCTCTTCTCTTTCGTCCGGTACGTGGAGGGCGGCCGTGCGGTCAGTACGCGGCGTCCACCTCGTACACCGCGAAGGGGACGGGCGTACGGGTGTCGCGGAAGGGCCGCAGCGGGGCGGTGTCCTGGCGGTGCTCGGCGCCGGCCTCCCAGGCGAGGAAGGCCTCCATCGACTCCCAGCGGCTCATGACCGCGAGCGCGGTGGGATCGGCGGGGCTGCGGAGGAGTTCGTTGCCGAGCATGCCGGGCACCTTCGCGAGCCGTTCGCTGACCTGGTGGTAGGCCTCGCGGACGGCGGCGAGCTGCGCTTCGTCGTGGGCGGCCTGGTAGACCACGACGCGCACCTGGCCGCGGCCCCGGTCCTCACCGGGCATCGGCGGCCGCCCTGCCCTCGATGCCGTGGAGCACCCGCATGACGTGGAAGCTGCCGCCCTTGCGGTACGGGTGGAGGGTGGCCCGGTGTTCCAGGTGGGCCGGGCTGTTCTCGAACTCGCGGAACCGCGGCTCGTCCAGCCAGTCGCTGACGATGACGTAGGTGCTCGACGTGCCGTCGGGGCCTTCCTCGCGGGCGAGGGACTGGCCCAGGTTGGCGGGGTGGCCGGTGACCGCTTCGGTGCCCTCCAGCCAGGCCTTCTCGAAGTCGGCCTCCCTGCCCGGCTCGATCTCCATGCGGAGCATCACCCGGAAGGTCATCAGGAGATCCCCCCGTCGACGCCGATGGTGTTGCCGGTGACGTAGCGGGACAGGTCGCTGGCGAGCCACAGCACGGCGCCGGCCACCTCGTCGGGCGTGCCGAGCCGGCCGAGGGCGGTCTTGGCGCCGTAGCGCTCGGTCATGAGCTTCTTCTGGTCCTCGGGCAGCGCGTGGAAGTTCTCGGTCTCGATGACGCCGAGCGCGAGGATGTTGAAGCGGATGCCCTGGGGGCCGAACTCCTTGGCCAGGGAGCGGTTCAGTCCGGCGAGCGCGGCCTTGGTGGCGGTGTAGTGGGCGCGCAGCGGGATGCCGGCCTCGACGGCGCGGGAGCCGACGGTCACCACCGAGGAGCCCTCGCCGAGCAGCGGCAGGGCGTGCTGGATGACGAGGTGGGCGCCGGTGACGTTGGTGGCGAAGATCCGCTGCCACTCCTCCAGCGGGAGCTGGGCGTACGGGACGTGGCTGATCGCGCCGGCGTTGTTGACGAGCAGGTCGAGGCGGTCGCCGTGCAGGTCGCGGACCTGGCCGAGCAGGGCGGCGATGTCCTCGGGCCGGGACAGGTCGGCGCGCAGCACGTGGTGGTCGCCGCCGGTCTCCTTGAGCTCCCGCTCCAGGGAGGTGACGTAGTCGCTCTCGCGCTGGTAGCAGGTGACGACGTCGACTCCGGCGCGGGCGAGCGCGAGGACGACGCCCCGGCCGACACCGCGGGTGCCGCCGGTGACCAGGGCCTTCTTGCCCTTGAGGCCGAGATCCATGGGTGTTTCCTCCATCACTGGCGTGGGGTCAGAGCAGGAAGCCGAGCCCGGCGCAGTTGGCGACGAGCGCGGCGATGGTGAGCAGGCTGCGGCGCTTGTTCCAGGCGCCCCAGGCGTCCCGGGTGTGCTGGAAGTCCGCCGGCACGTGCTCCGGGTCGACGGTCCGCATCCAGCGGTTGACCGGCGCGTTCTTGGTGAGCGAGATCAGCGCGGTGGCCGCGGCGAGCACGCCCGCCACGGCGAACAGCGTCCGCGCCGGGGCGGCGGCGCCGCCGACCGCGAGCACCGCGTCGAGGACGACGGTGCCGACCAGGCAGATGGGCATCGCCGGGTCGTAGCGCTGCCCGAAGAACGCGTGGGCGTGGACGTAGCGGTCGGTGGGCAGCGAGGCGAGGTACGGGAAGCCGCCGAGCTGGGTGCCGAACAGGACGCCGGCGGCGAGGCCGTTGAGCAGCACGAGGAGGGGCGCGAGTACGTTCAGCACGGGTGCTCCTCAGCGGGTCAGGGCGCGTGCGGCGGCCTCGACCCGCTCCTTGATGAGGCTCATCTGCACCTTGGTGTTGACGTTGAGGTGCTCGGTCATCGCCTCGTCGGTGGCCGGGGCCTGCGGCTTCATGTGGAAGTCCTGCACCCAGCGCATCCGCACGCCCCCGCCGGGCTCCTCGGTGTACTCCCAGAAGATGCGCATGTACTCGAAGGGGCCGGTCTCTATCCGCTCGGCGCGCACGGTGCGGGTGGCCGGGTCGCCGGTGCGCCGGGAGACCCAGCTCCACACGTTGCCGTCCTCGTCGGGGTGCATGGTGAGGCGGAAGACGACGGTGTCGCCGTCGCGCTCCAGCACGTCGGCGGAGGCGTACTCGCTGAACAGGTTCGGCCAGCCGGGGACGTCGTTGGTGATGTCCCACACGACGTCCATGGGGGCGTCGATGACGATGTGGTTGTCGGTGTGTCCTGCCATGGGAACTCCGTAGGTCCGTCGTCGGCGGTTGGTCTGCGGTTCGTCTGCGGGGGAGGTGTCAGCGGCCGAGCACCAGGGCGGAGGTGAAGCCGCCGTGTCCGCGCGCCAGGACCAGCGCGTGGCGCAGCCTCCGCTCCCGCGGGGCCGCGGTGACCAGGTCGATGTCCAGTCCCGGGGCGAGCTCGTGGACGTGCGGGGTGTGCGGGATGACGCCCTCGCGCAGCGCGAGCAGCGCGGTGGCGACGTCGAGCGGCGCGCCGCCGCCGTAGAGCCGGCCGGTGAGCGTCTTCGGCGCGGTGACGGGCACGCCGTGCGGGCCGAAGACGGCGGTGATGGCCTCGGCCTCGTCGCGGTCGTCGGCGGGGAGGCCGGCGGCGTCGGCGAAGACGACGTCGATGTCGGCGGGGCCGAGTCCGGCGTCGGCGAGGGCCTGTTCGGCGGTGCGGCGCAGGGCGCGCGGCCGGCCGGAGCCGGGCGCCGGGTCGAAGCCCGCGGCGTGGCCGAGGATTCGCCCGTAGCCGGTGCCGAGGCCGCGCTCGGCGGCGGCCTCGGCGGTCTCCAGGACGAGGATCGCGCCGCCCTCGCCGGGGAGGTAGCCGGAGGCCTCGGCGGTGAAGGGCCGGTAGGCGCGTTCCGGGTCCGGGACGGTGGACAGCCTGCCGGTGGTGAGCTGGGCCGTCAGGCCGTACGGGCAGAGCGAGGCGTCCGTGCCGCCGCTGACGACCAGGCGGGAGCCGCCGCGCAGCAGCCGGCGGGCCTGGGCGATGCCGTCGAGGCCGCCGGCCTGTTCGCAGGCGAGCACGCCGCACGGGCCGCGCATCTTGTGCCGGATGGACAGCTGTCCGGTGGTGGCGGCGTAGAACCAGGCGATGGACTGGTAGGCGCCGACCCAGCCGGGGTCGTGCTGGTAGAGGGCGGTCATCTCCTTCTGGCCGAACTCGGTGCCGCCCGAGGACGAGGACGTCACCACGGCCATCTCGTACTCGCCGATGGCGCCGAGGTCGGCGCCGCAGTCGGCGAGGGCGGCCTCTCCGGCCGCGAGGGCGAGGTGCGTCCAGTGGTCGGTCTGCGCGATCAGCCGGCCGGGTACGCGCTCGGCGGTGTCGAAGCCGGGCACCTGTCCGGCGTACCGGACCGGGTAGGGGCTCGGGTCGAAGCGTCCGATGCGTCCGATGCCGGACTTGCCGGCGAGCACCGAGGCCCAGTGGGCCTCGGTGCCGATGCCGGTGGGCGCGACGATGCCGAGCCCGGTGACGACGGGGGCGCTCACGGCGGTCGTCATGGTCACTCCCCTTTCACGCGGCGGCCCGGGCCGCGCCGGGCCGGGCGAGCACCATGGCGCTCTGGAACCCGCCGAAGCCGCTGCCGACGGTGAGCACGGTGTCCATGGCGTGCTCCCGGGCGGTGACGGGCACGTAGTCCAGGTCGCAGAGCGGGTCCTTGGTCTTCAGGTTGGCGGTGGGCGGCACGACCTGGCGGTCGAGGGCGAGGGCGCAGGCGGCGACCTCGATGGAGCCGATCGCGCCCAGCGAGTGCCCGACCATCGACTTGATGGAGCTGACCGGGATGTCGTAGGCGTGCGCGCCGAGGCTGCGCTTGAACGCGGCCGTCTCGTGGCGGTCGTTCTGCTTGGTGCCGGAGCCGTGCGCGTTGATGTAGCCGATGGCGGTGGGGTCGAGCCGGGCCCGGTCGAGGGCGACCGTGATGGCCTCGGCCAGTTCCCGGCCGTCGGGCTTGAGACCGGTCATGTGGTACGCGTTGCTGCGGCTGGCGAAGCCGACGATCTCGGCGTAGATGCGGGCGCCGCGGGCGAGGGCGGCCTCGCGTTCCTCGACGACCATGACGGCGGCGCCCTCGCCGAGCACGAAGCCGTCGCGTTCGCCGTCGAAGGGGCGGGAGGCGTGCTCCGGGTCGGCGTTGTTCGGGGTGGTCGCCTTGATGGCGTCGAAGCAGGCGGAGGTGATGGGCGAGATCGGGGCGTCGGTGGCGCCGGTGATGACGACGTCGGCCGTGCCCTCCTCGATGAGCTGCACCCCGTGCCCGACGGAGTCGAGGCCGGAGGTGCAGCCCGTGGAGACGAGCGCGACCGGGCCCTCGGCGCCGGTCTCCCAGGCCACCTCGACGGCGAGGGTGGACGGCACCATGTAGCCGTACAGGTGCGGCACGCCGTACTCGTGGTCGACGAGCCACTGCCGGCCGCTGTCGGAGAGGGTGACGTACTCCTCCTCCAGGCCCATGGTGCAGCCGACGGCGCTGCCGAGGGACACCGCGATCCGGGTGGGATCCAGGGCGGACAGCTCGATGCCGCTGTCCGTGACCGCCTCGCGGGCGGAGACCACGGCGAACTGGGCGGCCCGGTCCATGCGCCGGATCTGCCGGGCGGTGAGGCCGGCGGCCGCCGGGTCGAAGTCGACCTCGGCGGCGACCTGCGAGCGGAACTGCGCCGGGTCGAACAGGCTGATCCGCCGGGTGGCCGTGCGGCCCTCGGACAGCGTCCGCCAGAAGGCGTCCCGGCCCACCCCGCCCGGCACGACCGCGCCGATGCCGGTGATGACGGCACGTCGGGTCACCGGGCACCGCCCACGTCCGGGTTGGCCTGCTCGGGGCGCTGCGCCGGCTCGGTGTCGACGTGGCCGAGCTCGGGGCGCGGCGCGAGCGGCGAGAGGTGGAAGGCGCAGCGGGCGGTGGTGTCGCCGGTGTTGACGAGGCGGTGGCGGACGCCGATGGGGACGAGGAGGGAGTCGCCGGGGCCGAGCGGCACGGCGGTCCGGCCGTCCAGGGTCATCTCCAGGTGTCCGTCGACGACGTGCAGGAACTCCTCGGAGTACGGGTGGTAGTGCTCGGTCACCCAGTCGCCGGGCTCCAGGGTCATGACGCCGCCGAAGCCGGAGGTGCAGCCGACGGTCTTGGGGCTGAGGGTGGTGCGGATGTCTCCGCCGCGCTTGGTGTTGGCCTCGACCTCGTCGGCGGCCACCTTCACGGTGCGGGTGATGGCGGTGGTCACTGGATCCGCCCTCCGTCCTTGGTCCAGATGTAGAAGGGCGTGGCCATCGCGTCCTTGGGTTCCTTCCAGTCCGGGTCGTACGGCTCCACGCACGCGGCGAGTCGGGTGTTGATGTCGTCGTAGAGCGGGTGGCTGCGGGCGCGGTAGAGGTTCGCGCCGATGTCCTCGTCGGCCTCCACCAGGTGGAAGTACAGGCCGTGGAACCGGAACAGCGTGCGGCGGCTCACGCCGATCATGTGCGGCAGGTCGGTGGCGTCGGACTCCTCGAAGATCCTCGCGATGTCGTCCGTTTTGTCCGGCCGCAGCTTGGCGACGATCAGAGTGCGGTGCACGGGTCCTCCCGGTGGTCGGTGGTCGGAGGAGAACGTCGCACCGGGGTCTGGAGCACCGCTCGAAGTCCTCTCCAGCGAGGCGGCTTCGAGCGGGGCGCGAGGCGGGCGGGTTTGCCTGGCGGGAACCACCGCAGACGAGGGAAAGGGCACGGGCATGCCGTTCGCAGCCATCACGTACGACATCAAGCCGGGGTACGAGAAGGAACTCGCCGAGATCTTCGGCGACTTCAAGCGGGTGCGGAGCAGCCGGGTCGAGGACGCCTCGGGCGGGCAGGCCGGCACCATCCTGGCCACCGCGGTGTTCCTGCGCGACGACACGCTGGTCCGGGTCATCGAGTACACCGGCGACCTGGAGGCCGTGGCCCGGCACATGGCCTCGCAGCCGGGGGTGCGGGAGGTGGAGCGGAAGCTGAAGCCGTATCTGAGCCGGCCCCGGGACACGGACACGGTCGAGGGCTTCGTGGCGACGTTCAAGCGGAGCCTGCTGACGACGGTGGCGCAGATCTCGGTGCGGGACCTGCCCGCGCCGGCGTGACGGCACACATCCGTCAGGCCGCACCCCGGAGCCCCGGGAGTGCGGCCTGACGGATGTGGCGGTGGATCAGATCACGGTCACCGCAGCCCCGTTGAGCACCAGGGCCACGACGGCCAGGGCCGTGCGCAGGTAGTGCCAGCGGCGCCACAGCGGGCGCGGGTCCTCCCAGTCCGGCGGGATGACGGACGGGTCGGTGATCGCCTTGACACGGCGGTTGATGGGGACGTTGCACAGGTGGGACACCCCGGAGACGCCGAGGAGCAGCACCGCGGCGGCCGCGAAGAGCGGGCGGGCGGCGCCGCCGGCCGCCACGGCGAGCACGCCGTCGGCCAGGGTGCTGCTCAGGACGATGACGGGCATCGTGGGGTCCCAGTTGCGGCCGAGCAGCTGGTGCGCGTGCACGTAGGTGCCGTTGTCCATCGCGAACAGCGCGGGCAGCACGCTCAGCGCGACGGCGAACAGCACTCCGGCGGTGACACCGCTGCCGAGCACGGCCGCGACGGCCAGCACCTCGGTCATGACGCCCGGGCCCCCGAGGGGTGGGTGTCCACGGTCAGCTGGGCCACGGTGCGCATGGTGGCGTCGCGGAAGTACGCGGCGAACGCCTGGGGCGAGCTGGTGTCGCGCGGCTCGGCGAGGTACGGCGCGAGCGCGGCCTCCGCGGTGTGGACGCCCTGCTGGGCGGCCATGTGCCGGCCGATGGCCGCGAAGTCGCCCTCGTAGTGGATGACCCGGACGACGACGTCGTCCTTGACGAACACGGCCGTGCCGAGCAGCCGGCCGGCCTGCTCGCCGTCGCCGTGCGTGAAGTCGGGCGTGTCGACTCTCTGGAACTCGCCGAAGATCCTGGCGATCTCTTCCTCGTGGCCGGGCTTGACCCGGTAGGTGATGGCTGCGTAGGGCATCGGTTCTCCTCCGTCGGCTTCGTCGGTCGTGGCGGGCCCGCGGTCAGCGGACCGCGCCGGCCCGGGGCGCCGTGCCGATCAGCGCGAGCAGCATCCGCGGGGTCTCGGCCTCCATGACGGCGTCGTCGTCGAGGACGATGCCGTACGTCCGGTTGATCACGCTGGTGGCCTGGAGGAGGGCGAGGGAGTCGTAGCCGAACTCCAGGAACGGGGTGTCGAGGGCCTCCTCGCCCTCCAGCGCCATGCCCTCCTCGGGCGCGCCGACGCACTCGAGCAGGAGCGCCCCCAGCTCGGACAGGTTCATGTCAGTCACGATGCTTCCTCTCGATTCGTTCGATGAGTCGGTCACTTGGCGTTCGCCAGCTGCGGGCCCGTCGCGTCCAGGTCCAGCCGCGGCGAGGAGTCGAGCACCGCCTGGTGCAGGTGCTCGACGCTGGGCGAGGGGTCGAGGCCGAGGCTCTGGTTCAGGCAGCGGCGCAGCTGCCGGTAGACGGACAGGGCGTCGCTGCGGCGCCCGACCCGGTACAGCGCGAGCATCAGCTGCTCGTGCACCGCCTCGTGCAGGGGATGACGCGCGGCGAGCCCGGAGAGCTCGCCGACGAGCTCATGATGGCGCCCCAGCCTCAGGTCTGCCTCGATCCGCCGCTGAAGGACGCTCATCCGCGACTCGTCGAGCCGGGTGGCCTCCACCTCCAGGAGCGAGCCGCACTGGACGTCGGCCAGCGCGCGGCCGTGCCACAGGGAGAGCGCCCGGCCGAAGTACGAGGAGGCCCCGGCCCAGTCGCCCTGGTGCAGGGCCCGGTGGCCGGCCGAGGACAGCGCGTCGAACTCGTGGGCGTCGAGCAGACCGCCGTGGATGTCCAGCCGGTATCCGCCCGGCTCGGTGACGAGCACGCTCTTGGCGCCGTTCGGCAGGGACTCGCCCTCGGCGCCGGCGCCGAGCGCGGCTCCGATGGCGTTGCGGATCTGCAGGATGTACGTCTGCAGGGTGGTCTGGACGCTGCGCGGCGGATGCTCGCCCCACACCTCCTCCACCAGCGAGGCCACCGAGACGACCTCGTCCGCCTGGAGGGCGAGCAGCGCGAAGACCTTGCGCGGCTTGACCGCCGTGAGGTGCACCGGCACCCCGGACAGGGTGGCCCGGAACGGGCCTAGCACGCTGATGTCCATGCGCGGATCTCCTTCGGGTTACGTGGATCAGCCGGCCTGGTGCGGCGCCGTGCCGGGGCGCGCCGCGTCAGGTCCTGTCGCAGGGGCCCGCAGGGCCTCCCCCATCGCACGGGGCACGTCACGGCCCCGTACGAAGAAGTGCGTGCCGCGGACGGTCCGCAGCCGGAATCGGGTCGTGGTGCAGTCCTGCCAGGCGTGCACCTCGGGCGCGGAGACCAGCGGGTCGACCTCGCCCGCGAAGGCCTCCAGAGGGCACGGCAGCGCGGTCACGGGCGTGGACCGCAGGTCCTGGGCGAGGAGCAGATCGGTGCGCAGGGTGGCGAGGGTGCCGGCGAGCCAGCCGATCCGGTTGCGCAGCGGAGCCGGGATGGACTCCTTGTCGCCCAGGGCCGTGATCAGCTCCTCGTCCGGGAGTTCCGGGCTGAGGAGGGTCTCGAGGATCGGGGCGGGCAGCTGCGGCGCCGAGCAGGCGCCGACCGCGAGCAGCTCGGGCGGGCGCTGCCCGGCGCGCACCCGGTGCTCGGCGAACCGGTAGGCGACGAGCGCCCCCAGGCTGTGCCCGTAGAAGGCGTGCGGCTCGTCGAGCAGCGGGCCCAGGTCCTCCTGGAGCTCCTCGACGAGACGGGCGCCGTCGGTGATCCGTTCCTCGCGCCGCCGGGACTCCCGGCCGGGCAGCCGTACCGGCAGCACCGACACGCCGGGGCCGATGCGCCGCTGCCAGCCGGCGAAGGTCATGGCGCCTCCGCCGGCGTGATGGAAGCAGAACAGCCGGACCCCGTCACTGGCGGGCCCCGGCCGGACCGCGAGATAGCGCTGCACCCGATCCCCCTTCGTCGCCGCACTCCTCGGCGCGCTGTTCCTCCGCACCGGTCGGCCGGATTCCGGCCGCACGCTCCTGCGCCGCACCTTTTCGGTCAGATGCGCGAGGAGAGGGTCACCGCCCCGCCTCGGTCATCGCTCAACTGGCGCTGGAGCCCGCCGGCGAGCCCTGGGACGGGACCTAGCCGAAGCCGGGGTCCTTCACGGCGGCGCTGACGGTGTAGGCGTCCTCGACCAGCCAGCTGTGGAAGGTCCACTCCCGGGCCGCGCGGGGCGTGCCGTCCGGCAGCAGCATGCGGATCGGTCCGCCGGGCGGGCTGAACCCGAACTCGGTGAAGCGGAACCTCAGCCCCTGGCCGATGGCCTTGCTGTAGGCCTCCTTCAGCGTCCACAGGCGTACGAGGTCCCGGTTGCGCCGCTCCGGCGGCACCTCCTCCAGGCACTCCAGCTCGTACGGGGTGCAGGCCTTGTGCTCGGTGCCGAGCTCCAGCATCCGCCGGTCGGCCGGCTCGGTGTCCACGCCGATCCGGCCGACCCTGGTCAGGCCCACCACCAGGAGGCCCTCCGTGTGGCTGAGGCCGATCTCCAGCTGGTCGATGCCGCGCAGGTACGGACGGCCCCCCGGTTTGTACGCCAGTTCGAGCTCGCTCGGCGGGGCGCCCAGCACCGCGCCCGCCGCGGACTTGAGCAGCAGCCGGGCGGCGACGAACCGGTCCCGGTTGCGCGAGGCGGGCATCCGGACCAGGCGCGCGTGGTCGTCCGCCCCGAGGTCGGCGGCGACGTCCGGCGCGCCGACGTCCGCGGGCACCCAGTCGTCGACGGCCGCGTACACCACACAGCTGCCGCGCACGGCGACGGCGTCCCGCACCTCCTGCCACGAGCTCCCGCCTCCCGGGTGGCGCACCGGCCGCTCCATGTCGAACCTCCTCGTTCACGCCGTACGTACGGTCACGAGCGCCCCAGCGCGGTCGCGTACAGGTCGTAGCTGCGGGCGTCGTCGAAGCGGTGGAGCAGCTCGGCGAGCAGGTGGTCGGCGGGCTCCGCCGGCATCCGGACCGCCGAGCGGTCGAGCCGGCCGGCGACGCGGGTGAGCGCGGTCGCCGCCCAGTCCGGCCCGGCGAGGAAGCCGCCGGCCGGACGGTGGCGCCACACGCCCAGGCAGGCGGCGCCCGCGACGAGCAGCGCGTACCGGTCGGCCAGCGCGTAGGCACGCGGGCCGAGCTGCTGTCCGGCGGGCCGGGCGGCGAGCTCGGCGCAGCCCTCGCGCAGCGCGCCGAGCTGCGCCACGAGCACCCCGGCGGCCTCGGCGAGCGGTCCATCGGCGTGCCGCGCCGACTCCTCCAGGGAGCCGAGCAGCGAGTCCCGGTCGGCGGGCAGTCCGTTCTCCCACACCTCGCAGGGCGGCAGTCCGGCGTCGAACGGCCGGAAGAGCCGGGCGAGTCCGCCGTCGTCCCCGGCCCCGGCGAGCGAGGGCAGCCGCAGCAGCTGCGCCACGAGCACGGCCCTGCTGGCCGAGGCTCCGGCGCTGCCCAGGCCGAGCATGGGGAGATCGCGCGCGGTCTTCTGGAAGATCGCGTAGCTCCCGCTGGTGGCGTAGGCCTCGGAGCCGAGCACGATCGACAGGTCGTCCATGGTCTCGGTGAGGATCATCGGCAGCAGGTACTTGGCGACGGCGGCCAGGGTCCGGCTCTCCCGCGGCAGCACGTGCGCCGCCCGGGTGGCGACGAGCGACAGGCAGTCGCACACCAGCAGGTCGGTGAAGGCGTTCACGAGCGCGGTGCGGGTGCGCGAGGAGTGCAGCGAGGACGGGCTGCGCTGCCGGCGCGAGCGGGCGAAGGCCGTCGTGGTCCGCAGGGCGGTGTCGGCGCAGCCCAGGGCCATCGACAGACCGGCGCTGCGGGTGAGCGGGAAGACGTGCTCGGCGAGCCGGGTCCCGTCGCCGGCCGCCCCGAGCAGCCGCCCGGTGGCCGGCCGGTCGCCGCCGAAGGCGAGCCCCTGGACGGCGCAGCCGCGCACGCCGACCGTGGGGCGGCGCGGCAGCAGCCGGATGCCGGCGCCGTCGGGGTGCGCGGGTCCCGGTGCCAGGAGGCCGCTCAGCCCGTCGGGCGTGTCCGCGAAGAGGACGAGGGCCCCGGCGCGGGCCGCGTTGTTGAGGGCTTCCTTGCGGCCGGCGATGCGGTAGCCGGAGCCGTCCGGCACGGCGGTGAGCCGGTTGCGCAGGAAGTCGTTGCGCTGCGGCGGCTCGGGATAGGCGCAGGCCATCCGGCCCTGGGCGAGCAGCAGTCCGGCGGTCTCCCGCCGCTGGCCCGGGGTGCCGGCCGTCCACACGACGACCGCGGCCAGGTACGAGGTGAGGCCGTAACCCAGGCCCAGCGCCGCGTCGCGCCGGAACACCGCGCGCAGCACCCGGGCGAGGGCGTCGAGCCGGTCGAGCCTGCCGCCCAGTTCGGCGGGCACGAACTCGGCGTTCAGGCCGAAGCGGTCGAGCAGCCGCTCGGCGGCCGGCAGCAGCCGCTGCCCTTCGTCGGCGGCCAGGAACTGCTGGGCGCCGAGCGGGTTGCCCGGGTCGTCGAGGTCCCCGAAGTCGTGTTCGAGCCGGGCGATGCGTTCCTGGACGGCGACCTCCGAGGAGTCCACCGGGTCCACCACCGTCGTCATGCCATCCCTCCGTCCTGCTCTCGCCCACGGGGCCCGCCGTCGTGCTCGCGCCGCCCGCCGTCGTGCTCGTGCTGCCCGCCGTCGTGCTCGTGCTGCCGCCGCTGTGCTCGTGCTGCCCGCCGCCCGGCGGGCATCGCTCAATTCGCGCTCAAGGTCTTCCGGCCAGAATCGTTTCCGTCGTTTCCGCCGGGTGCGGACGACGGGTCCGTCGACCGCGGGTCCGCGTCCCTGCCCTGCAGGTACTGCTGCCAGAGCGGGTTCTGGTCCACGGGCACCCACATGGAGCCGTAGGCCACCAGCGAGGTCCACACCGACCGCGCGAGCCGACCGAGGAGCACTCGGGTGGCGACGGGGTCGCCGTTTCCGGTTGCGGGCATGTCGTGCCGTCCCTTCTGAGATTCGGGGAAAGGCCACGATCGCCGCGGTGGCTCGGTGGATCCTCGAGGAACTCTCGTGCGCGCGGCTCCTCAGCCGTGCTCGAGCGGTACTCGAGCGGCGTGTGATCGGATGCCTTGGACTGCATGCGCCACCGGGACGAGAAGGGGGGCCGGGCGGTGTACCCACGCGAGCGTGAGCCTGAACTGACCGTGATCGGGCACTTCGCCACCACCGCGCCGCCCGGGGCGTTCGAGCCGCAACTCCTCGCCTACGCCCGCCGCAGGGCGTCCCGCAGGGGCTTCGTGTCCCGGCTGACCGCCGCCCTGGCCGGGCGCCCCGGCCGCTACGTCCACCTCGACCGCTGGACCGGCCTCGACCGCCTGCTGCGCGCGGCGCACGAGGAGCCGGCGGTCCCGCCCGCGGCGGCGGAGACGGAACTCCTGGTCACCGTCGGCCGGATGGCCCCGAACGGCACGCCCGCCGAGGCGGCCCGGCTGGTCCTCCTGCGCGCCACGGTGGACCACGCCGCCGACCCGGAGCGCTTCGAGCTGGACTTCGGCTCCCTCGTCGGCCTGTGCGTCGCCGAGGACGCCTTCGGCGGCAGTCTGCTGCTGCGCTCGGTCACCGACCCGTACGCCTACACGGGCCTGCTGTGGTGGCACGACCCCACGGCCGACGACCGCATCCGCGCGAGCACGCCCTGGGGCGCGGCCCGCAGCCGCCTCGCGACCACGGCCCGCCTGACGGAGGACGTCGGCCGGCCGCTGCCGGCGCTCTGACGGGCCCTCGGCCCGACCCTTCCCCGAGGGCTTCTCGAGCGCGCGAGCCAAGCATCGACGGCATGGACGAGACCGAGAAGACGCAGCCGGCGTTCGTCGTCGTGCGGGGCCGGCCGGACCCCGTGGAGCTCGCCGCGGTGACGGCCGTACTGCTGGCCAGACTGCGTGCGGCGGGCGCGGCGGGCGCGGAGGACGACGCCGAGGAGACGACGGGCGGGGCGGCGCGGGCGCCGTGGGGAGCGGCACGCCGGGCACGGCCGCGGGTCGGATGGACCGCGGGTCACTGACACCGCCCGGCCCAGCCGCGGTCGAGTGCGCTTCTAGACGTCGTACCTACGGTCGAGTGGCGGGTGAAACGGGCGCCGACGTCGGGGGCGTCAGCGCCCGTACGACACGCAGGGGGCCGGAATGAGCGACTATCGCACGTTCACCGAACTGATGATCGACAGAGCCGAGCGGACGCCCGAGCGCACCGCGCTGCTCATGCTGCCGGACAGCGACGAACGCGGTCGCCCCGCCACGGTCTCGTACCGCGCGCTCGACACCCAGGCCCGCCGGCTGGCCGGCCGGCTGGTCGCCGACGGCGCCGCCGGGGAGCCGGTGCTGCTGCTGCACGACTCCCGGAGCCAGTTCGCGGTGTCGTTCCTGGCGTGCCTGTACGCCGGGGCGGTCGCCGTGCCGGTTCCTCCCTACGGCGGCCGGAGCCACCACGAGGAGCGGGTGGCCGGGATCGTCCGGCAGACCTCCCCGCGGGCCGCGCTCACCTGCGCGTCGCTCGCCCCGGACGTCTCACGGCTGCTCGCCCGGCACGGCCACGGCTCGGTGCCCTGTCTCGCGGCCGACGCGGTCGCCGGGACGGGCACCGAGCGGCTGCCGGAGCCGGACCCGGACACGGTGGCGTACCTGCAGTTCTCGTCCGGCTCCACGGGCAGCCCGAAGGGCGTGGTGGTGACCCACCGCAACCTCCTCGCCAACCAGGAGGCGCTGGCCCGGCTGCTCGGCGCGGGGCCGGACGCGCGGATCGGCGGCTGGCTGCCGTTCCACCACGACATGGGCCTGGTGGGGCAGTTGCTGCATCCGCTGTGGCTCGGGGCGACCGCCGTCACGCTGTCGCCCGAGGCCTTCGTCCGGCGGCCCGCCCGCTGGCTCGAGGCGATCGGACGGTACGGGATCGAGGTGAGCGGCGCCCCGGACTTCGCGTACGACCTGTGCGCGCGGCGAGTCTCGGACGAGGAGCTGGCCGGGCTCGACCTGTCGGGCTGGCGGGTCGCGATCTCCGGCGGTGAGCCGGTGTGCGGGAAGACCCGGCGGGCGTTCACCGCGCGCTTCGCGGCCGCGGGCCTGCGTCCGGAGGCGATGTACGCGGCGTACGGGCTGGCCGAGGCGACGCTGCTGGTCTCCGGCGGCCCGGCGGCGGAGGGCGAGCGGACGGTCGACGGCGAGGCCCTGGAGCAGGGCCTGGTGCGCGAGGCGCGGCCCGGGCGGCCGGCCCGCACCCTGGTGTCGTGCGGCCGGGTGGACGCGGCGGCCGGCCGGGTGCTGGTCGTGGACCCGGAGAGCCGCCGGGAGCTGCCGGACGGACAGGTCGGCGAGATCTGGGTGGGCGGGCCGGGCATCGCCTCCGCGTACTGGCGCGACCGCTCGGCGACCGCGGAGCGCTTCGGCGCCGTGACGACCGACGGGACGGGCGGGATGCTGCGCACCGGCGACCTCGGCACGGTGGCCGACGGCCGGCTCTACGTCACGGGCCGCCTGAAGGACGTGATCATGGTCGCGGGCCGCAACCTCTACCCGCAGGACGTGGAGCGCACCGTCCAGCGGGTCAGCACGCTGTTCGGCACCGGCTCCGCCTTCTCCGTACCGGGAGACCGCGAACGCGTGGTCGTGGTGCAGGAGTTGCGGACCAGCCAGCGGTACGCGCTGGACCTGGAGGAGCTGGTGACGGACGTACGGCGCTGTCTCAGCGAGGAGTTCGAGGTGGCGGTCGCGGGCGTGCTCCTGGTGCGCCCGGGCACCGTCCGGCGCACCAGCAGCGGCAAGGTCGAACGGGTCGCGATGCGCCGCCTGTTCCTGAACGGCGGTCTGCGGCCCCTGCACCAGTACCTGGCCGACGACCTGGTGGGAGCGGCGGGCCCGCGCCGGACCTAGGCCGTGTCTTTCGGACCCGGCCAAGATCCGGAAGAGACGGCCTAGGCGCCGTCGACACGTACGGACAACGGAGGGGCGGCGGGCCCGCGCCGCGAGCGGCGGGCGACCCTGGCCGGCGGACGAACCGCCGGCGGGAAGGACCACGGAGCAGGGGGAAGACATGAGCGGAAAGGCACCGGGCGAGCCCGGCGAGAGGGAGTTCGCCGCCTGGCTCACCGAGCGGATCGGCCGCTACGCGGGACGGGAGGTCGGCGACGACGAGGACCTGTCCGGCTGGGGTCTCGACTCGGTGGCCCTGCTCAGCCTGTGCGGGGAGATCGAGGAGCAGTTCGGCCCGCTGTTCGACCCGGCGGACGTCTGGACCCATCCGACCGTCCGCGATCTCGCGCACTACCTGGCGATGCGCCACGGGATGCGCCGGAACTCGGGGCGGGTGCGGGCGGCGTTCGTGTTCACCGGGCAGGGCGCCCAGCATCCCCGGATGACCACCGGGCTGCACCGGGAGCTCACCGGCTACCGGCGTCACCTCGCCGCGGCGGACGAGGCGGTCGCCCCGTACCTGGGGCGCTCGGTGGCCGAACTGATCCTCGACGGAGACGACCGGGTGCACCAGACGGCGCTGACCCAGCCGGCCCTGTTCGCCGTCGGCTACGCGCTGGCGATGACGCTGGTGGAGGAGGAGGGCGTGCGTCCGGTCGCCGTGCTCGGCCACGGCATCGGCGAGCTCGCCGCGGCCGTGGTCGCGGGCGCGCTGGCCCTGGACGACGCGGCCCGGCTGGTGTGCTGTCGCGGTGCCTTCATGCAGTACCTGCCGTCCGGCGGCGGGATGATGGCGACCTGCGCCAGCCCGTTCGAGGCGGCGGACGCGGCGGCGGAAGAGCCCGAGGTGACGATCGGCGCGGTCAACGCGGCCCGCGCGACGGTCCTGTCGGGGCCGGTCGCGGGCCTGGAGCGGGTGCGGGAGCGGCTGGCCGCGGTCGGCATCGCGAGCACCTTCCTCCAGGTCCAGCACGCCTTCCAGTCGCCGCTGATGCAGCCGATGACGCCCCGTTTCGAGGCGGCGGCCCGGCACGTGACGGGCGGGCGGCCGGAACTGCCCTACTACTCCACGGTGTACGGCCGGGAGTACGACGAGCCGCTGTCGACGGCGTACTGGACGGCGCAGATCACCACGCCGGTGCGGTTCGCCGACGCCGCCCGCCGGATGCTCGCGCAGCAGGGGCCGAGCCATGTGGTGGAGATCGGGCCGCGGGCGGTGCTCACGCCGTTCCTGCGGCGGATCGCCGGGGCGCGCGGGCCCGTCTGCCTGGCGGCGTGCCGGGGCCCGGAGAGCGACGCGGTGCACCTGGCGGGCGTGCTGTCGAAGCTCGACGCGGGTCCGTTGTCGGAGGGCTGACCGCCGCCCCGGGCGGGCGAGGGGCCGGCCGGGCACCCCACGGTGCCGGTCCGGCCCCGACCGCCGGGCAGGCCCTTACGGGATCCAGCCGGCCTCCTCCGCGATGCGGATCGCGTCGATGCGGTTACGCGCGTTGAGCTTGTCGACGATGGCGGTGAGGTAGTTGCGTACGGTCCCCTGGGTCAGGAAGAGGTGGTCGGCGATCTCCACGGCGTCGGCGCCGCGGGCCGCGAGCCGCAGCACCTGGGTCTCGCGCGGGGAGAGCGGGTTGTCGGGGGCCTCCCAGGCGCTGAGGGCGAGTTCGGGGTCGATGACCCGCTGACCGGAGGCGACCGAGCGCACCGCCTGGGCCAGCCGCGACGGCGGGGAGTCCTTCAGCAGGAAGCCGGACACCCGCGCGGCCATCGCCCGCCGCAGCGTGCCGGGTCTGCCGAGGCTGGTGAGGATGAGGGTGCGGCAGTCCGGCACTCGGTCGTGCAGTTCGGCCGCCGCGGTGAGCCCGTCGACCCCGGGCAGGTCGATGTCGATGACGGCGACGTCCGGGCGGGACTCCAGCGCGGACGGCACGATCAGGTCCCCGCGGGGGACCGACGCGACGACCTGGAGGTCCGGCTCCAGTTCCAGCAGCGCGACCAGCGCGCCGCGGACCATGTGCACGTCCTCGGCGAGCAGGATCTTGATCAGCAGCATGTGCTCCCCCGATGTGTCCTGTGTGCGCTCAGACGGCTTGTCTGCCCGCGTCCCCGCGTCTGCCGAGCAGCGGTTCGGGGTCCTCGCCCTTGCACGGTTTGAGCGGGGCGACCGCCGTCAGCCGGAACCGGTTGCCGGCGAGGACTCCGGTGCGCATCTCGCCGCCGATCGCGGCGAGCCGGGTCCGCAGGTTGCCCAGGCCGCTGCCGCGGGCCGGGGCGTCGGGGCGGTCCTGCGCGACCACGCCGTCGTTGACCAGGTCCAGCCGCACTGCCTCTCCTTCGATCCGCACCGTGATGACGCACGACTGCACCTTGCTGTGCCTGAGCATATTCGTGACGCCTTCGCGCAGGGCCGTGGCGAGCACGGTGTCCACCAACGGGTGGAGCCGGCCGCAGTCGATGTCCACCTTCGTCTCCACGTCGGCCGCCGCCATGACCTCCGCCACCGACTCGGCCTCCGCCGCCAGGGACATGTCCCGGTAGCCGCTGGCGACGAGACGCACGTCGGCGAGGGCCTGCCGGGCCACGCCGAGCACCGATTCCACCTCCTCGCGGGCCCGTTCGGGGTTGACCGGGGTGAGCCGGTGGATCAGCTCGCACTTGAGGGTGATCGCCGAGAGGCTGTAGCCGAGCAGGTCGTGCAGGTCCCGCGCGAACCGCAGCCGCTCCTGGGTGACCGCCATCCTGGCCATCTCGGCCCGGGTCTCGTGGACCTCGCGCACGAGGTCGGTGAGACGGGTGAGGCCGTAGATGACCAGGCCGGTCAGCGCCGTGGAGACGGCGTAGTAGCCCGTCTCCAGCGCCGAGACCCCGCCGCTGGCCGACCAGCCGAGGATGGCCAGCGGGACCGCGCCGTAGCAGGGCCAGGCGATCCGGCCGGGAAGCATCAGGAGAATCGATCCGGCGAGTGGTCCCGCCATGCTTCCCCAGGCGATGCCCAGCCACACCATGGGCCCGAAGGTGAGGGCGACCTGGGTGATCAGGATGCCCGCCCTGCGCCGGCCGGACCACCGGCGGGCGCGGGGCGAGGTGAGCAGGATCTGGAGGGTGTAGAGCGCCGCCACGGCGACGGTGCACAGGACGAGCCCGAGCGTGCCCGACACCACGTTCTGCACGTTGAGCAGGGTGACGACGCCGTATCCCGCGAAGACCACCGTGCTGATCCCCTGGGCGAACCGCGGCGCCAGCAGATCCCTGATGAGGTCGTTGTCCGAAGCCCGGAAACGGCCCGCCATGTTCGACTCCTCGCATGGATGTCGGGAGTGTGCGAGTCCGAACTATAATCCGACACCCACCGGATCCGGGACCAGACCGGCGCTTCCCGCGAACTACAAGGCCAGCGGTACGGAGTTGAGCTCCTCGTAGGGCGTCGGCCGGGCCAGTTGCCCGAGCCTGACCGGCACGTCGTAGAGCCTTCCGGGCGCGAACCTGGCGTAGAAGTGACGGAGTCCGGGCACGATCACCTTCACGACCGGGATCCCGACGTCCGGCCGCGTCTGGTCGAGCACGAGCAGCTCCAGGCCGTGCGCCGTGACCAGGTCGCGGACCGCCTCGACGTCGGCGAGCAGGTCGTCGTTGCGGACGTACGGCGGCCAGGACGCCGGTGTGCGCGCCGACTGCCCCGGGTCGGGCAGGAGTTGGGGCTGCGCGGGGGTGCGGGGCGCCGCTCCGGCGGCCGCTGGCGGCAGCATCTGGACCATCTCGGTGAGCGCCCGGCGCAGCGCGAGCCGCGGGTCGAAGTGGGCCCCGAACCCGTAGACCGTGTCGGGGACTTCGGCGCCCTCGCGCCGGGACACCGCCGCCACGACGGGGATCCCGAGGTCGGAGGTGAGGTCCAGGGCCCAGACGCGGCGGCCCGCCCGTCCCAGCGCCTCGCGCAGCCCGGCGAGCCACGGCTCGTCGAAGGCGTCCAGGTCGATGCCCGGCCGGCGGAGCCGGTTGTACCACCACAGCGCCACCGCGTCCCGCTCGACCAGTTCGAGGAAGCCCTGCACCACGGCGTCCTCGGTGCTGCTGCCCGCCGCGTTGCCGTTGGAGTCGGCCCACAGCCCGTCCGGTGAGCCGCCGGGCGCGCAGTCGAAGTACAGCGTGGAGGTGGGGAGCAGCCGGTGGGCGCCGGCGGTGAGCGACCACACCGGGGTCCAGTCGGTGGGCCGCCGCGGGTCGAAGGGCGCGCACACGTGGTGGAACGGGGTGTGCGAGGCGTTCCAGCGGTCCCGGTCGGCGTACTGGCGGTCGTGGAACAGCTGGTACGCGTTCGGGTGGACGGCGCTGTCGCCGAGCCCGGCCAGCGTGTCGGTGACCGTCGGTTCGTCGCCCTGCCGGGTGGCGCAGTAACGTTCCACCGCCTCGCAGAGCGCGCTGGCCCGGGCCTCGGCCGCCGTCGCGCCCTTGCCCGAGCTGCGCGCCCGCAGCACGCGCCGCATGCTCGCCGGCGAGTGCCCGCGCAGGGCCAGGTTGTGCCCGGAGTCGTAGGCGTGCAGGCCTTCCGGAAGCCCCGCCATGGGGCGGACCTCGGTCACGATGCCGGTGACCGGGCCGATCAGATGGCCGTACCGCTCCAGCATCTGTTCGGCGGACAGCGCCCGGTCGTTGCTGCCCGAACACTCGGCCTTGGGCCGCGACACCGGCACCACCGGCCGCCGGGTCCGCTCGGCGACCAGCGAGGGATCCCCGCAGGAAGGGCACTGCGGGCGGCGCAGCACCGGGTGGTGGGCGGTGCGCAGGGTGAGGCCGTCCAGGACGCACACCGCCCGCTGCTCCGAAGTACGCAGTCCGGCCAGCCACTTGGACGCCTCCAGGACGGCGCTGTGCAGGCCCACGGCCCGTACGGCGGGCAGCGAGGAGGCGGGGCGCGCACCGGGCAGGTCGAGCCCCAGGGCCTGCCGCACCGACAGCTCGCCCCGGCGGTGCTCGCGCAGCCGGTGCGCCAGACAGGTCCAGCAGGCGCCGTCGCCCTCCGGGTCGAAGACCGGGCCGGTCCACGGCTCGGCGGCGAACGGACTGGCCGGCAGCCACGGCAGGCGCGCGGCCCGTAACCGCTCGGCCACCTCCCGCAGACCGGGCATCAGATAGTCCTCGCACAGCACGAGCGCGAAGTCGGCGCGGTCGTCCTCGCCGACCGGTCTGAGACCCGAGACCCGGCACGCCGCCCGGGCCGCCTCGCGGTCCACCTCGCCGACACCGATCACCGCCACCGCCCGGCCGCGCACCGCGCCGTCGGCGACCGCGCCGTCGAGCCCCGCGCGGTCCCAGTACGCCTCCGCCGCGGAGCGCTCGGCCGAGCGCCCGGCCGGATCGGCCTGGTCGGCCGGGCACGGTCCGCCGTGGCGGTATCCCACCAGGTTGGCCTCGGCCAGCCGCCGCACCACCCGGCCCGCCACGTCGGCCGGCATGGCCGCCGCGGCGTCCGCGAGCAGTTCGGGCAGGGTACGGCTGCCGTCGAGCAGACCGAGGAGGGTTTCCGCGCCGGCACCGCGCACGGCGGTCATGTCCTGGTCGGACCACACGAACACCGCCTCCCCCGGGACCGACACGGCCCGCACATGACGCTTGAGCGCCACGAACGGGCCGCGGGCCGGGCTCTGTGCCTCGGTCACGCACCCACCCGGGCGTCGAGCGCCGCCGAGATGCACATGCACCAGTTCGCGCGCCCGCCGTCGGCACGGCTGAGGCTCTCGACCAGGATCTCCTCGAGCGGCCCGCCGGCCGGCCCGGACTCGGCGGTCCGGCTCTCCGACGGAACGAGACGAAGGATGTCTTCGGTGATGTTCATGTGTGCCCCCAGTGATGAACGAAGTGGGCGGGCGGACGCGGCAATGCGAAGACGAGACACGTCACCCGCTCGGAACCGTCCGCGTCGAGGAACCGGAACCGGCCTCGGCGTCTGGCCAGAGTGTGCTGTCGGAACTGGAACCTCCGGCAGTGCAGCGGTCATCGGCGAGACATGACATTTTCATGATTGGGGTCGTGCTCCCCTCACTGGGCCGCGAGCCGCTCCGGTGCGAGTCTCGAGTGCCGGACTCCGAAAGGGCCGTCACGGGGACGCCGACGGCCGTGGCCCAAGGGGGAGAAAGCCGAATGGACATCCAGATCCTGGGGTCGCTCGCCGCGCAGGAGCGCGGCGTGTCTGTGGTGCCGAGCGCCGCCAAGCCCCGCCAACTGCTTTCCCTGCTCGCCCTGCACGCCGACCGGGTGGTGTCGGTGCCGACGCTGATGGAGGAGATCTGGGGCGAGTGCATCCCCCGCAGCGCCTCCACCACGCTGCAGACGTACATCCTCCAGCTGCGCCGCCGTCTCACCGCCGCGCTCGACGGCGACCCGCGGCGCGACGCCAAGGACATCCTGGTCACCCGGTTCGGCGGCTATCTGCTCCAGGTGGAGCCCGGCCGGGTCGACGCCCACGAGTTCGACCGGCTCGCCGCGGCCGGCGCCACCGCCTTCGAGGTCGGCGACTACCGCGCCGCGTCCGAGCTGCTGCGCCGCGCCCTCGCCCTGTGGCAGGGCCCGGCCCTGGTCGACGTACCGGCCGGCTCGGTGCTCGAACTGGAGGTGCTGCGGCTGAACGAGCAGCGCACCACCGCGCTCGAACGCCGTATCGAGGCGGACCTGCGGCTCGGGCGGCACTGCGAGGTGGTGCCGGAGCTCCGGGTACTCGCCGCCCGCCACCCGCTCCACGAGGGCTTCTGCGCCCAGCTCATGCGCGCCCTGCACCGCACGGGCGGCAGCTGGCGGGCCCTGGAGGCCTACCAGCGGCTGCGCGGTTCGCTCGTCAGCGAACTGGGTCTCGAACCCTCGGCCGCGCTCCAGGAGCTCCACCGCGCGGTCCTCTCCGGCGACCCGGACCACGCGCTGCGGGCGGCGACGGCGGACTGAGCGCGGCGCGGACCGGCCGGGCGACGGGCAGCGAGAAGACCGCGCGGGCGGGCCGTCTCGGGCGGGAAGGCCGGTCGAGCGGTTCTCCAGGGGAGGTACCGGGGGCTTCGAGTACGGGCCCCTACGGTGCCGCAATGACGACCTTCGACGAACTCCTCGCCGACAGTCCCGCACCAGCCTCCCCTCCCGAACCCGATCTGCGCCGCTCCACCCACGAGTTGCAACGCCTGAAGGAGGAACTGAGCCGCGGCCCCGACCCCGAGGCCACCCGGCGCCAGCACGCCAAGGGCAAGCTCACCGCGCCCGAGCGGCTGGAACTGCTCTTCGACGAGGGCTCGTTCACCGAGATCGAGCCACTGCGCCGGCACCGCGCCGCGGGCTTCGGCCTGGAGGCCCGCAAGCCGCACGGCGACGGCGTGGTGATCGGCTGGGGCCTGGTGCACGGCCGCACGGTCTTCGCGTACGCCCATGACTTCCGCGTGTTCGGCGGCGCCCTGGGCGAGGCCCACGCGGAGAAGATCCACAAGGTGATGGACCTGGCGGAGGCGGCGGGCGCGCCCGTCGTGGGCCTGAGCGACGGCGCTGGCGCCCGGATCCAGGAGGGTGTCACGGCGCTCGCCGGGTACGGCGGCATCTTCCGCCGCAACACCCGCGCCTCCGGGGTGATCCCGCAGATCAGCGTGATCCTGGGCCCCTGCGCGGGCGGGGCCGCCTACTCGCCGGCCCTCACCGACTTCGTGTTCATGGTGCGGGGCACCTCCCAGATGTTCATCACGGGCCCGGACGTGGTGCAGGCGGTGACCGGCGAGCAGATCACCCATGACGGGCTCGGCGGCGCCGACGTGCACGCCGGGGTCTCGGGCGTGTCCGGTTTCGTCTACGACGACGAGGCCGAGTGCCTCGCCGACGTCCGCCACCTGCTGTCCCTCCTCCCCCAGAACAACCGCGAACTGCCCCCGGTCGCTCGCACCGACGACCCGGCGGACCGCCGCACGGAGGCCCTGACCTCCCTGGTCCCGGCCGGTCCCCAGCAGGCGTACGACATGCGTGCCGTGATCGAGGAGATCGTCGACGACGGCGACTTCTTCGAGGTGCACGAGGCCTGGGCGCAGAACGTGGTGTGCGCGCTGGCCCGCCTGGACGGCCATGTGGTGGGCATCGTCGCGAACCAGCCCACCGCCCTGGCCGGCGTCCTCGACATCCACGGCTCGGAGAAGGCCGCCCGCTTCGTGCAGTTCTGCGACGCCTTCAACATCCCGCTGGTCACGCTGGTCGACGTGCCGGGCTTCCTGCCGGGCGTCGACCAGGAGCACAACGGCATCATCCGGCACGGCGCCAAGCTCCTGTACGCCTACTGCAACGCGACCGTGCCCCGCATCTCCCTGGTCCTGCGCAAGGCGTACGGCGGTGCCTACATCGTCATGGACTCCCGCTCGATCGGCGCCGACCTCTCCTTCGCCTGGCCGACCAACGAGATCGCGGTGATGGGTGCGGAGGGCGCGGCCAACGTCGTCTTCCGCCGCGAGATCGCCGCGTCCGACGACCCCGAGGCGACCCGGAGCCGTCTCATCAAGGAGTACAAGTCCGAGCTGATGCACCCGTACTACGCCGCCGAGCGCGGTCTGGTCGACGACGTCATCGACCCCGCCGACACCCGCGGCACCCTGATCCGCTCGCTCGCCATGCTGCGTCGCAAGCACGCCGCCCTCCCGGAGCGCAAGCACGGCAACCCGCCGATGTGACGCGGGCATGTGGCGCGACGGGGCCGCCGCCCGAAGGGGCG
>NZ_JBHXTJ010000056.1:26425-45219 GCF_042677525.1 Streptomyces sp. NPDC127114
TTCCTGCGTCCAACCCCCCCCCCCCCCCCGTCGCTACCCCACCCAAACCCCCCTATTTGCCGCGGGAATGGGCCGCGCGGGGCCCGCCCCCCGAAGGGGCGACGGCCCCGTCGCCCGTCCGGCCCGTTCCGGCGGGCGGCGGGCAGCGACCGACGACCATTGCCTTCAACTCCTGTCATTGCAACATGACGTTGCTTTCACCTTCACGGTCATTGCATCAATTTCCCTTTTCCTACCAGGGAAAAGGCCTCTCGGTTGATTGACGATTTCCTGAACGCAACGTAGCTTTCGGGATGCGTCAACCGCATACGCCGCGAGCTGAGGAATGGCCATGAGCACATCTCCGCACACCGTCACCACCCTGCCGACGACCCGTCCGGCCGGCTGCCCCTTCGACCCGCCGGCCGAGCTGAGCGAGGCCCGTCGGCACGGCCCGATCAGCCGCTACACCCATCCCGGCGGCAAACCCGGCTGGATGATCACCGGCTACGACCTGGTCAGGTCCGTCCTCGCGGACCCCCGGTTCAGCTCCCGCAAGGACCTCATGAACGTGGTCGACTTCGAGCTGCCTCCGGCTCCGCCCGGCGAGTTCCTGCTCATGGACGAGCCGCAGCACAGCCGCTACCGCAAGCCGCTGGTGGGCAGGTTCACCGTCCGGCGGATGCGGATGCTGACCGAGCGCATCGAGCAGATCACCGCCGAACGCCTGGACGCGATGGCGGAGGCCGGGGGTCCGGTGGACCTGGTGACCGCGTTCGCCAAGCCCATCCCGACCATCGTGATCTGCGAGATCCTGGGCGTGCCGTACGAGGACCGGGCCTCCTTCCAGGAGCAGATCGACGCGTTCATGGGCGGCGAGGTGAGCGACGAGGAGCTGATCGCCGCCTACACCGCGACCCAGGAGTACCTCGCCGAGCTGGTGGCCGCCAAGCGCGCCAACCCCACCGACGACATCCTCAGCGAGCTCACCGACAGCGACCTCACCGACGAGGAACTGAAGGGCATCAGCCTCATCCTCCTGGCCGCCGGCTTCGACACCACCGCGAACATGCTGTCCCTCGGCACCTTCGCCCTGCTCCGGAACCCGGAGCAACTGGCCGCGCTGCGCGACGATCCCACGCTCACCGACGGGGCCGTGGAGGAACTGCTGCGCTATCTGAGCGTCGCCAAGACCTTCCACCGCACGGCACTCGAGGACGTCGAGCTGGCCGGTCACACCATCGAGGCCGGCACGACGGTGGTCCTGTCGTTCAACACCGCCAACCGCGACCCCGAGCGCTTCGCCGACCCGGACACCCTCGACATCCGGCGGAAGTACGACGGACACCTGGCCTTCAGCCACGGCATCCACCAGTGCCTGGGCCAGCAGCTGGCCCGCGTCGAGATGCGCGTCGCGTTCCGCGCGCTGCTCGACCGCTTCCCCACGCTGCGTCTGGCCGTACCGGCCGAGGAGGTCGCCCTGCGCCCGGAGACCGCGGACATCTACGGAGTGAAGAGCCTGCCGGTCACCTGGGACGAGGAGACGTCATGACCTCGCCTCGCTTCAGCGTCGACCGTGAGCGCTGCATCGGCGCCGGGATGTGCGCCATGACGGCACCCGACGTCTTCGACCAGGACCCCGACGACGGCCTCGTCGTCCTCCTGCACACCACCCCGCCCGCCTCCCAGCAGGCGGCCGCCCGGATGGCGGCCGGCGTCTGCCCGTCCGGCGCGATCACCCTCCAGGACCCGGACACCGACGCCTCCTAGCCACCCGTCCCTGCCGCGGCCCGAGCGAGGGGCGGGCCGCCATCAGGCGGGCCGCCCCTCGCTCGCCCGGCGTACTTCGGCCGGCTGAACGCGTGTACGGCTCAGCGGCGTTGCCACTCCTCGGCGAGGAGCCGGTAGGAGCGGACCCGGTCGGCGTGGTCGTGGGTGATGGTGGTGACGATCAGTTCGTCGGCGCCGGTGGCCTCCTGCAGCTGTTCCAGCTGGTCCGCGACCCGTCCGGGCGAGCCGACGAACTGGGTGTCGACGCGGTCGGCGACCAGGGCGCGGTCGGCTTCGGTCCAGGCGTGGGCGCGGGCCTGGTCCGGGGTCGGGAAGGGGATGGCGCCCTCGGCGGTACGGATGCTGCGGACCCAGGGACCGTAGCCGGTGGCCAGCTCGCGGGCCGTCTCGTCGTCCTCGGCGACGACGACGTCGGCGGAGACGCTCACGTAGGGCTTGTCGAGGTGGTCGGAGGGCTGGAACGCGGCCCGGTAGCCCTCCGCCGCCTCCAGCACGGTGGCCGGGCTGACGTGGTAGTTGGCGGCGAAGCGCAGGCCGTTGCGGCCCGCGACCTCGGCGCTCTGCCCGCCGCTGCTGCCGAGGATCCAGACCTCCACGTCAGCGCCTTCGCCGGGGACGGCGTGCGCCTCGGTCCCGTCGGCGGCGCGGTAGTCGCCGCGCAGCAGCGCGAGGATGTCGTCGACCTGCTCGCCGTAGTCCTGGGGGCGGGCGCCGGGCTGGTGCAGGAGCTGCTGCTGGACCTGGAAGCGGGGCGCGCCGATCAGGTGCTCGAAGGAGAAGCGGGGCGGGATCTTCAGGCCGTTGGGCGCGCGACCGTCGACGACGGGGGTCGTGGTCGGCCGGGGGCCGGCCGTCTGCCCGGAGGGCCGGCCGGCGGAACGGCCGAGACCCAGGTCGAGCCGCCCGGGGTGCAGGGCGTCGATGAGTCCGAACTCCTCGACGGTGGACAGGGCGGTGCGGTGACCGAGCTGCACGGCACCGGAGCCGATCCTGATGGTGGAGGTCGCGGAGGCGGTCAGGGCGAGCACGACGGCGGGAGAGGCGCCGGCCACACCGGGGTTGAGGTGGTGCTCGGCGAACCAGTAGCGGGCGTAGCCGAAACGCTCGGTCTGCCGGGCCAGGTCGACGGTGTTGCTCAGCGCCTGGGCGGCGGTGGAACCGGACGGGACCGGGACGAGGTCGAGGACTCCGAGAGGTATGCGGGACATGGTCGGGTGGTGCTCCTCAGCGGTCGTGGGGCGTCGCGGGTGCCCAGGGGAACGGCGGGTCCGGGATGGCGCGTCTCAGCACCGGCGCGATCTCGGACTGGAAGAGTTCGAGCGAGGCCCGGTGCCGGGCGGTGGCGAGACCGCTCGCGTCGGCGTGCAGGTGCAGCACGCTGTGGCCGAACCGCTCGTGGTAGCGGTGCACCTTGTCGATGATCTGCTGCGGGCTGCCGATCAGCGCCGAACTGCGTTCGACGAAGTCCTCCAGGGTGGTGAACACCGGCTCCAGGCCCTGGCTCTTCTGGAACGCGAGCTGCCCCTCGAACACCGGCCGGTACGCGGCGACCGCCTCCTGCGAGGTGCGGGCCGCGTGGAAGCCGGCCGTGCCCGCGCCGACGACCGCCCGGGCCGGGTCGTGGCCGTAGTGCTCCCAGCGCTCCCGGTAGTGCTCGACGAGTGCGGCGTACGGCTCGATCGGGTGGGTGACGTTGGCCGAGAAGAGCGGATCTCCGTACCGGGCGGCGAGGTCGACCGACTCGCGGCTGGTGGCGCTGCCGTGCCAGACCCGGACGGGCTGCTGGAACGGCCTCGGCCACACCTCGGCGTCGGTCAGCCCGGGGCGGAAGCGCGGGGACGCGCTCACCTTGTCCTGGCGCCAGATGCGGCGGAACAGCTCGTAGCTCTCGGCGTTGCGGTCCCACTGGTCCTCGGGCGTGACGTGGAACAGCTCGCGCTGGGCGGTGCCGTTGCCCTTGCCGATGATCAGGTCGAGGCGGCCGGCGGACAGGTGGTCCAGGGTCGCGTAGTCCTCGTAGGCGCGCACCGGGTCGAGCAGGCTGAGGGTGGTGACGGCGGTGAACAGCCGGATCCGGGAGGTGAGGGCGGCGACGTGGCTGAGCACGACCGGCGGCGAGGAGGAGAGGAACGGCCGCTCGTGGCGTTCGCCGACGCCGAAGCCGTCGAAGCCGAGTTCCTCCGCCAGCAGCGCGTTGTCGATCACCTCGCGGAAGCGCTCGTGGGTGGACTTCCGGATTCCGGTCACCGGGTCCGGGGCGTGCACGATGAGGGTGATGGCCAGGAACTTCACGACGCCACCCGCGAGATCCCCGGCTGCCCGGCGCGGGCGTCCGGGTGGGCCAGGCCCAGGTGGTCGCGGAGCGTGGTGCCGGTGTAGTCGTGCCGGAACACCCCGCGTTCCTGGAGCAGCGGGACGACGGTGTCGGCGAAGGCGTCGAGGCCGCTCGGGGTGATGTGCGGGACGAGGATGAAGCCGTCGGCGGCGTCCGTCTGGACGAAGTGGTCGATGGTGTCGGCCACGGTGGCCGGGGATCCGACGAACGACTGGCGGCCGGTGGTCTCGATGACCAGCTCGCGGATCGACAGGTTCTCCGCCTCGGCGCGCTCGCGCCACTGCCTGGCGACGGCGAGCGGGTCGCGGAACGACCGGACACTGGCCCGGCCGCGGGCGATGGTGTGCTCGCCCGGGTCCGGGTCGACGTCGGGGAGCGGGCCGTCCGGGTCGTACGCGGACAGGTCCCGGTTCCAGACGTGTTCGAGGTACCTGATCGCCGTCTGGCCGCTGACCTGCAGGCGGCGTACCTCGCGGGCCAGCTCCTGTGCCTCGGCGTCGGTGTCGCCGAGCACGAAGGTCGCCGCGGGCAGGATCAGCAGCTGGTCGTGGGTGCGGCCGTGGCGGGCCAGGCGTCCCTTGACGTCGGTGTAGAAGGCCCGGCCGGCCTCCAGGGTGCTGTGCCGGCTGAAGATGGCGTCGGCGCCGGCGGCGGCGAACTCGCGGCCCTCCTCGGAGTCGCCGGCCTGGAAGATCACGGGGCGGCCCTGCGGGCTGCGCGGGACGTTGAACCGGCCGGTGATGTCGAAGTGCTGTCCTCGGTGGACGAAGGCCCCGGCCCGCGCGTCCTTGAGGAAGATGCCCGATTCCTTGTCGGCGACGATCTCGTCGCCGTGCCAGGAGTCGAACAGCTCGGTGGCGGTGGACAGGAACTCCTTGGCCCGGGAGTAGCGCTGGTCCTCCGGGAGGAAGCCGCCGCGCCGGAAGTTCTCGCCGGTGAAGGCGTCCCAGGAGGTGACGACGTTCCAGGCGGCGCGTCCGTCCGACAGGTGGTCCAGGCTCGCGAACTGGCGGGCCACCTCGTAGGGCTCGTTGAAGGTGGAGTTGATGGTGCCGGTCAGGCCGAGGCGGTCGGTGACGGCGGCGAGCGCGGACAGGACGGTGAAGGTGTCGGGCCGCCCCACCACGTCCAGGTCGTAGATCTGCCCGCCCTGTTCGCGCAGCCGCAGTCCTTCGGCGAGGAACAGGAAGTCGAACTTCGCCCGCTCGGCGGTCCGGGCGAAGTGCGCGAACGAGCTGAACTCGATGTGGCTGCCCGCCCGGGGGTCGCTCCACACGGTGGTGTTGTTGACGCCGGGGAAGTGGGCTGCGAGGTGGATCTGCTTCAGGGGCTTGCCGGTGGTCGGGTTCGTCATGGCGGTACGGCTCCTGCGGCTCAGACGGCGGATGGGGGTGCCCCCTGCTCGAGCGAAGCCGAGAGCTCGGGGGAGTAGCGGTTGGCGGGGCGGGCGAGTCCGAGCAGCCCCCGGAGGGTGTCCGCCTCGTAGGCGTGCCGGAAGGCGCCGCGGCGTCGGAGCTCGGGCGCCAGACGCCGGGTGATCTGCTCCAGGTCGTGGCCGATCACGCCGGGGCGCAGTCGGAAGCCGCTGAGGCCTGCCCGGCGCAATTCGAGGAGCCGGTCCGCCAGTTGCCCGGGACTGCCCGTGAACACCTCGGCGTCGCTGGTGCAGGCGTGGCCGGCGAGAGCGTCCAGGCGGGCCTTGCGGTCCTCCGCCGCGGCGGGGTCGTCGTCCAGGAACACCACCAGGTCGCCGAAGAGGTGCAGCGGCTCCCCCGCCCGCCCTGCCGCGGCCTGGGCGGCACGGACCTCGGCGACGACGGCGCGCGCGTGGTCGGTGCCGCGGGGCGTGACGTACCCGATGTCGGCGGAGCGGCCCACCAGCCGGTACGGCTCGCTGTCGTGCGCGAGCACGCTGACGACGGGCTGTCCCTGCGGCGGCCGGGGCGTGATGGAGGGTCCCCTGACGCTGAAGTGCCGGCCCTCGAAGTCGATGTAGTGGAGCTTGTCGCGGTCGACGAAGCGCCCGGTGGCGACGTCACGGATCTCCGCGTCGTCCTCCCAGCTGTCCCAGAGGCGGCGCACCACCTCGATGTGGTCGGCGGCCTCGTCGAGGAGTTCGGCGGCCAGGGCCCGGCCGGCGGGCGTGTCACGGTCCTCGACGCGGAGGGGCGGGAAGGCGCGGCGGCCGAAGTGCGCGGCCTCGTCCGGCCGCGCCGTCACCTGGACGCGCAGGCCCGCGCGGCCGGTGCTGACGTAGTCCAGGGTGGCGATCGCCTTGGAGATGTGGAACGGCTCGGTGTGCGTGGCCACCACGGTCGGCACCAGCCCGATGTGCCGGGTCAGCGGTGCGACCCGGGCGGCGATCAGCACGGCGTCCAGCCGGCCCCGGACCTGGTCGGTGCGCTCGTCCGGCTCCGTCGGGTGCGAGGACTGCGGCCCGAGCCCGTCCTCGAACGTCACGAAGTCGAGCAGGCCGCGCTCGGCCTCGGCCACGAGCCCGGCCCAGTAACCGGCGGTGAACAGCTCGCGGGGCCGGGCGCCCGGCTCGCGCCACGCGGCCGGGTGCCAGCCGGTGCCGTCCAGTGCCACGGCAAGGTGAAGAGGGGAAAGCGAGGACACGAAAAGGGGCCCTTCCTGGTCGACCGTCGGTGATCACCGGCCTCCGTGCGGAGGTTCGGTGGCGGGAACAGGTCAGGGACGACAGAGGGCCCCGGCCACCCTGCGCAGGTCGATGTGGGTGCGGGAGTGGAGACGGACGCAGCCGCGCGCGACGAGCACCGCGGCGGCGGGAACGAGCGTGCGGGAGAGGGGGGACAACACCGTCACCTCCGCTCGTCCGGCCCTTTCGGGGCGCTTCCGGCCACGTCGGGCCTCTTCGGGCCCCTTCGGGCCGCTCGGGTCGGGGGGCCTGCCGCACTCGGCACGGCAGGTCCCCCTGTCCTCGCAGCCTAGGCGAAGCCGGACGGGCGAAGGTGGAGAGCGTGTTGCGGCTCCATGAAACCGTCGGCGGCTACTTGTTGGTCTTCGGAAGGCCGGGCGGGTTGACCGCGGACGTGGTCACGGCCTCGTCGGACAGGCCCCAGCGCTGGAGCACCTTGGCGTACGTGCCGTTCTTGATGACGTGGTCGAGCGCGGCGGCGAGGGGCTCGGCGAGGCCGCTGTCCTTCTTGGTGGTGGCGGCGATGAGGCCCTGGAGGGTGGCGCCGGCGCCGGAGTACGTGCCGACCACCTCCGTCTTGCCGGTGGTGGCCGCGTGGTAGGCGGCGGTCGGGTTCGGCCCGAGGTAGAGGTCGATGCGGCCCGACTGGAGGGCGAGGTAGGTGTCGCTGTCGTTCTGGTAGTACTTGATGTCCACCGCCTTGCGGCCGGCCTTCACGTTCTCCTTGCTCCACTCGACGAGCAGCTTCTCCTGGTTGGTGCCGCTGCCCACGGCGACGGTCCTGCCCGCGACGTCCTCGGGCCCGCTGACCTTCAGGCCGCTGCCCTTCTTCGCCTCGAAGCCCAGGTTGTCCTCGCGGTAGGTGGCGAAGTCGTACTTCTCCTTGCGCTCCTCGGTGACGGTGATGTTGCTGAAGCCGACGTCGTACTTGGCGCTGTCCAGGCCGACGAAGATGTTCTCCCACGAGACCGTGTTGATGTGCGGCTCGAGGCCGAGCACGTCGGCGACCAGGTACGCGATGTCGGGCTCGACGCCGATGACGGTCTTGTTGTCGGTGGCGAAGAACGTCAGCGGGGCGGCCGAGCCGGAGGAGTCGACGATCTCCAGGGTGCCGCGCTTGCGTATCTCCTCCGGCACCTGGGCGGCGATGGAGTCGACCTTGCCCGTGGTGACGCGGTTCTGGTCGGGACTCAGGTTGATCTTCACCTTGTCGCCCGACGCGGCCGCGACCTCGGTCGTGCCGCCGTCGGAGGGGTTGCCGCAGGCGGCGAGGACGAGGGCGGCGGTCAGGCCCAGCGCCGCGGCGGCGGTACGGCGGGTGATCGAGGTGGTCATGGTCGTGCTCCTTGCCTGGTGTGGGTGAGGGGTGGTCAGAGGACCTTGGAGAGGAAGGCGCGGGTGCGCTCGTGCCGCGGGGCGTCCAGGACGGCCTCGGGCGGGCCCTGCTCCACGACGACACCGCCGTCCATGAACACCACGGTGTCGGCGACCTCGCGGGCGAAGCCGATCTCGTGGGTCACGACGATCATGGTGGTGCCGCTGCGGGCCAGGTCCTTGATGACGTCGAGGACCTCGCCGACGAGCTCCGGGTCGAGTGCCGAGGTGGGCTCGTCGAAGAGCAGCACCTTCGGTTCGAGGGCGAGGGCGCGGGCGATGGCCACCCGCTGCTGCTGGCCGCCGGAGAGCTGCCGCGGATAGGCGTCGGCCCGGTCGGCGAGGCCGACGCGGCCGAGGAGCCGGCGGGCGGTCTCCTCCGCTTCCCCGCGCGGGCGGCGCAGTGCGGAGACGGGGGCCTCGACCAGGTTGTCCAGCACGGTGAGGTGCGGGAAGAGGTTGAAGTTCTGGAAGACGAACCCGATGTGGGTGCGCTGCCTGAGGATGTCCCTCTCCTTCAGCTCGTACAGCTTGCCGCCGGCGCGGCGGTAGCCGATGAGCTCGCCGTCGATGCCGATCCGGCCCCGGTCCGCCTTCTCCAGGTGGTTGATGGTGCGCAGCAGCGTGGACTTTCCGGAGCCGGACGGGCCGAGGATCACGGTGACCTCGCCGGCGCGGACCTTCAGGTCGACGCCGCGCAGCACCTCCAGCGGACCGAAGCTCTTGTGGACGCCCTGGACGTCCACCATGACGGTGCTCACGAGCTCTCCTTCGTCACGAAGCGCCGGGCGCGCTGGAGCGGGGTGGGCGGCGGGGTGCGGTCGGCGCCCCGGGCGTAGCGGCGCTCCACGTAGTACTGGGCGACCGACAGCAGGGAGGTGAGGAGCACGTACCAGGCGGTGGCGACGAGGAGCAGGGGGATGACCCGGCCGTTGCGGCCGTAGATCACCTGAACCTGGTAGAAGAGCTCGCCGATGGCCATCACGTAGACCACCGAGGTGCCCTTGAGCAGGCCGATGATCTCGTTGCCGGCGGTGGGCAGGATGGCGCGCATGGCCTGCGGCAGCACGATCCGCCGGATCTGCCGCAGCCGGGGAATGCCCAGCGCCGCCGCTGCCTCCAGCTGGCCCTGGTCGACGGCGAGGACGCCGCCGCGCACGATCTCGGCGGCGTAGGCGGCCTGGTGCAGCGTCAGTCCGATGACGGCGGCGCCGATGGTGCCGATGAGGCTGTTGCTGTCGGCGGACCAGAACACCGGCCCGAAGGGGATGCCGACGCCCAGTTCCGCGTACAGCGCGCTCAGGTTGAACCAGAACACCAGCTGGACGATCATCGGGATGGACCGGAAGATCCAGATGTACGACCAGGCGACGGTCTGCAGCACCGGGCTGCGCGACAGCCGCATGAACGCCAGGACGGTGCCGAGGAGGAAGCCGAGCACGGTGGCGTACGCGGTGAGCTGGAGGGTCACCCACACCGCCTGGACGATCGTCTCGGACAGGAAGTAGGCGCGGAAGACGTCCCACTCCCAGACCGGGTTGGTGGCCAGACCGTGCACGAACTGGGACACCAGCACGATCACGGCGGCGGCCGCCGCCCAGCGGGCGTAGTGCCGGACGGGAACGACCTTGAGCGAGGCCAGGTCGTCCGGAGCGGGCCCCGCCACTTCGTCCGGCGCGGGTCGCACCGCCTCTTCCTGATGTGCGACGGCCGGCAGGTGCTTCTCGAAGGGCAGCGGGCCGATCGTCTCCGGGTCGGCCTCCGTGTCGAACAGCGGGGTGTAGCCGGTGGCCAGGTACAGGCCGCGGGCCTCGGGCTGGCGCGGGCCGGTGGTCAGGAAGATCCGCCGGTAGCCACGGGCGTGCGCCTCGCGCTCCAGTTCGACGAGGACACGGCGGGCGAGGCCCCGCCGCCGGTGGGCGGAGTGCGTCCAGATCCGCTTCAGCTCGGCCGTGGTCGCGTCATGGCGGCGGAAGGCGCCGCCCGCGACCGGCTCGCCGTGCTCCAGGAGCAGGAGCAGGACGCCTCCGTGCGCGGCGGTGAACTCCTCGTCGGGGTAACGGGAGATCTCGGCGTGCGCGTCCTTGCCGTAGCGTCGGGTGTACTCGTCGCCGAGTTCCCGCAGCAGGGGCCGCACCCGGGGGTCCGAGACGGGCACGTGAATGACCGTCAGTTCCGGTGCGTGGGTCATCACCGCACCACCGCGAGGGTGCCGCGGGCGGGGCGCGGGGCGGTGGGGGAAGCGTCGTGGGTGACGGCGGCGTCAGGGGATGCCACGGGCATGGGAGAGGGCCTTTCCTCTGAGTTCTTCGGTCCGTGACGTGGTGCGGCGCACGCGGGCACGGCGGAGCAGCACGCGGCGCCGCCAGGTGCGGCGGCACTTGAGGGTGCTGGGCGGAAGGGGTGAGCGGCTGCGGGCCGGGCGGGTGCGTGCGGCTGTGCCACCAGGGGAGGGCCCGCGACGGGGTCACCGAGGGAGAAAAGGGCCGGTCAGACGGCCCGTTGCCGCGTCAGGCGCGACACGCCGCGGACCACACCCGACCGAAGTCGATGTGGCCACGGGCGACCAGGCGCTGCTCGGCGTTCATGCGACCAATTGAGCAGAACGCCGTGCCTCCCGTCAACCGCCGGCCGTATTCCGGAACGGCAGGGTGCGGTTCCCGGCTACCCGTGCCACGCGGTTGATGAACGGAATGCTTCAGGCGCGTGTCGAGGAATTCGGAATTGAGACGGCGCCGTTGCTCGCATTGACGTGGCCGATTTCCGCTGCCAGCCTCGTTGGCGTGAGCCGGTCAGCGAACCTCGGCACGCGGCTGCCCGTCGGACACCGGCGGCACGCCGGCGCTGCCCGTATGTCCCCCTGCGGCTGTCAGACGACCTGACGCCCCGCCGGCGAAGCGTGCCCCAGGCCGCCGCCCGGTAAGTCCCCGCGTACGCGCGGCGTGTTCTCCGCTTCCCTTTCCCCGCTCCTTTCCCCGGATCCTGCCTTTCCCTGGCCGGCTCCTGCCTTCCCTGGCCGGCTCCTGCCTTTCCCAGGAATTTCTGCGCCGCGCGCCGTCTCGCGCCGCCGCGATTCCGTTTTCGTCCCCCCTTCTGAACAGGACGTTCCCATGAGCACGTTGTCCACGACGAACCGACGCCAGTTCCTCGCCCTGCTCGGCCTCTCGGCCGTCGCGGTCGGCTGCGGCACGGCCGCGGGCAGCGGCGGCTCCGCCAAGGGCGGCACGAAGACGCTCCGCTACCAGGGCTGGACCGGCCAGGTCATCCCCGCCGAACTCGCCCAGGACCTCGGCTACCTGAAGGACCTGGAACTGGAGTGGGTCGGCAACACCATCAGCGGTCCGCAGGACATCCAGTCGGCCGCCACCGGCCAGACCGACTTCGGGGGCGCGTTCAACGGCGCGGTGGTCAAACTCGCGGCCGGCGGCGCTCCGATCAAGGCGGTCATCAGCTACTACGGCACCGACGAGCACGCGTACAGCGGCTACTACGTGCTCGCCGACAGTCCGATCCGCTCCGCCCGCGACCTCATCGGCAGGAAGGTCGGCATGAACACCCTCGGCGCGCACTCGGAGGCGATGCTCGACATCTACCTCCAGCGCGGCGGGCTGTCCCCGGCGGACGCCGACAAGGTCGAGCCCCTCGTCGTGCCACCCGTGAACACCGAACAGTCGCTGCGCCAGAAGCAGATCGACGTCGCCGTGCTCGGCGGCGTGCTGCGGGAGAAGGCCCTGGCCGGTGGCGGACTGCGGCCGCTGTTCACCGACCACCAGCTCCTGGGCTCCTTCAGCGCCGGCACGTACGTCATGACCGACCGCTTCATCCGGCAGAACCCCGAGACCGTGCGGACCTTCGTCACCGGCGTCGGCCGGGCACTCGACTGGTCGCGCACCACCCCGCGTGACGAGGTCGTCGCCCGGATGACGGAGATCGTCCGGAAGCGGAAGCGGAACGAGGACGTCGGTGCCCTGCGCTACTGGAAGTCGTACGGCGTGGCGGAGCCCGGCGGGCGCATCAAGGGCAAGGATCTCCAGCTCTGGATCGACTGGCTCGCGCAGCGCGGTGACGTCGACCGCGGCCGGGTCCGCCTCGACGCCCTCTACACCAACGACTTCAACCGCAACGGGAGGTGACCCTCGTGACCGCCGCGCACACGGCAAAGATCGTCTTCGACGGGGTGCGGAAGGAGTTCCCCGTCAAGGGCAGGGACGGCGCACGCTCGGTCGTCACCGCCCTCGACGGTGTCGACCTGACCGTCGGCGACGGTGAGTTCCTCGTCGTGGTGGGCCCCAGCGGCTGCGGCAAGTCGTCGCTGCTCGACCTCCTCGGCGGCCTGTCCCGTCCCACCTCCGGCCGCATCCTCCTCGACGGCTCCCCCGTGACCGGGCCGGGCCTCGACCGGGGGATCGTGTTCCAGCAGTACGCGCTGCTGCCCTGGCGCACCGCCCAGGGCAACGTCGAGTTCGGGCTGGAGGCCGTCGGCGTGCCCCGGCGCGAACGGGCCGCCCGGGCCCGGGAGTTCCTGGAACTGGTGGGGCTCGGCGGGTTCGAGGGGCGGCATCCGCACGAGCTGTCGGGCGGCATGCGGCAGCGGGTCGCCATCGCCCGCAGCCTCGCGTACGACCCGGACGTGCTGCTGATGGACGAGCCCTTCGCGGCGCTGGACGCCCAGACGCGGGAGTCACTCCAGGACGAGCTGCTGCGCATCTGGCGGGCCACCGGCAAGACGGTCGTCTTCATCACGCACGGCATCGACGAGGCCGTGCACCTGGGGCAGCGGGTGGCCGTGATGACCTCCAGGCCCGGCCGGATCAAGGAGGTCGTGCCGATCGACCTGCCGGCCCGGGCGGACGGCGACGACCCGCGCTCCAGCCCCGAGTTCGCCCGCCACCGGCACCACATCTGGTCCCTGCTCCGCGACGAGGTGTCCAGGGCCCAGCAGGAGGAAAGGGAGGGAGTCGCCGCATGAGCACCGTGACCACCGAGAAGGAACCCGGCACCGCCCTCGCCGCCCGTCCCGAGGCGGCACCCCCGACGCCCGCCGCCCCCGCCCCCGCCCCCGCACGCCCCGGGCGGTCCCGGCGGGCGGGCCGCCGGCTGGCCCACGGGCTCCTCAGGGCCGGCACCAGGTCGGCGGCCGTCGTGGCCCTGCTCCTGCTGTGGGAGACCGCGCCCCGGCTCGGCCTCGTCGACCGCACGTTTCTCCCCCCGTTCAGCGAGGTCGCCCGGGCGTGGTGGGGGCTGGCCGCCGACGGGCAGCTCGCCGACCACGCGCGGGCCAGCCTCACCCGCTCCTTCAGCGGCTTCCTGATCGCGGTGTCGCTCGCCGTACCCCTCGGTCTGCTGATCGGCTGGTACCGGCCGGTGGCCGATCTCCTCGGACCGCTGCTCGAGGTCTTCCGGAACACCGCGGCCCTCGCGCTGCTGCCGGTGTTCGTGCTGCTGCTCGGCATCGGCGAGACGTCCAAGATCTCGATCGTCGTCTACGCCTGCGCCTGGCCCGTGCTCCTCAGCACCATCAGCGCCGTACGGTCCGTGGACCCGACCCTGCTCCGGCTGGCCCGGTCGCTCGACCTGCCCGCGGTACGGCTGTTCCAGAAGGTGATCCTCCCGGCGTCGGTGCCGGCCGTCTTCACGGGCGTCCGGCTCGCGGGAGCCGTGTCCATCCTGGTCCTGGTCGCCGCCGAGATGATCGGTGCCAAGGCGGGCCTCGGCTATCTGATCAACGCCTCGCAGTACAACTTCGCCATCCCGCAGATGTACGCCGGGATCATCACGATCTCCGCCGTCGGCGTGGCCTTCAACCAGCTCCTCGTCGCTCTGGAGCGGCGGCTCAGCTCCTGGCGCGTCCCCGCGAACGGCTGAACCACGCCCTGCCGCCGCCTCCCCGTACTCGCCCGCCACCCACCTAGGACACCACCATGCCCGGATCACCGCCCCTTCCCCGTCAGCTGCACCTGAACGCCTTCCTGATGAACGCCGGCCACCACGACGCCGCATGGCGGCACCCCCGCACCACGCCGGAGCGCGTCACGGACGTGGCGTACTTCCAGGAGCTGGCCCGGACCGCCGAGCGCGGCCTGCTCGACTCGGTGTTCCTCGCCGACGGGCTCGCCCTGTGGGGCAACGCCCGGTACAACGCGCTCGGCGGCTTCGAGCCGCTCACCCTCCTGTCGGCCCTGGCCGGCGTCACGAGGCACATCGGGCTCATCGCCACCGTGTCGACCACGTTCAACGAACCGTTCACCACGGCCCGCGCGTTCGCCTCCCTCGACCATCTCAGCGGCGGCCGGGCGGGCTGGAACATCGTGACGTCCGGGAGCGTCGACGAGGCCCGCAACTTCGGCCGCGACGAACACCTGGAGCACGCCCTGCGCTACGAGCGGGCCCGGGAGTTCGTCGACGTCGCCGTCAAGCTCTGGGACAGCTGGGCCGACGACGCCGTCGTCCTCGACCGCGAGCGAGGGGTCTACGCGGACACCGACAAGGTCCGGCCCATCGACCACCGGGGGACGCACTTCCGGGTGCGCGGCCCCCTGAACGTGCCCCGCTCCCCGCAGGGGCACCCGCTGCTGGTGCAGGCGGGATCGTCGGAGGACGGCAAGGAGTTCGCGGCCCGGTACGCGGAGGCCGTGTTCACCGCGCAGCAGACCCTGTCCGACGCCCAGGCGTTCTACAAGGACCTCAAGGGCAGGGTGGCCCGTCAGGGCCGGGCCGAGGACGGCGTGAAGATCCTGCCCGGCATCTGCCCCGTCATCGGCTCCACGGAAGCGGAGGCCCGCGCCCTGGAACAGGAGCTCACCGACCTCCAGGTGCCGGAGTACGGCCTCGCCCAGCTCTCCGGGATGCTCGGCACCGACCTGACCGGCCTGCCGCTGGACGGCCCGCTGCCCGAGCTGCCCGACGAGCGCGACATCAACGGCAACAAGAGCCGCTTCACGCTCGTCGCCGAACTCGCCCGGCGGGACGGTCTCACCCTGCGCGAACTGATCGCCCGGCTCGGCGGCGGGCGCGGCCACCGGGTCGTCGCCGGCACCGCCGAGCAGATCGCCGACCAGCTCCAGGAATGGTTCACCCAGGGCGCCGCCGACGGGTTCAACATCATGCCGCCGTACCTGCCCGGCGGGCTCGACCACTTCGTCGACCAGGTGGTCCCGATCCTCCAGGCCCGCGGCCTGTTCCGCACCGAGTACACCGGCCGCACCCTGCGGGAGCAATACGGGCTGCCGCGGCCGGCGGCCGTCGCGGCCCCGGCGCCCGTCGCGGCGCCCGGAGCGGCCGTCGGCGCGGGACGGACGGCCTGACCGGCGAGGCGCGCGACCTCACCACCGACCTCCTCGGCCCTTGCTCATCACTCACCGGAAGGACGACCTGCCATGACTCTCGCATCCACCCCCTCGGGCGCTCCCACCGCGCCCACCGCCGCCACGCCCGCCGGGGCGACCGGACCGGCCGGCTTCGGGCTCCGCCGGATCGGCGGCCGCATCGGCGCCGAGGTCCACGGCCTGGACCTGGCGGGCGACCTCGCCCCGGGGACCGTCGCGGCGCTCAACGACGCCCTGCTGGAGCACAAGGTCCTGGTCTTCCGCGACCAGCACCTCGACGACGACGGCCAGCTCCGCTTCGCCTCCCTCTTCGGCGAGCTGACGGGCGCCCACCCCACCGTGCCGGCCGTCGACGGACGGCCGCAGATCCTGCCGGTGGACGGTGACGAGGGCATCCGCGCCAACCACTGGCACACGGACGTCACCTTCGTCCGTACGCCGCCCAAGGCGTCCACCCTGCGGGCCCTCGTCGTCCCGCCGTACGGCGGCAACACCCTGATCGCCAACGCGGCGGCGGCCTACCGGGACCTGCCGGAGCCGCTGCGCGAGCTCGCCGACCGGCTGTGGGCCGTGCACACCAACGCGTACGACTACGCCGAGCCGAAGAACGAGAAGGCCGCCGAGCACCGCAGGCAGTTCGTGTCCCGGCGCTACCGCACCGCCCACCCGGTCGTGCGCGTCCACCCCGAGAGCGGCGAACGGGGCCTGTTCATCGGCGGGTTCGCGCAGAGTCTGGTCGGGTTCGGCCCGGCGGAGTCGCGGGTCCTCCTGGGGCTCCTCCAGTCGTACGTCACCCGGCCCGAGAACCTGGTGCGGATCTCCTGGAACGCCGGCGACCTCGTGCTGTTCGACAACCGCATCACCCAGCACTACGCCCCGGACGACTACGGCGACCAGCCGCGGCTGCTGCACCGCGTCACCGTCGCCGGGGACGCCCCCGCCGGGGTCGACGGCGCGCACAGCTACGTCGTCGAGGGCGACGACGCCGCCCACTACACGCCCGTGCCTGCCTGACCGGGGCCACGCCACCCCACGGGTCCCGCCCGCAGGTCCCGCCGCGACCCGCGGCGGGACCTGCGGGATAATGCCGGCATGCGGATCTCAGCCAGGGCGGACTACGCGGTACGGGCCGCCCTTCTCCTCGCCGGCGCCCCCGGGGGCGGCCCCCTGAAGGCGGAGGCCATCGCCGAGGCGCAGGAGATCCCGCACAAGTTCCTCGAAGGCATCCTCAACGACATGCGCCGCGGGGGACTGGTGCTCAGCCAGCGCGGCGCCAGCGGCGGCTACCGGCTGGCCAAGGCCGCCGAGGACATCTCCGTCGCCGACGTGGTGCGGACGGTCGACGGCCCGCTGGTCTCCGTCCGCGGCGTGCGCCCGCCGGAGCTCTCGTACAACGGTCCCGCACAGGCCCTGCTGCCGCTGTGGGTCGCCCTGCGCGCGAACGTCCGCCAGATCCTCGAAGGCGTCTCACTGGCGGACATCGCCTCGGGCGAGCTCCCCGCCTTCGTGCACTCCCTGGCGCAGGATCCGACGGCCTGGACCAATCCCTGAGACCGACGGGCACGGCCTCAAGGCCCCGCTCCTGACCTGCGACGTCTCGGCTCATAAGACGAGATCGTCCACTATGTGAAATCCCTCTTGGGGCCGAAACCCGCCTCTGCCACTATGCCTATCACTCAGGTGGGAAAACTAGGGATTCCGGAGGTGGCAGCTGTGCGCACGCTGAAGCAGGCGGACGACTCGCTCCCGTCCTCTCTCCTCACCTCCCGCCGGCACATCGACCTCGGCCGCACGTCCAGCGCCATCTGTCGGCCTTTCTGAGGCCGTTCAGCGGATCCGCCTCTCCGCCCCGCGGAACAGCCGCCACCGCCGATCGCACACCGCCACCGCCCACGCACCGCACGCGCCCGCCCCGCGCCGGGTGCAGCTCGCGGGCGGCCGCGTCACGCATGTCCGCACTTCCTCGAAGACCTTTCTCCGAAAGGACACCTCCGTGTCTGCCGCAAGACCGCTCACCACCCTGCGCACCCTCGCCGCCATCGCGGCGCTTCCCCTTCTGCTCACCGCCTGCGGCTACGGCTCCCAGGCCACCGAGGAGGCCGAGCAGCCCAAGGTCGCGGCAGACGCCAAGAAGCTCTCCGCCGGCGAGGTGCGGATCGGCTACTTCCCCAACCTCACCCACGCCACCGCTCTCGTGGGTGTCCAGAAGGGCCTGCTCCAGAAGGAGCTCGGCGGCACGACGATCAAGCCCTCGACCTTCAACGCGGGCCCGTCGGAGATCGAGGCGCTGAACGCCGGCTCGATCGACATCGGCTTCATCGGCCCCTCCCCCGCCATCAACGGCTACACCAAGTCCAAGGGCCAGAACCTGAGGATCATCTCCGGTTCCGCCTCGGGCGGCGTGAAGCTGGTCGTCAACCCGGAGAAGATCAAGACGGTCGACGACGTCAAGGGCAAGCGGATCGCGACCCCGCAGCTCGGCAACACCCAGGACGTCGCGTTCCTGCACTGGGTGTCCGAGAAGGGCTGGAAGGTCGACTCGCAGAGCGGCAAGGGCGACGTCTCCGTGCTGCGCACGGACAACAAGATCACGCCGGACGCCTACAAGTCCGGTTCCATCGACGGCGCGTGGGTGCCGGAGCCGACCGCGTCGAAGCTGGTCAGCGAGGGCGCGAAGGTCCTGCTCGACGAGTCCGACCTGTGGCCCGAGAAGAAGTTCGTCATCACCAACATCATCGTGCGCCAGGCGTTCCTCAAGGAGCACCCGGACGTCGTCGAGGCGGTGCTGCGCGGCACGGTGAAGACCAACGCGTGGATCACCGCCAACCCGGACGCGGCCAAGGAGTCGGTGAACGCGGCGCTGAAGAAGGAGACCGGCAAGCCGCTCTCCGCCAAGGTCATCGACGCGGCCTGGCCGTCCATCACGATCACCGACGACCCGCTCGCGGCCACCCTCCAGGCGCAGGCGGAGCACGCGGTGAACGCGGGACTGCTGAAGAAGCCCGAGCTCGCCGGCATCTACGACCTCACGCTGCTCAACAAGGTGCTCAAGGCCGAGGGCAGGCCGGAAGTCGCCGACGCCGGTCTCGGCGCGAAGTAAAGCCGTAGCAGCGCAGCCCGAACTCCCAGGAGATGACGACCATGGCCACGACCACGACGCTCGCCAAGGCCGAGGACCGTGCGGCGGTGACCCACGCCGCGAGGATCGAGCACGTCTCGAAGTCCTTCGGCGGTCTCGCCGGCGGCCAGCTCGTCCTCGACGACATCTCCCTCGACGTCGCCCCCGGCGAGTTCGTCACCCTCCTGGGAGCCTCGGGCTGCGGCAAGTCCA
>NZ_JBHXTJ010000057.1:0-42884 GCF_042677525.1 Streptomyces sp. NPDC127114
CCGTCGAGCGCATGATGCGCGACGCCAAGATCACCCAGATCTACGAAGGCACCAACCAGGTCCAGCGCATCGTCATGGCCCGCAACCTCCCGTAACTCCCCCCACGGGAAGGCAACGGCCCCCGGCACGACGGTGCCGGGGGCCGTTCGCACGGGCCGAGGGGGCGAGGCTTCGAGCGTCCCTCACTTCGCCTTGTAGCAGGCCGATTCGACGGTGACCTCGATGAGGTCCGGAGCCTTTTCGCCCTGGCTCGCCTTCTGCAGGCGCACATCGATCGCGAATTCGCGCCCGTTCGATTCCGCGAGGATCTGCGGGCTCTTGGCGACGCTGGCGTCCACGCCGTCCTTGACGATCCGCCAGCCGTTCTTGGGGAGCTCGTCCCGCAGGTGGTCGAAGGCCTTCTGCATGTCGGCGAAGGGAACCCCGTAGACACTCCAGGGGTGCCGGGCCCGGTAGACGTTCTCCTCGGCCTCGTAGTCGGAGCACCGCGCGGTCATCGCTCCCGCTTCGGTGATCTTGCCCTTGATCGCCAGCATTTCGAGGACGCGGCTGGACGTCTTCTCCACGTCCTTCCGCACCGTGGCGCTGTCGCGCACCTCCACCGGCTCCTCGCCTCCACTCGAGCACGCCACCGCCAGCGTGCAGATCGCCACTACGGACACGAAAACCGAAAGTCGCCTACTCAAGTTCAACCCTGTCGTAACGGCCGGCTATGACGGCTCCCTGGTTGCGAATGCTGAGAGACCCTTCGTCCCAGAATCCGGAATGCCCGTCCGAGTCATTCTTCATGATGTTGCCGCCGAACGATTCGTCGGTCGGGATGGTCCAGTTGTCACCGAGGCCCATCAGGCGACCGCCCTGCCGGACGACCTGATCGTCCCAGGGGCCGCCCATCGCCCACACGTGGTCGGCCCCGACCCCCAGGTCCGCGGCGTGATCCGCCTGGACGCCCGGACTGCCCGCGAAGAGGAAGTCGTCGACCGCCGTCGGGTCCTTCCAGCTGCCGGACTGGGCCGAGACGCCGACCACCGTGCTGCCGTAGCTGTGGCCGATGACCGTCGTGTGGGCCCGTGAGCCGTCGGCGTTCTCCTGGGCCGCCCTGTTGCCCTGGAGGAAGTCGTACAGGCGGGGACCGCCCTCCTCCGCGTACTGGCCTCGCGTGGCCTCGGGCAGGATGCTGTCCGGGGCGTTGTAGTCGAGCCAGGTGATCGTGGAGACCTTCTGCCCCGGCGCGAACCTGCTGCCTTCGGCCCAGAGCCGCTCCCCACGGCCGAGGTCCCCGTGGTCGTCCCCGTCGCCGATGGACTCGATGCCCGCGTAGGTACCCGGGACGTACACGCTGACGTGGTCGGCCGTGTCCGGGTTCCCGTTGGCCATGATGATCTTCCCGTCCCCGATCCCCTTGAGGTCGAAGCCGAGCAGATACGCCTCCGGCAGCCCGCCGGTGCCGGTCCGGTCGAAGCGGGACTGGATCGCGTTGATGCCCTTCATGGACGTCTCGAGCTCGCGGTACCGGTCGCCGTACTTCCGGTCCCACTCCATCCACTCGTCGGTGTGCACCTTCGCCGGGTACATGCCGGCGGTGATCCACGTCCACTCGTTGGCCGGCGGCTTCGGAATGGAGTCCAGCTCCATCTGGGTCGCGGCCTGCTTCTCCGCGAACACCACCCGGTTCGCCTCGTCCCGGATGTCCGACGGGAGTCCGTTCAGCCCCCCGAGCCTGTCCGGCTGCATGGCGAGGTAGTCGGCGCGCTGCTCCGGGGTCAGGCTCTTCCACCACTCGGCGTTCTGGTCCGGCGTGCCGTCCTTGGGCGGCTTCGGCAGGGAGTCGAGGTAGCTCTTGCCCGCGTCCTTCACCCCGCTCATGTCCGACTGCGCGTCGGTCCAGTCCCGGTTGCTGACCTTCAGGTCGTCGTCGGCCTTCAGCGCCCGCAGCTTCGGGGCCCACTTGGCGTCCGCCTCGGTCGCTTCCTTCAGCACGTCGGCGATCCGGTTCGCGAACTCGATCGCCTTGCCGTAGTTCGGGTTCGGGTGGATGTTGATGGCCTGGCGCTCGATGGCGTTGGCCGTGGGGTCGGTCATCCCGGCGCTGCCGGTCACCGTTCCGCCCTCGGCGGTCTTGTCCGCGCCGGGCTTCGCGCCCGGCGGGAAGCTGACCGAACCGTTGGGGTTCACGGTGCAGCCGGCCGCCTGCGCGTCGGCGATCGCCGCGTCCAGCTTCCGCTTGGCGGCGCCGAGGTCGAAGGCGAAACCATTCAGCGCGGTGCTGACCAGACCGCACTCGGTCTGCGCGTAGTGGAAGTTCTTCGACAGCTCCTTGAGCTCGCCCAGGGCGGCATCCGCGGCCTTGCCCTCCAGCTCGCCGCGGATGCCCGCGGTGATCTTCGTGTCGATCGTGTCCTTGGCCGTCATGGCCGCGTCGCCGACGGCCCGGTAGGCGTCCGCGGCCTCCTCGTACTCGGCCTGCTTGAAGGCCCGCAAGGTCTCCAGATCCATCGCCGCGGTCACTTCTCCTTCGCCTGGCCGCCGACGGCCTCGGTGTCCGCGTACTTCTTCGCGTGCGCGTTGAGCTCTCCGAGCAGCGTCTCGTCGGGCTTCGCCAGGTCGTGGCCCGACGTCTTCAGGAGCCCGCCCAGTGCCTCACAGCGGCCGCTCACGTCGCCGACGTACTTCTTCCAGGAGTCGTACAACTCCTTCTGCGCCGCCGCGCTCTGGATGCCCTGACCGTCACCCAGTCCCGCCTGCCCGGAGTCGAGCTTCGTCAGCGCCGTGGTGACGCCCTCCTTCAGCCCCGAGACGCCCTCGCCGGCCTTCACCCAGGCCCGCTTGTCCGTCTTCAGGTCCTCCGAGTACCCGCCGCCTCCCGGGTCCGCCGGCAGCTGGTTCAGGCGCATCGACGACGACTGGCGCGCCGCCGTCTCCGCCTTCAGCTGCTCCCACTCGTCCCACGGCATTCGCGAACCTCCCCGTTCCCGCGTTCTCCCCGTGCCGTCGCCCGTGGCGACCGGCGCCATGATTCCCGGATTTGCTGGACGAAATCAAACGGTCGACGCCCGAACAGGGCGCCGACCGCGTGCCGTCGACGTCAGCGGTCCGAGGTGACCGTGACCTTCTCGTCGTTCCTGATCTGCTCGACCAGCTGCTTCACCTTCGGCATGTCCCACTTGAGGGAGCCCTGCGGCGCGCTGCCCGCGATCGGCATGTTCATCGACTTCCCGTCGCCGCCGCTGATGCCCTTCATCGCGAAGAACATCTTGCCGAGGTCGTAGAGCGACATGTCCTTGTCCACGATCAGCGTGTCCAGGCCCGCGCCGAGCGTCGGGTACAGCCGGAACGGGTTGAGGATCGTGCCCGGCGTCGCCGCCTGGTTGGCCAGCGCCGACAGGAACTTCTGCTGGTTCTTCGTACGGGCCAGGTCGGACTCGGCGAAGGCGTAGCGGGTACGGACGAAGGCGAGGGCCTGCTCGCCGTTGAGGGTCTGCGTGCCGGCCTGGAAGTCGGCGCCGGACTTCTTGTCCTTGAAGCCCTTCTCGATGTTCAGCTCGACACCGCCGAGCGCGTCCACGATGTTCGCGAAGCCGGCGAAGCCGATCTCCGCGTAGTGGTCGATGCGCAGGCCGGTGTTGAACTCGACGGTGCGGACGAGCAGTTCCGGGCCGTCCATCGCGTAGGCGGCGTTCAGCTTGGAGCCGCCGCGCGCCGCGTACTTCTTGCCGGACTCCGAGCCCACGAAGGACGGGATCGTCACCCAGGAGTCACGCGGCAGCGAGATCATCGTGTTCCCGCTGGAGCAGGCCGCGAGGATCATCATCGAGTCGGTCCGCTTGCCCTCGGCGGAGCCGGTGTGCAGCTTCTTCTTCTCCTCGGCCGTCATGCCCTCACGGCTGTCCGAGCCGACGATCAGATACGTGGTGCAGTCGCCCTCGGAGGGGCGCTCGATCACCTTGGCGAGGTCGACCTCGTTGCGCATCTTCGAGCTGGCCCAGGCGTACGTGCCGACGCTCCAGCCGACCACGGCCACGGCGAGCACGATCGAACCGATCTTGATCCGGCGCCGCCAGTCGGGCGCGCCGGCACCGCCGCCGGGCCGCGGCGGCGCGTACTGCGGCGGCACGGTGCCGTGGCCGCCGGGCCCGCCCGGGCCACGGCCGGGGCCCTGCGGGCCGCCGTAGACCCGGCCCGAGCTGTAACCGGAGTCGTACCCGGAGGCCTGCGCCTGCGTGAAGCTCGGGTTGTAGCCCTGGTCGTACTGCGGCTGCCGCTGCTGCTGCGGCTGCTGCGGGGGGACCTGCGGGCGCTGCACGTGGCGCATCCGGCGAGGCCCCTCGGGCTGGGCGTCGGGCCAGTCATTCATGCGGAACAGTCTGCCGGTCCGCCCCGCCGGCCCGACAGGGCGGGTGGGGAATCGGGTCGGCGCTGTTGCCAAGCTGATGCAAACCGGACGGCGCCGCGACCCGGTCCAAGGGCGGGCATAAGGTAGAGGGCATGACAGATCAGGGCGACATCCCGGGGAAGCCCACCTCCGCCTCCCGCACCACCCTCAGCCACATCATGACCAGCCACGACACCAACCTCCTCGGTACGGTGCACGGCGGCGTGATCATGAAGCTGGTGGACGACGCCGCGGGCGCGGTCGCGGGCCGGCACTCGGGCGGCCCGGCCGTCACCGCCTCCATGGACGAGATGGCCTTCCTGGAGCCGGTCAGGGTCGGCGACCTCGTCCATGTGAAGGCCCAGGTCAACTGGACCGGCCGGTCCTCCATGGAGGTCGGCGTCCGGGTCATGGCGGAGCGCTGGAACGAGTCCGCGCCCGCGACCCAGGTCGGCTCCGCGTACCTCGTCTTCGCGGCCGTCGACGCCGACGGCAAGCCCCGGCCCGTCCCGCCGGTCCTCCCGGAGACCGAGCGCGACAAGCGCCGCTACCAGGAGGCCCAGATCCGCCGCACCCACCGCCTGGCCCGCCGCCGCGCGATCAAGGAACTCCGCGAGCGCCGCGCGGCCGAGGGATACGAGGACTGAGCCCGCCGGGCCCGTGACGACGGACACACCCCACCTGGCCGCCCGGTCCCGCGACGACGGGCAGACCACCTGGCCATCCCGTTCCGGGACTGGGCACAACATCACCTGGTCGCCCTGGTCCGCGCCGACGGGCAGACCATCTGGCCGTCCCGGTCCGTGACTACGGGCAGACCATCTGGCCGTCCCGGTCCGTGACTACGGGCAGACCATCTGGTCGCCCCGGTCCATGACTACGGGCACACCACCTGGTCGCCCCTAACCGCCTCGAACTGGCCCGTCTGCCGTTCCCGCTCGCGGACCGGCGTCACGCCCTTGTAGTCCGCGCCGACCGTGACCCGCAGGGTCGCGCCCTGGCCCTTCACCGGGCGGAGCTCCGCGCCCGGCAGGGCGGCCGCCAGGGACCTGGCCGAGCGGTCCCAGCCCGGGTCGTACTCGACGAGGGTGCGCGGCTGCTCCCGGCCACCGTCGGCGGTCCTCGGCGCGCGCGTCGTGTCGAAGCCGGTGCCGCGCAGTGCCGCGTCGACCCGGCCGCCGAGCCCGTCCGTGCGGGTCCCGTTGTAGACCTGGACCCGGATCGTCCCGGGCGCGACGTCCACGTCGACCGGCAGCGGCCCCTTGGCCGCGGCCTGCCGGGCGGGCGCCAGCGGCCGGTCCTCGCGCAGCGACTGGAACAGCTTCTGCGCCTTCGCCGCGTCCCACTTCACCGTGGAGCCGATCCCCTTCACCGGGAAGCTCATGTCGCCGATCGGCACCGACACGAACTCCGACGACGCCGGCGAGAAGCCCTGCATCGCCTTGGCGAGGGCGAGCATCTGCTCCGTACCGAAGCCCTGGTCCGTCCGGACCGAGCTCAGCATCGTCGAGGCGACCTCGCGGAAGCGCACCGGGTTGAGCAGCACCCCGCCACTGGTGACCTGGTCGATCAGCGCCGCCAGGAACTTCTGCTGGCGCTGCATGCGCCCGATGTCGGCGGCCCCGTCGACATGGCGGGAGCGCACGTACTGCAGCGCCTGTCCGCCGTCCAGCTCGTGCGGCCCGGCGGGCAGGTCGAGCCCGGTGTAGGAGTCCTTCAGCGGCTTCGTGGTGCAGATCTGCACGCCGCCGACCGCGTCCACGGTCTTCATGAAGCTGGTGAAGTCGACCTCCAGGTAGTGGTCGATCTTCACCCCGGTCATCGACTCGACGGTCCGCACGGTGAGCCCCGGCCCGCCCTCCGCGTACGCCGCGTTCAGCTTCACCGGGTGCGCGTGGTGGTGCTTGCCGGTGGTGAGGTCGGTGTGCTCGGGCATCTCGGCGTACGAGTCGCGGGGCAGCGACACCACGCTCGCCCGCTCGCGGTCCTCGGAGATGTGCACGAGCATCACGGTGTCCGTGCAGTGGCAGGGAGCGCCGCCGAGCCGGTACTGCCTGCGCTCCTCCTCGTCGATCCGGTCGCGGCCGTCGGTGCCGACGACGAGGACGTTCATGCCGTGCCCTGCCTGCGGCCGGTTCTTCATGTCCTTGAAGGGGTCGATCCGGTTGATGCCGGTGTCCAGGCTCGTCACCACCGCGTGCCCGATGCCCCCTGCGGCGAGGACCACGACCGAGAGCGTGGTCGCCGCCCGCATGCCCCACCGCGGCCGTCTCGGCCGGCGCCGCCTGCGGGCCGGTGCCGGAGCGGGTACGCGGCGGGCGGCGGGCCGGGGCGGACGGGGCGTGCGGGAGGGTGCGGTCACCGGTGGACACCTCCGCTGGTACGACAGGGGGACCGTGAGCACCGTAGGCCCATACGATCAGCGCCACCCGGCATCGCCCCCGGCGGCGCGCGATCGTGTCCCCCGTTCGCGGTAACGTGGCACGCGATACTGCTGCCTCCCGGGGGACGACCCCCGGACCCCCGAGGAATCCATGCTGCCCCCCGTCTCCGTGATCATGCCGGTCCTCAACGAGGAGCGGCATCTGCGCAACTCGGTCCGTCACATCCTGGAGCAGGAGTACGACGGTGAGATGGAGGTGGTGATCGCGCTCGGCCCGTCCACGGACCGCACCGACGAGATCGCCGCCGAACTCGTCCGGGAGAACGCCGACAAGCGTGCCCGGGTTCACACCGTGCCGAATCCCACAGGCCGCACGCCGGCCGCCCTCAACGCGGCGATCAAGGCATCCCGTCACCCGATCGTGGTGCGCGTCGACGGCCACGGCATGCTCTCGCCGAACTACATCTCGACCGCCGTGCGTCTCCTGGAGGAGACCGGCGCGATGAACGTCGGCGGCATCATGCACGCCGAGGGCGAGAACGCCTGGGAGGACGCGGTCGCGGCCGCGATGACCTCGAAGATCGGCGTCGGCAACGCGTCCTTCCACACCGGTGGCGCGGCCGGCCCTGCCGAGACGGTGTACCTGGGCGTGTTCCGCCGCGAGGCGCTCGAGCAGCAGGGCGGCTACAACGAGGAGTTCATCCGCGCCCAGGACTGGGAGCTGAACTTCCGCATCCGCGAGGCCGGCGGTCTGATCTGGTTCTCGCCCGAGCTGCGCGTCCAGTACCGCCCGCGCCCCTCGGTGCGCGCGCTCGCCAAGCAGTACAAGGACTACGGCCGCTGGCGGCACGTGGTGGCCCGCTACCACGAGGGCTCCATCAACCTCCGCTACCTGGCCCCGCCGACCGCGGTCTGCGCGATCGCCGCCGGCATCGTGGTGGGCGCCGTGCTCACCCCGCTCGGCTTCCTGATCCCGGCCGGCTACCTGGCGGCCATCACCGCGGGCTCGGTCGTGGCCGGCAAGGGCCTGTCGCTGAAGGCGCGGCTGCAGATCCCGGTGGCCCTGGCGACCATGCACATGTCGTGGGGCTTCGGGTTCCTGACCAGCCCGCGCTCGCTGGCGAAGAAGGTCATCGCGAGCAGGCGTCCGGTGGTGAAGGCCGGCGACACGGCGGAGACGGCCGAGGCGGCCTAGGGCCTGTCCGGCGGACCTGGCTCGTGGCCTGGCCGGCCTGGCTTGAGGCCTGTCGGCCTGGCTTGTGGCCTAGCCCGGCCTGACTTGCGGCCTGTCGGCCTGGCTTGTGGCCTAGCCCGGCCTCGCTTGAGGCCTGTCGGCCTGGCCTGTCGGCCTGGCCTGTCGGCCTGGCCTGTCGGCCTGGCCTGTCGGCCTGGCCTGTCGGCCTGGCCTGTCGGCCTGGCCTGTCGGCCTAGCCCGGCCTGGCTTGAGGCCTGTCGGCCTGGCTTGTGGCCTAGCCCGGCATCGCTTGAGGCCTGTCGGCCTGGCCTGTCGGCCTGGCCGGCCTGGGACTGGCTGATCCGGCGCCGGATGTGGCGCCCGACACGGCGGTGGCCGGGTCCCTCTCGGAGGGCCCGGCCACCGCCGTGTCGTTTCGTCGGGTCGACGGAGGGTCAGCTCTTGCCGTCCCACTGGTAGATCGAGTAGACGTCCATGCAGTCCGCCTTGTCGGACGCGCCCTCCGGCAGGTCACCGGCCGCCACCTGCGGCTTCTTGTACGTGGTGCCCTCGCGCCAGTCGGCGCCGACGACCAGGGTGACGTCCGTGACCTTGGCGTCGGCGCGGACCGCCGAGGCCGGCAGGCCGAGGGCGGTGGCCACGGACTGCGCGTTGGCCTTGCCCTGGTCGCCGTCGCTCTTCGGGTAGAACACCACGGTGTCCTTGCGCGGCTGGGCGTCCCGGGAGGCGTCGGCCTGGTCGAAGCCCTTGTCGCGCAGCTGCTTGGAGACCGTGGTGGCCCGGCCCTCGGCGGGCGCCTGGCCGTCACCGGCGGTGCCGTTGATCACCGTGACGGCGAAGGAGTCCGGAGCCTCGGCGGCGACCGAGGGCTTCGCCGAGGACGACGCCTTCGGCTTGCCCTTCGCGTCGGCCGGGTCGCCGTTCTTGTCCATGGCCACGTCGTCGCGGAGCATCGCCCACATCTTGTCGGCGGACGAGGGGACCAGCTCCAGCCACGCCTTCGGGTTGCCCGGGTACTCCCTCGTCGGGACGGTGGCCGTGGTCAGACGGTCCAGCTTCACGTTCTTCAGCTGCATCGACAGGTCGAAGAGCTTCTTCACCGACTTGATCTCGTCTGAGACCACGAGGGCCGTCGTGGCGGTCTCCGCGAGCCCGGTGAGACGGGTGGTGTCGGTCCAGGCGTTCTGCTCCTGGAGCTTCTTCATCATGCCGTTCATGTACATGTGCTGGGCCTTGGCACGGTTCTGGTCGCTGCCGAACGCGTGCCGGGTGCGCAGCCACTGCAGCGCCTGCTCGCCCTTGACCTCGTGGGTCCCCTTGGGGAGCTTCAGGCCGGAGCCGCCCTTCTGCTGCGGCGTCGACTTGTCGTACACGCCGGTCTTCACGCAGACCGGGACGCCGCCGACCTCGTCGGCCATCGCCACCACGCCGGCGAAGTCGACCATCATCCAGTGGTCGATGTAGACCCCCGTGAGGGTCTCCCAGGTGGTGAGGGTGCAGCCGGGGCCGCCGCGGCTGAGGGTCTCGTTGATGGGCCGGGTGTTCGTCGCGGCGTACGTCTTGCCCTGGTCGTCCGTGCACTTGGGGATGGGGACGACGGTGTCGCGCGGGATCGAGACGATCGAGGCGTTCTTCCGGTCAGCGGAGACGTGCAGCAGCATCTGCACGTCGGCGAGCGGCGGACGGTTCCGGTCGTTCTTGCCGCCGCCCAGCGCCACGTTCTTGGCGTCCTTACGGTCGTCCGAGCCGATCAGGAGGATGTTCAGCGGGGTGTCGCCCAGCGCGTTCGGCGCGGCCTTCTTCACACCGCTGTCGCCGCCCGCGCGCGCACCGCCGCGGAGGTTGTCGTTGAGGTGCTGGTAGTACAGGTATCCGGCGCCCGCCGTGCCGAGTATCAGCAGCGACAGCGTCACGGCCACCCAGCGGAGTATCCGGCGTTTGCCGGACTTCTTCGCCCGGCGGCGCGGGCCGCCGCGCCGGTGTCCGGTGCCGCCCGAACCGCCCGTACCGTCGTCTCCGTCGCCGCCGGAGCCGCCGCCGGCCCGGCGGGAGCGCGGCACGCTGCCGCCCGGGCCCCTACCCGGGCCGCCGTCCGCGGACCCGGACGCGTGTCCGGGCCCGTCGTCGTAGAGACTCTCGTCCCAGCCCAACTCGCGGGCGCGCGAGGCGCGTTCTCGCGCCCCCTCCCCACGCACGCTGCTCTGTCCCACCCCAGGTCTCCTCAATCACTCAGGCGCGGCCCAGGGCCGGACGGGTCCGGCTCACTTGGCGCACACCTGCTTGTCTGCCGTCTGCGCACCCTCCGGCGCCTTTGCCGGACCGGTGAGGGGCACCCCCGCGCCCTTGAAGTCGGCGCCGAGCACGAGCGTCATGGGCTCACGCTCCCCGGCGTCCTGCGTGCCCGGCTTGAGAGCCGAGGCGGGCAGGCCCATCAGGTCCGCGAGCTTGCGGGCCTGGTCGGCCTGGTTCGGTGCGTACGTGAGCGTGGTCTTCGCCGCCTTCTCGGGGGCGTTGCTCTTGTTGGTCGACCGCGTCACGCCGTGCTCGTTCTGGAGCCAGACGATCGTATTCTGCGCCGCGCCCGTCTTGCCGCTGCCGTTGTAGACGTCGACGCGGACCTCGCGCGCGGTGGAGCGGGTGCCCTGGAGGAGCTTCGCCTGGGCCTGGGCCTGGGCGTTCTTGGCGTCCTGCTCCTTCTTCTTCACCTCGGTGAGCGAGATGTCGTTCAGCATCATGTCGAAGAGCTGCGGGGCCTTCTCCGGGTCGGGGACGACCGTGATCGGCCGCGGCTCGTCCGGGTTGTCGATGACCGGCAGCGTCAGGAACGTGATGTTCTTGGTGTCGATCTTGGACAGTTCCATGGCCAGGGACTTGAGCTTGGAGATGCTCCCTATGCCCGTGTCGACGGTGAGCGCGTTCGTCGCGGCGTCGGCGAGGTCGTACAGCTTGCTCGGCGACGTGAGCGTGTCGTCCGACTTCATCTGGCGGATCATCGAGCTGAGGAACTGCTGCTGGACCTTCATGCGGTCGAGGTCGCTCTTGTTGCCGAAGCTGGAGCGGGTGCGGACGAAGGCGAGCGCCTGCTCGCCCATGATCGTCGACTCGCCCTTGGGCAGCTTCAGATGCGACTTGGGGTCGTCGATCGGCTTCTCCACGCAGACCTTCACGCCGCCGACGGCCGTCGTCATCTCCTTGACGGCGTTGAAGTCGGCCATCATGAAGTGGTCGACGGTCAGGCCGGTGATCTCCTTGACCGTGCGCATGGTGCAGCCGGGGTCGCGGTCGGACTGGCCGAGGCTGATGTTGAAGCGCTCGTCCGTCTGGCCGGGGATCTTCTTGATGCTGCCGTCCGGGAGCTTGGTCTCGCACTCGGGGATGTCGATGACCAGGTCACGGGGGATGGACATCGCCGTGGCGTTCGTCCGGTCCTTCGAGACGTGGAAGAGGATCGTGGTGTCGGCATGGCCGGGACTGTTCTTGTCACCGTAGCCGGAGTTGCCCTCACCGGTCCGCTTGTCGGTGCCGATGAGCAGGATGTTGAAGGCCTCGTCCTTCTTGAAGCCTCCGGAGCCGCCGGCCACCTCGATGGTGTTGATGTTGTTGTCGAAGTGGTTGTACAGCGCGTACGCGCCGGCGGCGCCGCCCACGAGCACGACGGCCATGGTGCCGCCGGTCCACATCAGGACCTTCTTCTTGCGCGACTTCTCCGGGCGGCGCTTGCGGCGGCCGGCCGCGGAGGGCCGGTCACCGGGCTCGGCGGCACGGCGCCGGCGCTGCCCCGGGACCGGCGGAGCGGTCTCGGTCAGCCGGTCGTGCGTTCTCTGGCCGGGGGGTGTGGCGCCGCGGGTGGTACGGGGGCGCGGGTGGGACGGGGCGGCAGGCTGCGACTGCCCAGCGGAGCGGTCCAGTCGCAGTTCGTAGTTGCCCGTCTGCGGGTTGAGTACCCACTGGTCGGCGGGGTCGATCTCGTCCGCCCGTCCACGGCTGTGCGCGTCCACGGTTACTTGAGTCCTCCGTCGGTGCCACGCGAGGCGCCTCCCCCTCGGGCGCTCGGTCGTTCGATCCATCGAGTGCGCGACCACGCGGTCGGGTGCACCGGATCGCGTCACACTATCCGCCCAGTTCAGCGTGGGGCGACGTCCGTGACAAATTCCACGCCCCTTACACCCGGGCAATTTGCCCAAACCTCATCCAGCACCGCCCTTCCCTTGGTCCCGCCTTTACGAACTCGCCACACGCGCCGCACGTGCGCCCACGCGGCCGGGCCGGCCTCGGGGCGGCGCCGGCCGGCCGCCGACAGGAACTCTCCGCCGCGTCCGCCGGCCGCCGACAGGAACTCTCCGCCGCGTCCGCCGGTCAGCGGCAGGTGCCCTCGGCCGCGTTCCGCCCGGCGAAGGACGGTGCCGCCGACGCTCCCGGTCCGTCCGCCGTCTGCTCCGTGTTCCCGCTGTCGCCGGGGTGGACGGTGACCGGCTGGTCGGCGCGCAGCCGCGCGAAGAGCTGATCTGCGGCTGGTTGCACCAGTTCGTCCCGGTTCGCGTTGTACGAGTACGGCCGCCGCGGCACCGTCAGGAACTGCACCTTCTCGGTCGGGACCGCCCGCATCGACCGGGCCAGGTCGTACAGGTCCCGGAGGGACGCGAGGCCCGGATCGGTCGTGATCGACTTCGTCGCCGCGTCGAGCACCGGGTACAGCCGGGTCGGATTGAGCAGCACGCCGTCGCTCTGCACCTTGTTGACCAGGGCCCCGAGGAACTGCTGCTGCCGGTCCATCCGCTCGGTGTCGCTGCCGTTCCCGAGCGACTTCCGGGCCCGGACGAAACCGAGCGCCTGCTCGCCGTGCAGGATCTGCCGGCCGGCGGGCAGCTTCAGATGGGCGTCCTTGTCGTCGATCGGCTCCTTGAGGCAGATCTCCACGCCGTCGACGGCGTCGACCATCTTCTTGAAGCCGCGGAAGTCGATCACCATGTGGTGGTCGATGCGGATCTTGGTCAGCTTCTCCAGGGTGCGGATGGTGCAGGCGGTCCCGCCCAGCTCGAAGGCCCAGTTGAACTGGGCGAACTGCGGCGAGGTGCGCCCGCCGTCGCCCTCGCCGGCCTTGCCCGCCTTCCCGGCCTTGCCGGCCTTGCCGGCTTTTCCGGCCTTCCCTGCCTGTCCCGTCCTGGCGCAACTGGGAATCTGCACCATCAGATCGCGGGGGATGGACACCGCGGTGGCCCCCGCCCCGCCCGCGGAGATGTGCAGCAGGATCGTGGTGTCCGAACGCTGGGTGCCGCCGTCCTGCCCGTACTTGGCGTTCCCCGCGCCCGCGCGCGTGTCCGAGCCGATCAGCAGGATGTTCCGGGCCGCGTTCACGGCCGGCGAGGGCCGCTCCTTCTCGTACTTGAGGAGCTCGGCCGCGGCGGTCGTGTCCGTGGTGATGTTCCCGTCCAGCTTCCGGTACAGCCACCAGCCCACCCCCGCCGCCACCAGCACCACGACCGCCGCTCCCAACGCCGCCCAGCGCAGCCATTGCCGCCGCTTGCGAGCGCCCTTGGCGGGCGAGTCTGCGCTGTCCGTCACGTCTGATCCGTCCTCATGGCGTCGGCGGCACGCGGCACGCCGGCCACTGAGGTAGACGGCGGATCGCGGCCCACGGTTCTGCGGAAGGCATCGATACCCCCCGGCCGATCATGTACCGGACTCCCCGCCCACACCCGGGTACGCGGCGCGTCGATGGGCCGTACGGGTGGCGAGCCCGACGTTCGCGCACCTCCGTGTGCTCAGCCGGCCGCCGGCACCGTCACCGTCACCCGCTCGCTCTCCACCCGCTTCGTCAGCCCTTCCTCGCCGAGCTGCTCCAGGTGCCGGCACAGCACCACCGACCCGCCCGCCGCGAGCGGGGCGTACAGGCCCGCCGAGACGCCGGCCCAGGTGTCGTACGAGCGCCCGGACAGCACCCGCGACCCCGCCTCGAGACCCAGCTCCGCCGCGTCCGTGCGGGCGCGCTCGACGAGCTGGATGCCCGTCAGTTCCGTACCGTCGACGACGAGCGCGAGCGCACCGGGATCAACCGGGACGAACGGAGCGAACCGGTCACCCTGGCTCGGCACCTCCACCGCGTAGTCCGCGTAACCGGCCGGCGGCGCCGGGAAGCGGCGCCCCAACGGCGCGAGGGAGAGCGCGATCCGGTCTCCCGAGCAGGCGAGGCCCGCTTCGAGTCCCTCGGGCCCCGCCACCACGTAGTCCGCGTCGGCCGGATCGCCGCCGAGCTCCGCCGTCACACCGACGGAGGCACAGGCGAGCAGCCACACCGCGGTCTGCCAGTGCGCGGGCAGCAGCAGCGCGACCCGGTCGCCCGGGGACGCGGACAGCTCGCCCTGGAGCAGATTGGCGGTCTTGGCCACCCAATTGGCGAAAGTGGCCACCGACAATTCCACGCGTTCACCGGTGGCGTCGTCGTAGAAAGTGACCAAGGGGCGGGCGGGATCCGCGGCGAGCGCGGATCGCAGCAGGTCGGCAGGGGTGCGGTCGCTGGCGTTCACGCGGGCAAGCGTACGCGCGCCGCCCGGCCCGGTCCCCCGTACCGGTGACGGCGTCCACCGGTCGGCCCGACGGAGTGTCAGTTTCCGTGCCGGTTCCCGCCGCGCGGAACTGCGGCCCGCTACGGACGATCACTCCATGCGTGCCTACCTCGCCTCCTCGATCGCCGTCACGTGCGCGGCGGCACTCGCCCTGCCGCTCGCCCTCACGACCCCTGCCGGCGCGGCCGCAGCCCCGGCCGCCCCGGCCCTGAGCGCGGACCCAGCCCTCTCGGCCGACGCGTTCGCCGGGGCCGCCGGGGCCGCCGAGGCCGCCGCGCCGCAGGTCGACCTCGCGGGATCGACCCAGTCGCTCCCTCTCGAACCCCTCGAACCCCTTGAACCCGTCGAACCCCATGAGCCCCTCGACCACCTTGAGCCCCTCGAACCGCAGGCGCACGGCAGGACGGTCGGGCGCCCCGCCGAGGCGGCGGCGGGGCAGGGGCTCGCCCGACGGGACGTCAGACCGTTCTCGCTCGTCGGCGTGGTCTGGGACGACGCGCGCGCCCCGCTGCACGGCACCGTCCAGGTCCGCACCCGGGCCGCGGCGGACGGTGCGTGGTCCGCGTGGCAGGACGTGGAGACCCACAACGACGAGCACGGCGCCGACCCGGCCACGGCGGAAGCCCGTTCGGCCGCCCGGCGCGGGGCCACCGCGCCGCTGTGGGTCGGCGCCTCGGACGGCGTGGAGGTCCGCGTACGCCCGGAGGCGAAGGCGCGGAACGCGGCCCTCCCGGCGGGCCTGCGCCTGGAACTGGTCGACCCGGGCCCGGACCCGGCGGAGGACTCACCCGCGAACCCGGCCGCGGATCCGGCCTCCGCACCCGCCCCGCACACGAAGTCCGTCGTACGGACCCCGGCGTCCGCGTCCACGCCCGCGGACGCGCCGGCGCCCGCCTCCGCCCCCGCGTGGGCCGAGGCGCCGACCGCCGTCGCACCGTCCTCCGCCGAACAGGCCGCCGCCGCGAGCGTCGACGCCCGGCTCGCCCCGGTCGGTGCCGCCGAGATCCCCGCGCTGACCCGCGCCCAGACCAGGGCGGCGCTCCCGGCCGCGAAGCCGTACATCGGACCCCGCCCCAAGATCATCACCCGTAAGGGCTGGGGCGCCGACGAGAAGATGCGCGAGCGGGGCTTCGTCTACACGAAGACGGTCAAGGCGGCGTTCGTCCACCACAGCGCCACCGGCAACAAGTACACCTGCAAGCAGGCCCCGTCGGTGCTGCGCAGCATCTACCGCTACCACGTGAAGAGCCTGGGCTGGCGTGACTTCGGCTACAACTTCGCCGTCGACAAGTGCGGAAACATCTACGAGGGCCGCGCCGGCGGCGTCTCCAAGCCGGTGCTCGGCGCCCACACCCTCGGCTTCAACAGCAACAGCATGGGCATCGCCGTGCTCGGCACGTACGGCAGTTCGACGCCGCCGGCCGCCGTCGTGACGGCCGTCGCACGGCTGACCGCGTGGAAGCTGGGGCTGTACGGGGTGAATCCGAAGGGGAAGGTGACTCTCACCTCAGGAGGCGGAAACCTCTACAAAAAGGGCAGAAAGGTGAAGTTCAACGCCATCGCCGGCCATCGCGACGGCTTCGCCACCGAGTGCCCGGGCGGGCGCCTCTACGGAAAGCTCGGCACCGCCCGCTCGGCCTCGGCGAAGTACCAGGGAAGGCGCTGACGGGGGCACGGATGGGGTCGGGGACTCAACCATCTGCATAAACTGACCGGTCATATCGTACGGACGGCCGAACGAATGCCGCCCCCGGCGACGAGACCGGACCCGAACAGGAAGCAGAGACGACAGGTGACCGAAGCGATTCTCCTGGTCGGTGGCAAAGGCACCCGGCTGCGTCCCCTGACGGTCAACACGCCCAAGCCGATGGTCCCGGCGGCCGGCGTTCCCTTCCTGACGCACCAGCTGGCCCGGGCCCGGGCGGCGGGCGTGGACCACATCGTCCTCGCCACCTCGTACCTGGCGGAGGTCTTCGAACCGTACTTCGGTGACGGCTCGGCGCTCGGCCTGAGCATCGAGTACGTCACCGAGGAGGAGCCGCTCGGCACCGGCGGCGCCATCCGCAACGTCGCCTCCCGGCTCCACTCGGCGCCCGAGGACCCGGTCCTGATCTTCAACGGCGACATCCTCACCGGCCTCGACATCCGCGCCCTCGTCGCCACGCACCAGTCCTCCGGCGCGGACGTCTCCCTCCACCTCACCCGGGTGGAGGACCCGCGCGCCTTCGGCCTGGTCCCGACGGACCCCACCGGCCGGGTCACGGCCTTCCTGGAGAAGCCCCAGACTCCTGAGGAGATCGTCACCGACCAGATCAACGCGGGCGCGTACGTGTTCCGGCGCTCGGTCATCGACACCATCCCGGCGGGCCGGCCGGTCTCCGTCGAACGCGAGACCTTCCCCGAACTGCTCGCCTCCGGCGCGCACCTCCAGGGCATGGTCGACTCCACGTACTGGCTCGACCTCGGCACTCCGCAGGCCTTCGTACGAGGCTCCGCCGACCTCGTCCTCGGCCGCGCGCCGTCCCCGGCGGTCCCCGGCCGCTGCGGCGACCGGCTGATCCTCGACACGGCCACGGTGGCCCCGGACGCGAAGCTGACCGGCGGCACCGTGATCGGCCCCGGCGCGGTGATCGGCGCCGGCGCCCGCGTCACGGGCTCCACGGTCCTGGCGAACGCGGTCGTCGAACCCGGCGCCGTCATCACCGACTCCCTCATCGGCACGGGCGCCCGCATCGGCGCGCGCACGGTCCTGACGGGCGCGGTCATCGGCGACGGCGCGGAGGTGGGCCCCGACAACGAACTCCGCGACGGCGTCCGCGTCTGGTGCGACGCCAGACTCCCCGCAGCCGCCCTCCGCTTCTCGTCGGACCAGTAACCACGCGCAGGCGGCTGCCCCGCAACGCGGGCGGGCGAAGCTCCGGGCGACGCGCGCCCCGCGAGGCAGCCGGCCGAAGACCCGGGCGTCGCGGACCCGGGACGGTGGGCTTCGGGGGCTCCCGGCCGCTCCGGCACGGATAGGCTCATGCCATGGCCGGCCGCTTCGCCCCCCGCACCCCCACCACGCGCACCACGTACCGCGGCGGCCACGTACCCGTACCCGCGGCCAGGGCCCAGAGCCGTGACCTGCACCTGAAACAGGCCCAGGACCAGACCCCCGCCAAGGCCGAGGCCCCGGCCCAGGACCTCGATCTGGGCCTCACCCTCGGCCCCCTGCGCCGCGGCCCCGGCGATCCCACCTTCCGCACCACCGCCGACGGCTCCGTCTGGCGCGCCAGCCGGACGCCCGAAGGACCCGGGACGCTCCGCGTGCGGATCCACGGCGGCGCCGTCGCGGCCGAGGCGTGGGGTCCCGGCGCGACCTGGCTGCTCGACGGACTGCCGGCACTGCTCGGCGCGGACGACGACCCCGACGCCTTCGTCCCCCGCCACAAGCTCCTCGCCCTCGCCCACCGCGCCCGCCGCGGCCTGCGGCTCACCCGCACCGGCCTCGTCATGGAGTCGCTGATCCCCTCCGTCCTGGAACAGAAGGTCACCACCGACGAGGCCTACGGCTCCTGGCGACTGCTCGTCCGCAAGTACGGCGAGCCCGCCCCCGGCCCCGCCCCGGACGGCATGTACGTGATGCCCGATGCCCGTACGTGGGCGATGATCCCGTCCTGGGAGTGGCACCGCGCGAACGTCGACGGCAAGCGCTCGGCCACGATCGTCCGCGCCGCCCGCGTCGCCCGCCGCCTGGAGGAGGCCGCGCACATGGCTCCGGCGGATGCCCGCAAGCGCCTCGAACTGATCCCCGGCATCGGCCCCTGGACCTCCGCGGAGACCGTCCAGCGCAGCAACGGCGCCCCGGACGAGGTCACCACCGGCGACCTCCACCTTCCCGGCATCGTCGGCTGGGCGCTCGCCGGGGACCGCACGGCCGACGACGCGGCCATGCTCGAACTGCTCGCCCCCTACGAGGGCCAGCGCCACCGCGCCGCCCGCCTGATCCTCCTCAGCGGCCGCGTCCCGCCCCGCCGGGCACCGCGCCTGGCGCCCAACGACATCACCATGCTGTAGAACACACCGCCGGGAGCCCCGGACGGGCATCGAGTCACCGGCATCCGCCTCGCCAGAGCTCACCGCACCTCGATGAACGCCCCCGCCTGCCGCGCCGGCCGCTCCTTCGGGAGGGCCGCCGGGCGGCCCACCGCCACCGTGCCCATCGGGTCCCAGTCGGCCGGGAGGCCGAGCACGTCCCGTACGACGTCGCGGCAGAACATGGTCGAGGACACCCACGCCGAGCCGAGCCGCTCACCGGCCAGGGCGACCAGCAGGTTCTGCACGCCCGCGCCCGCCGCGACCACGAACATCTCGCGCTCGGCGGCGTCCCGGCGCGGGTCGCCGTAGTGGTGGGCGCCGTCCATGACGAGGCAGGGCACGATCAGGTACGGCGCGTTGCGCAGGACGTCGCCGCGGCGGATCCGCCGGGCGATCGACTCCTCCGTCCTGCCGTCCGCCCGCAGGTCCGCGATCCACGCGTCCCGCATCGCGTCGAGCAGCCGCACCCGCGAGGCCTCCGACTCGAGCAGGACGAAGCGCCAGGGGGTGGTGTGGTGCGGCGCGGGCGCCGTGACGGCGGCGGCGACCGCGCGCCGTACCGCGCCCGGGTCGACCGGGTCGTCGGTGAACTCCCGTACGGTGCGCCGCAGCGTCACCGCCTCCCGTACCGCTTCCGAGGTGCCGAGCCGGAACATGTCGTCGGCGGCGTTCCGCACGAGCGCCCGCGCGCCCGGTTCCTCGTCGCCGCCCACGACATGGCCGAGCCCGCGGACGACCGCGACGGGCCGGCCGGCGGCCTTGCCCTTCACCAGGTCGCCGGCGGCGGCGAGTTCGTCGGCGGTGGCGACCACGGTCACGTTCAGCTCGTTGCCGTGGGAGTCGGTCACGCCCCGCAGGTCGTCCAGGACCCGCACGCCGGCCGCGCCGATGGCCACGTCCGTGAGACCGCCGCGCCAGGGCCGCCCGAAGGTGTCGGTGACGATCACCCCGACCTCGACGCCCAGTGCCTCGCGCAGCCCCGCGCGGATCCGGCGGGCCGAGGCGTCCGGGTCCTCGGGCAGCAACAGCACGGTGCCGGCGGGGGTGTTGGAGGCGTCGACACCGGCGGCGGCCATCACGAGGCCCTGCCGGTTCTCGACGATACGGAGGGCACCGCGCCGCGCCACCACCCGTACCGTCTCGGCGTCGATCGCCTCCTCCCGGTCGTCGGCGGCGATCACGCGCCCCTCCGCCTTGCTCACGATCTTCGACGTGACGAGCAGGACGTCCCCGTCCACGAGACCCGGGGACACGGAGGCGATCAGCTTGGCGATGTCGTCCCCGGCGGTGACCTCGGGAATCCCGGCCGGCGCCCACACCTCGTAACGGGCGTCGCCGCCGTCACGCTCTCCGGCACCACCGTCACCCCGGAGCGACGCCTCGCCGCCGCCCGTCACGCGCCGGCTCCACCGGACGCGCCCGCGTCACCCGCGTCGCCCGATTCGTCGGCGTCCGCCGCCTCGCGGACCTCCGCCGCCAGCGCCAGCGCCTCGCGCGCCATCTCCGCCGTCGCGTCCAGGTCCGTCATCATCAGCGGCACCGCCCGGCAGCGGATGCCCGCCGACTCGACGTCCGCGACCGAGCCCGCGTCGACGGTGTCGACGAGCCAGCCGTCGACGAGCCCCGCGCCGTAGTGCCGGGCGACGGCCGCCGCCGTGGACTCCACGCCGACCGCCGCGAGCACCTTGTCGGCCATGCCGCGCACGGGCGCGTCGCCGACGATGGGGGAGAGGCCGACCACCGGGGCACCGGCGGAGGCGACGGCCTCGCGGATGCCGGGCACGGCCAGGATCGTGCCGACGGACACGACGGGGTTGGACGGCGGGAACAGGATGACGTCGGCCGAGGCGATCGCCTCGAGGACGCCCGGCGCGGGCTTCGCCTGCTCGGCGCCCACCGGCACGACGGCCTTCGCGTCCACGGAGGCGCGCAGCTTCACCCAGTACTCCTGGAAGTGCACGGCCCGCTGCTCGCCGTCCTCCTCGATCGCCACGTGCGTCTCGACCCGGTCGTCGGACATCGGGACGAGCCGGACGCCGGGCTGCCAGCGGGCGCACAGCGCCTCGGTGACGGCGCTGAGCGGGTAGCCGGCGGCGAGCATCTGGGTGCGGACGATATGGGTGGCGAAGTCGCGGTCGCCGAGGCCGAACCACTCGGGCCCGACCCCGTACGCCGCGAGTTCCTCCTTGACGGTGAAGGACTCGTCCTCGCGGCCCCAGCCCTGTTCCTCGTTGATGCCACCGCCGAGGGTGTACATCACGGTGTCGAGGTCGGGGCAGACCTTGAGGCCGAAGAGATGGATGTCGTCACCGGTGTTGCCGATGACCGTGATCTCCGCGTCGGGCGCGGCCTGCTTGAGGCCGCGAAGGAAGCGGGCACCACCGATGCCACCGGCCAGAACCACAATGCGCATGCGGACAGTCTGTCAGCCGCGGGATGATCCTTTGAGGGGTGGTGCCAAGGGGCGGGGAGCCTTCGTCAGGCGCGTACGCCCTCATGCGCTGCCGCGGCGGCCGCGGCGGAGGCCTCCGGAAGCGCGGCGCACTGCTCGCGCACCGACTCGTGCATCGGCATCTCCGTCAGGCCCGGGTAGTAGACGTGCAGGCTCACGGCCGGCTCCAGCGAGTCGTTGACGACCTCGTGGACGTAACCCGGCGCGAAGACGCGCTGCGCGCCCGCGTCCAGGGTTCGTACGCCTCGCTCCGTCCGCTCCGTCAGCTCGCCCTCCACGACGGTGAGCACGCCGGAGGACCGGCCGTGGTCGTGGCTTCCGCTGCCCTGTCCGGGCAGCCAGGAGAGCAGCCAGATCTCGTAGCCGGGGCCGGTGCGGAGCCGGTGGTACCAGCGGGTGGTGGCGTCGTATTCGACGTACGGGGCCCACAGGGCCCGGTCGGCGGCGAGTTCGCGGGCGAGCCCGGCGAACTCGGCCACGGTGACGGGGTGCTCGCGGGCGGGCTGGAGGAGGTGCGGGACCTCAAGGATGTCGCCGGCGATCTGAAGGTCGCTGTCCATGTTCATGGGGTGCGGTGGTTCCTCGGCAGAAGTGCGGGGTGTCGCGGTGCGGATGTCGCGGAACGGATGCGGATGCGCGGGATGCGCGGTCACACGGGGTGCGGCGGCGGGACGGCGGCCGCTCGGGAAGCCGGAGCGCTACGGAAGGACGCGCGCGTCAACAGCTGGGACAGCAACAGCAACAGCGGGCCTGGACAGCGCGGCGGAACCCACGGGCGTGGGTCGCGGAGGGCGCTGCGGTCGCTGGCATGCCACCAAAGTGGCGGGCGGGACACCCGACTGTCAACTCAATGACCGATTTGGCGGGAATGTTTCACCTCATCCGGTTACAGCGTGTGCAGAAAGGTTTGCGCAGCGCCGTTCGCGGACACATGGCGCAGCACCCGTCGCCGTAAGCGCGGGCGGGACCCCGTGATCGGACTGTGATCCGGATCGCTTCCGTGGCCGGATCGCAACAAGATCGAAGTCTCGGTCGTCCTTCCTGGTGAGGCACGACGGTGTGGCCAGGCCGGTGGCATGTGTCAGGTTTTTGGTGATTTGAACACTTTCCGCATAGGCTTGGTTCCGCAGAGTGAATACGGGGCCCAATAGCAGATCTCGGCTTGACTCGCACAGAGCACGAACTTGTAATTTCACTCGTGTCGTTCGGCCGATCGATCCGGGATCGATAGCGGCAACATCACGGGGACGCAAAGACAGACGAGGGGCGCACATGACCGAGTTGTTCGAGGAACTGCTGGTCGAGGACGCGGGCGAGGAACTCGGCTGGCAGGAGCGCGCACTGTGCGCCCAGACCGACCCCGAGTCCTTTTTCCCGGAGAAGGGCGGCTCGACGCGCGAGGCCAAGAAGGTCTGCCTCGCCTGCGAGGTCCGCTCCGAATGCCTCGAATACGCGCTGCAGAACGACGAGCGCTTCGGAATCTGGGGCGGTCTTTCCGAGCGGGAACGCCGCCGGCTCAAGAAGGCCGCCGTCTGAATCCGGCCACGCCTCTTCGAGGGCGGACACCGGGACGCATACCAGGACACATAACGAACGGTCCGCCACCTGTGGGTTGTCCACGGGCGGCGGACCGTTCGTCGTCCCGCCCCCCGCCACCCCGCGCCCCGCTACCGCCCCACGGCCGCCCGGCTGCCGCGCTCCCGCCGCCCGGTCACCGCCCCCATCGAGGCGCTGGAGCACCGCCCCTCCTCCTCTGCCGTTAGTGTGGGCCTCCGTCCGAGACGCACCCACGCCCCCCGCGGGCGACCCCCGGCCGGAGGGCCCGTAGCTCGATGTCCTCAACTCCTGAGTTTCCGCGACACGTCGTCACCGCCGTGCTCGTCGCCCACGACGGCGCCCGCTGGCTGCCGGACGCCCTCGCCGGGCTCCTCGCCCAGGAGCGCCCCGTACAGAACGCCGTCGCCGCCGACACCGGCAGCGCCGACGACTCCGCGCGACTGCTCGCCGAATCCCTCGGCGACGACCGCGTCCTCCACCTCGCGCGCCGCACCGGATTCGGCGCCGCCGTCGAGGAGGCCGCCCGCACCGCGCCCGTCCTCGGACCCGAGGAACTCCCGTACCTGAAGCGGCCCAGCGGCTGGGACCCGGTCACCCGCACGTGGCAGGACGAGAACTACGACCTGCCCGAACTCCCGTACGGCGAGCCGGTGCAGTGGCTCTGGCTGCTCCACGACGACTGCGCGCCCGAGCCCGGCGCGCTCACCGAACTCCTGCGCGTCGCCGACTCCGACGAGCACGCCGCCGTCATCGGCCCCAAGCTGCGCGGCTGGTACGACAAGAAGCAGCTCCTCGAAGCCGGCGTCTCCATCGCCCGCAGCGGCCGCCGCTGGACCGGCCTCGACCGCCGCGAACAGGACCAGGGGCAGCACGACCAGATCCGCTCCGTCCTCTCCGTCTCCAGCGCCGGCATGCTCGTCCGCCGTGACGTCTTCGAGGAACTCGGCGGCTTCGACCGCCGCCTGCCCCTCATGCGCGACGACGTCGACCTGTGCTGGCGTGCCCACGCCGCCGGACACCGCGTCCTCGTCGCGCCCGACGCCGTCCTCCGGCACGCCGAGGCCTCCGCCCGCGAGCGCCGCACCGTCGACTGCGCGGGCCGCACCGCCGCCAACCCGCACCGCGTCGACAAGGCCGGTGCCGTCTACACGCTGCTCGCCAACACGCGCGGCGCCGCCCTGCCGTACGTGTTCGTCCGGCTCGTCCTCGGCACCCTGCTCCGCACCCTCGCCTACCTCGTCGGCAAGGCCCCGGGCCAGGCCGTCGACGAGATCATGGGTCTGCTCGCGACCCTGCTGCGGCCCGAGAAGATCCTCGCCGCCCGCAAGCGGCGCAAGAACCCGGCCGTCCCCGCCGGCGAACTCCGCTCCCTCTTCCCGGCGCCCGGCGCCACCGTCCGCGCCGCCGCCGAACAGCTCGTCTCCCACTTCGGCGGCTCCGACGCCGACTCCGGCGGCTCACGGCACGGCGCCGTCGAGTCCGGTCCCGGCGGCGACGACGCCGACTACCTGGAGATCGAGCAGTTCGCCCGCCTGAAGAAGATCGCCCGCAAGCCCGGGCCCCTCCTCTTCGCCCTGCTCCTCGTCGTCTCCCTCGTCGCCTGCCGCAACCTCTTCGGCGGCGGCTCGCTGGCCGGCGGCGCCCTGCTGCCCGCCCCCGACACCGTCTCCGGACTCTGGTCGCGCTACGCCGACGGCTGGCACGCCATCGGCACCGGCGGCACCCAGACCGCCCCGCCCTACCTCGCCGTCCTCGCGGCGCTCTCCGCGCTCTTCCTCGGATCGACCTCCTTCGCGCTGACCCTGCTGCTCGTCTGCTCGGTCCCGCTGGCCGGCGTCACCGCCTACTTCGCCTCCCGCGGCATCGTCGAGTCCCGGCTCCTGCGCGCCTGGGCCGCCGTCGCCTACGCCTTCCTGCCCGCCGCCACCGGCGCGCTCGCCACGGGCCGGCTCGGCACCGCGGTCCTCGCGATCCTGCTGCCGCTGATCGCCCGCGCCGCCGTCGCCGCCCACGGCCTGAACCGGCCCCCCGGCGAGCGCGGCAGCTGGCGCGCCACCTGGGCGTACACCTTCCTCCTCACCTTCGCGACGGCGTTCACCCCGGTCGTCTGGCCGCTCGCCGTCGTCCTCGGCATCGGCGTGCTCGTCCTGCGCCGCGCCGACATCACCGCCTACGGACTGCGCTTCCTCGCCGCCGCCGGCACCCCGATCCTCGTCCTGGCCCCCTGGTCGCTGTCCCTCCTGACCAGCCCCTCCGCCTTCCTGCGCGAGGCCGGCCTCGACATCCGTACGGGCACGGCCTCGGCGCTCGACCTGCTCGGCGGCAGCCCCGGCGGTCCCGGCACCACCGGCGGACTGGTCCTCGTCGGGATCGTGCTCGCCGCGCTCGCCGCCCTGCTGCGCGAGGAGCGCGCCTTCGCCGTCCGCGCCGCCTGGGCCGCCGCCCTCGCCGGACTCCTCTTCGCCGTCCTCACCAACGGTGCCGGTGACGCCGAGACCGGCTGGGCCGGGCCCGCCACCCTCGTCTACGGCGCCGCGCTGCTCGCCGCCGGCACGATCGGCGCCGAAGGCGGCCGCACCCGGGTCGCCGCCCACGGCTTCGGCTGGCGCCAGCCCGTCGCCGCCCTCGTCGCGCTCGCCTGCGCCGCCGGCCCGCTGGTCGCCGCGGCCGGCTGGATGATCGGCGGCGCCGACGGCCCGCTCAGCCGTCGTGACCCCGTCCAGGTCCCCGCGTTCGTGGCGTACGAGAGCGGTCAGGGCGCCCAGCCCCGCACCCTCGTCCTCGGCGGCGACGCCGCCGGCGAGGTCTCCTACACCCTGGTCCGCGGCTCCGGCGCGCACCTCGGCGACGCCGAACTGGCCATGACCGGCGAGAGCGAACCGCTCCTGGACAAGACCGTCGCCCACCTGGTCGCCGGCTCCGGCGCCGACCAGACCGAAGCCCTCAGCGGCTTCGCGATCCGCTTCGTCCTCGTACGGGACGGGGCGCCGCGCCAGATGATCCGGGTCCTCGACGCCACTCCCGGCCTGAACCGCCAGAGCGAGCAGGACGGCGGCGCCCTGTGGGCCGTCGGCGACCGCACGGCCGGCCGGGCGACGATCGTCACCGCCGCGAAGGGCGACGGCGGCAAGGAGAGCACCACGCTGGACGCCGTCGCCGGCGGCCCCGTGGACGCCCGGTACGAGATCCCGGCGGGCGGCGCGGGCCGCGTCCTGCGCCTCGCCGACCGCGCCGACGAGGGCTGGACCGCCACCCTCGACGGCACGGAGCTGAAGCCGGTCACCGTCGACGGCTGGGCCCAGGGCTTCGAACTGCCCGCCGGCGGCGGCCGCCTCGACCTCACCCACGAGGAGCCGCTCACCCACACCGCGTGGATCTGGACCCAGGTCTTCCTCGCCGTCGTGCTGCTCGTCCTCGCCCTGCCCGGCCGCCGCCGCGACATCGACGACGACCTGCCCGACGAGGAGCTCGCCATCCCCGCGCAGGCCACCGCCGTCGAGGGCGACGGCCGCCGCGCCCGCCGCCTGCGCGCCGCCGCCGAAGCGGAGGCCGCCGCGGCTCCCGAGCCGGCCCCGGCGCCCACGCCGGGATACGCACCGGAGCCCGGTTACGCGCCCGAGCAGGGGTACGCATCCAAGCCGGGGTACGCACCGGAGCCCGCGACCGGTCCCGGATCCGGCCCCGCACCCGTATCCGTGCCCGAGCCTGCTCCGGCACCCGAGCAGCCGGCCTACGAGCCCCAGCAGGAGTGGGCCCAGCAGGGCTACTACCAGGACCAGTACGCGTACGACCCGTACGCGCAGCAGGGGTACGACTCGCAGCAGCCGTACGACCCGCAGCAGTACGGCTCCCCGCAGCAGTACGACCCGTACGCCCAGCCCCACGGCTACGAGCAGCAGCAGCCGTACGAGACGTACGACCCGTACGGCTACGGGCAGCAGCAGGAACCGCCGCACCAGCAGCACCAGCAGCGTCCCGACGGGAGCAGCAACCAGTGAAGCGCACGACCCTCTCCCTGATCGCCGTCGCCACCACCCTGGCCGCGGTGACCGGCATCGCCGCGCTGACCGCGCCCGACGGCGTCACGACGCACACCCTGGAGGCCCGCGCACCGCTGCCCGTGGAGCGCACCAGCCTGCTCTGCCCCGCGCCGAGCAGCTCGGAGGTCGCGGAGACCACGTACACCTCGTACACGCCCGCCGCCAAGGGCGCCACGGGCGAGCGCTCGCGGTCGGAGGCGGCGCAGTCGGCCAAGGCCGAGCTCAAGCCCGCCCCCGAGGCGCCGATTCCCGGCGACACCCCGCCGAAGAAGGGCAGGGAACCGAAGGCGCCCGCGACCGTCACGAAGCCCGGCGCCCCCGTCGGCGCCGAGGCGAACGGCGCCGACGCGCCCGCCCTTACCGGCTCCGCGAACGGCACCCTCGCCCCCGGCTGGACCGTCCAGCAGACCACCGTCGTCCCGGCCGGCGGCGCACGCGGCCTGCTCGGCGTCACCTGCACCGCCCCGGACACCGACTTCTGGTTCCCGGCCGCCTCCACCGCCAAGCAGCGCCAGGACTACGTCCACCTCACCAACCCGGACGACAGGAACGCCACCGCCGACATCGAGCTGTACGGCCCCGACGGCGCCCTCAAGCTGCAGGACACCAAGGGCATCGAGGTCCCCGGCCGCTCCACCGTGCGGGTGCTGCTCTCCCCGCTCACCACCGACCCCGCGCAGCAGGACCTCACCGTGCACGTGTCCACCCGTGGCGGACGCGTCGGCGCCGTCGTCGGCGCCGCCGACGACACGGCGGGCAGCGACTGGCTGCCGGCCGCCGCCGACCCGGCCGGCACCGCCGTGCTGCCCGGCATCCCCGCCGACGCCACCTCCGTCCGGCTCGTGGCGTACGCGCCTGGCGACGACGACGCCGACCTGAAGGTCCAGCTGGTCACCCCGACCGGCACGATCGTCCCGGCCAGCGCGTCCTCCCTGCACGTGAAGTCGGGCATGACCGCCGCCGTCGACCTGCCCGACCTCACCCGCGGCGAGCCCGGCTCGCTGCTCCTCACCCCGTCCGACCCGAAGAAGGCCACGCCGGTCGTCGCCGCGCTGCGCGTGGTCCGCGGCAAGGGCGACAAGCAGGAGGTCGCGTTCATCCCGGCCGCCGCCGCGATCGAGGGCCGTGCGACCGTCGCCGACAACCGGGCCAAGGGCTCCACCCTCGCCCTCACCGCACCGGGCGCCACCGCGCAGGTGCGCATCACCGCCTCGGCGGGCACGCAGGGCGGCACGCCCGTCACCAAGACCGTCACCGTGAAGGCGGGCACCACCACCTCGCTCGCCGCTCCCGTCCCCGACGGCCTGAAGGGCTCCTACGCACTCACCGTCGAACACCTCTCGGGCGGCCCGGTACACGCCTCGCGCACGCTGGAGCTGCCGGAGGGCGGCATCCCGATGTTCACGGTCCAGACGCTCACGGACGACCGGAGCACGGTGGAGGTCCCGAAGGCGAAGCAGGACCTGACGGTCCTGGGGGACTAGGGCGTTCTTCGGATCAGGGGCGGACCCGGGGCAAGATCCGAAAGAGACGGCCTAGGGCAGGACCAGCTCGGGAAACGGGCAGGAGCAGGCCGAAGCAGGACATGAAGAGGCCGAAGCAGGACAGCAGCAGGCCGAAGCAGGACAGGAGCAGGCAGGAGAGGTCGGGGGCAACGAGCCCCGGCAGGACGGACTCCCGTACGGGGCGTCAGTCCTGCCCGTAGCGCGGGTCGACGGACTCGGGGGAGAGGCCGAGGAGGTCGGCGACCTGCTCCACGACGACCTCGTGGACGAGGAGCGCGCGCTCGTCTCGGCTCTTGGAGCGGATCTCGACCGGACGCCGGTAGACGACGACCCGGGCCGGCTCGTTCTTCTCGGCCGGGATGGAGCCGCCCAGCGGCACCACCGACTCGCCCGAGACCGGCGGAGGGACCTCCATCACCATGAACTCGACGTCCGCCAGCTGCGGCCAGCGCCGCTCCAGCCGTTCCACCGAGTCCAGGACCAGATCGCGGAAGGTGTCCGCCCGGCTCGCGGACAGCGGAACCTGCGGTGGGGCGACCGGTCCCCGCATGCCACGGCCGTGCCGGTCGCGGCGACGCACGCGCGGCGCCGGGCTTTCCATGCTCTGGGTGCTGTCCGTCACTGACGCAGCGTAACTCTCCCCGGTGTTCCCGGACCGGTCCGGAACGGCCATGACGGTGGCGTACGGCCGCCGACGCTGTCGCAACACGACCGTTCCGGCCAAGCCAGGGCGCGATTTCCGGGACCCGCGGGATCGGCCGACTGGCCGTGATTGACCGGTTTTCCCCCTGACGCTGTCCGGATCGCGCACCGCCCGAACCCGCCTTCCGTACCGCTCCCGCAGGTCAGAACGGCCGATCGGATCCGGTCCGTGGCGGACGTCACACCGCGACACGGTGGAGTGACCTGGGGGAGAGTCGTCGCGGCCCGCTCAAGAGTGCGGTACCGTCCAACGTCGTGAGCCCTGTACGTCGCTGTTCGCGCACCGCGTGCGGCCGCCCTGCCGTCGCGACACTGACGTACGTCTATGCCGACTCGACCGCGGTCCTCGGCCCGCTCGCCACCTACGCCGAGCCCCACTGCTACGACCTGTGCGCCGAGCACAGCGAGCGCCTCACCGCCCCGCGCGGCTGGGAGGTCGTGCGGCTCTCCGACGGCACCGCTCCGACCCGCCCCAGCGGCGACGACCTCGAAGCCCTCGCCAACGCGGTACGGGAGGCGGCCCGCCCCCAGGAACGCGCGGCCGAGGCGGGCGGCGGCCCCGGGAAGCCCGGCGGCCCGGGCCGCGGCGGCGACCCGATGGAGGTCGGCCGAAGGGGCCACCTGAGGGTGCTGCGTTCCCCCGACAACTGAGCCCGAGAACTGATCAAGGTCCCCTCCCGGGTAGTTTGGGCGTTCCGTACGCGCGCCGCATCCGCGCGTCCGTGAGTGGTGTTGCCGAGACTTTCAGGAGGGTTGATCCGTGGCTGCTGATCTGTCGCAGATCGTGAAGGCGTACGACGTCCGCGGGGTGGTGCCGGATCAGTGGGACGAGAGCCTGGCCGAGCTGTTCGGCGCCGCGTTCGTCCGGGTCGTGGACGCCGACGCGATCGTCGTCGGGCACGACATGCGCCCCTCCTCGCCCGGCCTCGCCGCCGCCTTCGCGCGCGGTGCCGCCCGGCTGGGCGCCGACGTCACCATGATCGGCCTGTGCTCGACCGACCAGCTGTACTTCGCCTCCGGGCAGCTCGGCCTGCCCGGCGCGATGTTCACGGCCTCGCACAACCCGGCGCAGTACAACGGCATCAAGATGTGCCGCGCGGGCGCCGCGCCGGTCGGCCAGGACACGGGCCTGTCCGACATCCGCGAGCTCGTCGAGCGCTGGTCGGACGAGGGAGCCCCGGAGCCGGCGGCGACGGCCGGCACGGTCACGGAGCGCGAGACGCTGAAGGACTACGCCGCCCACCTCCTCTCCCTGGTCGACCTCACCGCCATCCGTCCCCTGAAGGTCGTGGTGGACGCGGGCAACGGCATGGGCGGCCACACCGTCCCGACGGTCTTCGACGGCCTGCCGCTGACCGTGGTGCCGATGTACTTCGAACTGGACGGCACCTTCCCGAACCACGAGGCCAACCCGCTCGACCCGAAGAACATCGTCGACCTCCAGGCCCGTGTGCGCGCCGAGGGCGCGGACCTCGGTCTGGCCTTCGACGGCGACGCCGACCGCTGCTTCGTCGTCGACGAGCGCGGCGAGCCGGTCTCCCCGTCGGCGATCACCGCGCTGGTCGCGGCGCGCGAGCTGGCGAAGAACCCGGGCGGGACGGTCATCCACAACCTGATCACGTCGTGGTCGGTCCCGGAGGTCGTCCGCGAGAACGGCGGCACGCCGGTCCGCACCCGCGTCGGCCACTCCTTCATCAAGGAGGAGATGGCCAGGACCGGCGCGATCTTCGGCGGCGAGCACTCCGCCCACTACTACTTCAAGGACTTCTGGAACGCGGACACCGGCATGCTCGCCGCGCTCCACGTCCTCGCGGCCCTCGGCGGCCAGGACGGCCCGCTGTCCGGCCTGGTCTCCGCCTACGACCGCTACGTGTCCTCCGGCGAGATCAACTCGACCGTCGCCGACCAGGCCGCCCGCCTGGCCGCCGTGAAGGCCGCGTTCGCGGACCGCGAGGGCGTCACCCTCGACGAGCTCGACGGCCTGACGATCACCTCGGCCGACTGGTGGTTCAACCTCCGCGCCTCCAACACCGAGCCCCTCCTCCGCCTGAACATCGAGGCCCGCGACGACGACCAGATGCAGACCCTCCGCGACGAGGTCCTGACCCTGGTCCGCGCGTAACGCCCACCCAGCCACCACGGCTGAGGCCCGCTCCGTCTCGGGGCGGGCCTCAGCCGTTTCCCCTCCACGCCCACGGCCCGCCTCGCCATCCGCACCACGCCTCACACCCCACTGGGCCCGCGCTCCGCACGGGCGGTGCCCCCGGCCGCTCCCTCCTGTGTGGGCGATGCCCTCGGCCGCTCCCTCCCGTGTGGGCGGTGCCCCCGGCCGCCTCCTCCCCGTGTGGGCATTCGTCCCGCTGGGGCGGGACGGGTGGGCACACGGGACGGCGCCCTCGGCGGGCGCGTTCCGCTCCTGCACCTGCCCGCCACCCCTGCGGCGGCGCCCTTCACACGGGCCCGCCCGGCGCGGTGCCCGCCCCCGCCCGACGGTCGGCGCCGTCAAACTGCCCCCGTGCGCGGGCCCCGCCCGACGGCCGGGGCCGTCACCACGCCGGACGCGCACCCAGCCTCCGCCTGGCGACCGGCGCCGTCACTGTCGCCAGGGTGCGGGGCCCCGCCCGACGGCCGGCGCCGTCAACAAGTCGCCCCCCGTTCCCCCACCCACCCCCTCCCCGTCGCCTCCCCGCCGCCCCCACCCCGCACCGTTGCCCCGGCGCCGCCCCGCCCCTCGTCGGGCGCGCCGCCCGCGGCCCGGCGGTAGGCTGACCTGGCCCGAGACCGTCGTACGTACGGGCACCGCCACGCAGCGGCCCGCACGTACCGCCCGCACCGTCCGAAGGGACCACTCATGCCGCTCGAAGCCGGCCTCCTGGAGATCCTGGCCTGCCCGGCCTGCCACGCCCCGCTGAACGACCGGACGGCGGAGGAGACCCCGGAGCTCGTCTGCACCTCCACGGACTGCGGGCTCGCGTACCCGGTCCGCGACGGCATCCCGGTCCTGCTGGTCGACGAGGCCCGCCGCCCCGAGTAGCCCGCGCCGAACGCCCGCCCCGCGCCCCGGGAAGCAGGCGCGGGACGCGGCGCGAGACGGACGCGGTGACGCGTACCCCTCGGCGTACCCCTCGGGGGGATGACCCCGCCGGCCCACCCGGCCGGCCCCGCTCCGACGACCCCGACGACCGGAGGCCCGCCACATGCTCGACGAGACCCTCCTCGACGCACCGGACGCCCTCGCCCTCGCCGACCGCCGCGGCCTGCTCCGCGGCGCCGCCGAGGCGGGCGCGCGGGTGAGGACCGCCGCCCGGCACGCCGCCGAGGCCGGCATCTCGGCACTGCGCCCCGAGGGCCGCCCGCGCGCCGTCCTCGTCGCCGGCCCCGGCGCCGCCGCCGTCGGTGTCGCCGACCTGGTGGGCGCCCTCGCGGGCGCCTCGGCGCCGGTGATCCGCCTCCAGCCCACGGGCGTCGCTCCCGCGGCCGGCGCGTTGCGCTGGGCGCTGCCCGGCTGGGCGGGTTCGGTGGACCTGCTGCTCGTCCCGACCACGGACGGCTCGGAGCCGGGCCTCGCGCTCCTCGCCGAGCAGGCGTACCGCCGCGGCATCACCGTCGTCGCCGTCGCCCCGAAGGACTCCCCGCTCTCCGAGACGCTGAGCGGTTCGCGCGGCCTGCTCGTACCGATGGCGCTGGCCCCGCACGAGACGGCCGAGGAGTACGCGGAGTCCCTCGCCGCGAGCCCCGGCGACCTGTGGGCGCTCTTCACGCCGCTGCTCGCGCTGCTCGACCGGGTGGGTCTGGTCGAGGCCCCGTCGGAGGCGCTGGAACAGGTGGCGGACCGCCTGGACCGTACGGCGGAGCGCTGCGGCCCGGCCATCGCCACGTACAGCAACCCGGCGAAGACGCTGGCCGCCGAGCTCGCCGACTCGCTGCCGCTCGTCTGGACCGAGGGCGAGGCCGCCGGCCCGGCCGGCCGCCGCTTCGCCGCGGTCCTCGCCGAGCTGGCGGGCCTGCCCGCGCTCGCGGCCGAGCTGCCGGAGGCGCTGCCCGCCCACGGCATGCTGCTGGCCGGGGACTACGCGGCCGGCGCCGATCCCGAGGACTTCTTCCGTGACCGCGTCGACGAGCAGCAGGCGCTGCGAGCCCGTGTCGTCCTCCTCCGCGACCGCCCGGCCGAGGGCAACGTACTGAGCGCCGCCCCGGCCGCCCGCGAACTCGCCCTCGGCCACGGCACGGCGATCAGCGAACTGGAGCCGGAGGAGGGCAGCCCACTGGAGAACCTGGCGGAACTCCTCGCCGTCACGGACTTCGCCGCCGTGTACCTCTCCCTAGCCTCGGCGGGCCGGGCACCCGAGTAGCGGCGGGGGAGCCCGCCGGAAGCCCGGAAGGCGCCGACCGGCCCCGCAAGGAACACCGGGAGCCGCGCGGAGCCCACCGGAAGCCCGCTCAGACCCGCCCGAAGCCCGCCCGGTCAGCCGACTACCCCAAGCCGCGACTACGGGAGGCCCTCGAAGCCTCCCGGGAAGCCCCAGAAGCCCCCCGGAAGGGCTTCGGAAGGGCCTCGGTGGGCCCCGAAGGGGCTCCGGAAAGGGCTTCGGCGGATCCCAGGTGGTCCCCGAAGACCCGGAGGACCCCAGGGACCCGGAGACCCGGAGACCCGGAGGACCCAGGGACCCGGTGGTCTCCGAGAACCCGAGGCACCCCGAGGGCAAGACGGACCCCGACGGCCCTGACGGCCCCGACGGCCCAGGCGGACCCCGAAGGCTCCCGGCGGATCCCGTCCGGGTCTCCGTCAGACCCGGCGGGTCCTGGTCGGAGACCGGCCCAACCCGACGACCGCCCCGCCCCGCAGCACCGCTCCCACCCACGACCGCCCCGCCTCGCACCGCCGCCACCCACGACCGCCCCGCCTCGCACCGCCGCCACCCACGACCGCCCAGCCCCGCACCACCGCCCCGCACCGCTCCCCCCCCCACACACGACCGCCCAGCCCCGCACCCCTCCCCACACAGCCGCCCCCGCACCCGCCCCACCCTTGACGCCCCCACGTCCATCACCGCATCACCGCACTGAAAAGAGCTGGAAGCCCCATGGACCGCCTCGTCAACACCGTCCGTCCGTACGCCTGGGGGTCGACGACGGCCATCCCGGAACTCCTCGGCGTCGCCCCCACCGGGCAGCCCCAGGCCGAACTGTGGATGGGCGCCCACCCAGGCGCCCCCTCCCGCACCGACCGCGGTCCTCTCAACGAGGTCATCGACGCCGATCCCGTACGCGAACTCGGCCCCGCCGCCGTCGAGAAGTTCGGGCCCCGGCTGCCCTTCCTCTTCAAGGTGCTCGCCGCCGGCGCCCCGCTCTCCCTCCAGGTGCACCCCGACCTCGCCCAGGCGCGCGAGGGCTTCGCCGCCGAGGAGGCCGCGGGCATCCCGCTCGACGCACCGCAGCGCAACTACAAGGACGCCAACCACAAGCCCGAACTCATCTGCGCGCTCACGCCGTTCCACGGCATGTGCGGCTTCCGCGAGCCCGTCGAGGCCGCCGACACCATGGCCGCGCTCGGCGTGGACTCCCTCAAGCCGTACGTCGACCTCCTCCACGCCCACCCCGAAGAGGCCGCGCTGCGCGAGGTCCTGACCGCGCTGCTGACCGCCGACCACGAAGCGATGGCCCACACCGTCACCGAGGCCGCGCACGCGGCCGCCCGCCTGGGCGGCGCCCACGCCCCGTACGCCCGGATCGCCCACCACTACCCCCACGACCCGGGTGTGCTGGCCGCGATGCTGCTCAACCCGGTCACGCTGCAGCCCGGCGAGGCCCTCTACCTCGGTGCCGGCGTCCCGCACGCCTACATCGACGGACTCGGTGTCGAGATCATGGCCAACTCCGACAACGTGCTGCGCTGCGGCCTCACCCCGAAGCACGTCGACGTCCCCGAACTCCTGCGCGTCGTCCGCTTCGAGCCGACCGACCCGGGCGTCCTGCGCCCCGAGGCCTCCCCGTCGGGCGAGGAGGTCTACGACACCCCCATCGACGAGTTCCGGCTGTCCCGTTTCGTACGGGCCGAGGGCGCCGCACCGACCGACCTCACCGCCCCGACGCCGCAGATCCTGCTCTCGGTCGCCGGCCGCCCCAAGGCCGGCGAAGTCACCCTCGCGCCGGGCGAGTCCGTCTTCGTACCGGCGGGCGAAAAGACCGAACTGTCCGGTGCGGGGACGGTCTTCCGCGCGACCGTCGTGGCCTGATGGAACAATGACCCGCCGTACAGCGGCGGACGGCGCTGCGAACCGACGAAGGGAACACACAGACCCATGAGCGCGTCAGGCGGAACCAAGGCGATCGTGGCGGCGCTCGCCGCCAATCTCGCGATCGCCGCAGCCAAGTTCGTGGCGTTCCTCTTCAGTGGTTCGTCCTCCATGCTCGCCGAAAGCGTCCACTCGCTCGCCGACTCCGGCAACCAGGGACTGCTGCTGCTCGGCGGCAAGCGCGCCCAGCGCGAGGCCACGCCGCAGCACCCCTTCGGCTACGGCCGCGAGCGCTACATCTACGCCTTCCTCGTCTCGATCGTGCTCTTCTCGGTCGGCGGCATGTTCGCCATCTACGAGGGCTACGAGAAGATCAAGCACCCGCACCCGATCGAGGCCTGGTACTGGCCGGTGGGCGTCCTCGTCTTCGCGATCATCGCGGAGAGCTTCTCCTTCCGCACCGCGATCAAGGAGTCGAACGAGATCCGCGGCAACCTGTCCTGGAAGGAGTTCGTGCGCCGGGCGAAGGCCCCCGAGCTGCCCGTCGTCCTCCTGGAGGACCTCGGCGCCCTCGTCGGCCTCGTCCTCGCCCTCGGCGGCGTCGGCCTGGCGCTGGCCACCGGCAACGGCGTCTGGGACGGCATCGGCACCGTCTGCATCGGTGTGCTGCTGGTCCTCATCGCGATCGTCCTCGCCGCCGAGACCAAGTCGCTGCTGCTCGGTGAGGCCGCCGGCGTCGACGAGGTGAAGAAGATCGAGGCGGCGATCGTCGACGGCGAGACCGTCACCCGCCTCATCCACATGCGCACGCTCCACCTCGGCCCGGAGGAGCTGCTGGTCGCGGCCAAGGTCGCGGTCCGGCACGACGACACCGCCGGCGACGTGGCACGTGCGATCGACGCGGCGGAGGAGCGCATCCGCGCCGCCGTCCCGATCGCCCGGGTGATCTACCTGGAGCCGGACATCTACAGCGAGCAGGCCGCGGCCAAGGGCGCCTGACCGCCGAACACGCACGAGGCCCCGGACCTGACCGCGCTCAGGCCGGGGCCTCCCGCATGTCCGGCCGTGCCCCGTCGACCTGGAAGCCCAGGGGCTTGACCTGGCACCGCCTGGGGACTGACCTGGCAGGCCTGGGCTGTCACGCCTGGGCTGTCACGCCTGGACTCTCACGCCTGGGTCGGGACGTACGGGGGAGGGACGGGCGGTCCGGTTCCGGTACGACGGGCCGACCGCCGCCCGGTCAGCCACCCGCCGAGGCCGAGGCCGAACCCGACGAGGAGCACCACCGCACCCCCGAAGAACCCGACGACGGCACCGACCGCGCCCAACGGGCTGTCGATCGCCCGCTCCCGAACGGCCGTGTCCGGGACCGTCCCGCCGTCGAGCTCCTGGTGGAAGCGCGAGTCGAAGGAGTCGCCCCGGTTGTCGCCGAGCAGGAACAGCCGCCCCTCCGGGACCTCGATCTGCTCGAAGGGGTAGCCCGCGACGGGGTCGCCGTCGAGGACGTACGGCTCCGAGAGCGGCCGCTCGTTGACGAACACCTGCCGTTCGTCGGCCCTGATCCGGTCACCGCCGACCCCGATCACGCGCTTCACGACGAGTTCGTCACCGGCGCCCCACTGCGGCACGGAGACGAGCACGACGTCGCCGCGCCGCACTTCCGACGGCTCGACGGTCTCGGCGAAGAGCGTGTCGCCCGGCTCGTAGGTGGGCCGCATCGACACCGAGGGCACGTTGTGGCCGGGAAAAGCGCTCCGCAGCACCAAGCCGCCGGCCATCAGCACCACTCCCAGCGCCAGCAGCACACCACCCGCGATCCGCAGTCCCCGCCCCGGTCTCATCCCTCAGCCCCTCCCAGCAGTCCGGCCCGCACCATATAGGCGCGGCCCGACAGCGGAAGCGGCCGGTGGGTCGGCGCCTCTCCCGGCGACGGCCCTACCGGATCTCGCCGAGCAACCCCAGGACGTCCGCCCGATCCGACGCATCGAGGAGCCGCTCGCGGGAGTCCGCGCCCATCTGGAGTGGTCACGAGCTGCTCCTCATGGCTGTTCCTCCTGCTGCCTGCACCGGGCCGCCGCGCTCCGGCCTCCCGAACATCGCGCCGGACGCACATCTGGCATCAAAAGTCCGTAAGGCCTTGAATGCGGAGGTCGCCGGACCTTTTGTCGAGCCCGTATCCGGCCGAATCCCGCCCGGGTTCCGCGACCGACGGACTGTGGGTCGCTGCGCCGATCGGTGTAGATTCGTGACCAGCCAGACGTCGCTGCTGATGGCGGTCGGGCGGTCAGTACATGGACCGGCCGAGGGAGAGAGGGCCTCCGACGACTGCACCGCGGACCCACGCGGGTGTACCCGGGCATTCGTATGCCCGCGTCGCCCACAGCTGCGGTGCCAGGTGCCCACTCGACCCCTCGAACCCGATTGACGAGGAGCAGCTCCAGTCATGACGACTGTCGCCAAGCAGGACTTCAAGGTCGCCGACCTCTCCCTGGCCGCGTTCGGCCGCAAGGAGATCACCCTCGCCGAGCACGAGATGCCCGGCCTGATGTCGATCCGCCGCGAGTACGCCGAGCAGCAGCCGCTGGCCGGCGCCCGGATCACCGGCTCGCTGCACATGACCGTGCAGACCGCCGTGCTGATCGAGACCCTGGTCGCCCTCGGTGCCGAGGTCCGCTGGGCCTCCTGCAACATCTTCTCCACCCAGGACCACGCCGCCGCGGCCATCGCCGTCGGCCCCAACGGCACCCCCGAGAACCCGCAGGGTGTCCCGGTCTTCGCCTGGAAGGGCGAGACCCTGGAGGAGTACTGGTGGTGCACGGAGCAGGCCCTGACCTGGCCGAACACGCCCACCGGCGGCCCGAACATGATCCTCGACGACGGTGGTGACGCCACCCTCCTCGTCCACAAGGGCGTCGAGTTCGAGAAGGCCGGCTCGGCCCCGGACCCGGCCACCGCGGACAGCGAGGAGTACGGCTACATCCTCCGCCTCCTCAACCGCACGCTCGCCGAGAGCCCGCAGAAGTGGACCCAGCTGGCGTCCGAGATCCGCGGCGTGACCGAGGAGACCACCACCGGCGTCCACCGCCTGTACGAGATGATGCAGGCCGGCACCCTGCTCTTCCCGGCGATCAACGTGAACGACGCCGTGACGAAGTCGAAGTTCGACAACAAGTACGGCTGCCGCCACTCGCTGATCGACGGCATCAACCGCGCCACCGACGTCCTCATCGGCGGCAAGACGGCCGTCGTCTGCGGCTACGGCGACGTCGGCAAGGGCTGCGCCGAGTCCCTGCGTGGCCAGGGCGCCCGCGTCATCGTCACCGAGATCGACCCGATCTGCGCTCTGCAGGCGGCGATGGACGGCTACCAGGTCACGACCCTCGACGAGGTCGTCGAGACCGCCGACATCTTCATCACCACGACCGGCAACAAGGACATCATCATGGCCTCCGACATGGCCAAGATGAAGCACCAGGCGATCGTGGGCAACATCGGCCACTTCGACAACGAGATCGACATGGCCGGCCTGGCGAAGATCCCGGGCATCGTCAAGGACGAGGTCAAGCCGCAGGTCCACACCTGGACGTTCGAGGACGGCAAGGTCCTGATCGTCCTGTCCGAGGGCCGCCTGCTCAACCTGGGCAACGCGACCGGTCACCCGTCCTTCGTGATGTCGAACTCGTTCGCGGACCAGACCCTGGCCCAGATCGAGCTCTTCACCAAGCCGGAGGAGTACCCGACCGACGTCTACGTGCTCCCGAAGCACCTGGACGAGAAGGTCGCCCGCCTCCACCTCGACGCCCTCGGCGTCAAGCTGACGACGCTCCGCCCGGAGCAGGCCGAGTACATCGGCGTCAAGGTCGAGGGCCCGTTCAAGCCGGACCACTACCGCTACTGATCCCAGGACGGCGGGTGACCGGCCGGCCCGGCACCCGCCCGTCACGGGTATCCGCAGCGGAACAGACAGGCCCCCGCACCCCCGTGCCGGGGGCCTGCCTCGTTCCGACCACCGCCCTGCCTACCGCTCCAGGACGCACCCCGAGGACCCATGCCCCGCGGCCGCTATTCGCTCTACGATCCGCACGATCACACCCCCCTCGGTGAAGAGCACTTCAACTGCGCGCCCGGCCCCTCCGGCTGGCGCTACGTCTCCCGGACGACGAACCCCTCGGGCGAGCCGACCGGCTCCGTCGACCTGGCCATCGACGACCTGGGCCGGCCCATCCGCCTCGAACTCCACGCCGCGCACTGGCAAGTCCGCGGCGCCGCCCTCGACGGCGTCACCTGGGTCCGTACCGACCCCACCGGGACCCATGCCAACGAAGGCAATGTGCGCGCCCACGCCTTCACCGGCACGTCCCCGGCATTCCTCGTCGCGATCTCCCGACTCCTGCGCCTCACCCCCGATTCCCCGGAGACCCGCGTCCGGCTCGTCGCCTTCACGGATCCCGTCCTCGCCCCCCTGACGGTCGACCAGTCCTGGGCCCTGGTGAAGAGTGAAGCGCACGCCACTGACAACGGCCCTCTGATCGTGGACGAGTACCAGGTCAGCGCCCTGGACACGGGCGAGCGGCACACCGTCCACCTCGCCGGCGACGTGGTCCTCTCGGCCCCCGGCATCGAACTCGAAGACCTCGAATCCCCACCGAACGTCTTCTGACCCCACACGCACCGCCCCGACCGGACCCGTCCGGGCCCGCCCCGCCCGGGCCCGCCCCGTCCGGGCTCGCCACGTTCCGGCCCGTCCGGGCCCGCCCTGTCCGGGCCCGCCCCCGTCCGGACCCGCCCCGCCGCGCCGCGACCCGTCTGGGCCCGCCCTGTCCGGGCCGGCCCTGTCCGGGCCCGCCCCGTTCCGGCCCGCCCGTTCCGGGCCCCCCGTCCGGGCTCGCCACGTTCCGGCCCGTCCGGGCCCGCCCCGTCCGGGCCGCCCCCGCTCCGTCCTGGCCCGCCCCGCCGCGCCGCGACGCGTCCGGGCTCGCCACGTTCCGGCCGTCCCGGGCCCGCCCCGACCCGGCCCGCATGCCGCCACCCCGCCTCACCCCGCGTGCCGACGTGCCCCCCGCCTGCCGCCGGCCAAGGCGCTCCGGCATCCTCCCCGGCCCGTCCCTCAGGCGGGCGGGGCGAACCCCGTAGCGGGCGGAGCGGCCGGAGCCGCCGGCGAGGAGGAGTCAGCAGCCGGGGACGTGGCAGCGGCCGAAGCCGCGTGGCCGGGAGCGGAAACATCAGCGGCGCCGGGTCCCGCTGCAGGAACCCCGCCATGAGCCGCGGGAAACTCCGGCATCAGCCCGGCCGCGCCAGCCGCCTCGGGCGCGCCGGACGCACTATGCGGCCCGGCTACCCCAGGCATCCCAGGCGCGCCGCGCGTACCGCCCACCCCGGCTATGCCAGGCGCCCCGGCCACCCCAGGACTGCCCGCCATTCCCGCCATTCCCGCCTTTCCCGCCGTTCCCACCGCGCCGACCGCGAACGCCCGCCGCGCGTCCCGCCCCTGCCGTTCGGCCACCACACCCGCCAGATACGCCGCGACCGGTACGCCCGGCGGCGGGGGCGCCCCGGTCCGTGCGACCAGCTCGTCGGCCAGCCGCTCCGCGAGCCGCTGCCCGATCGCCGGGTCCAGCTGTCGCATCCGCGTCAGGTACTGCCGTATCTCCAGCCACAGCCCGTCCGGCACGGCCGACAGATCCAGCCCCGCGAACCGACCGACGATCCACGGCGGCGGAGGCGGCACCACCATGCCCGCGCCCGAGGCCACCCGCTCGCGCACCACCAGCGTCCCGGCGAACACGTCGCCGATCCGCCGCCCGCGCTCCGACACCAGCGAGGCGATGCACGCGACGGCTCCGAACGTCATGAGGATCTCCACGACACCCATCGCGCCCCGCATCAGCGCGTGCCGGAAGCGGATCGGCCCTCCGTCCTCACGTACCACGCGCAGCCCGCAGGCCAGCTTTCCCAGTGACCGCCCGTGCGACAGCGTCTCCACGGCTATCGGCGCGCCGACCAGAACCAGCAGGAAGGACGCGATGGCCAGAGCTCGCGCCGCAGCCTCGTCGAGCGAGGCCGTCGCGACCGCCAGCCCCAGACTGATCAGCAGATACGCCGCCCACACGACGACGAGATCGAGCAACAACGCCAGCGCACGGCTCGGCAGCCGAGCCGGCTGCAGCCCCAGATAGACGGCATCCCCCGTCACCACCCCGCTCACGGCGCCCACCCTTCTCCCACCCGACCTTCGACCTGACGGACCCGGTCCGAACGTCAGTCTGCCAAGCTGGCCCGCAGTGCGCCGCAGTAGTACGGACCCGTACGCACCCAGTGCCTGGAGCAGCAGCCGACCATGGACCTCGACGTCTTCGTCACCGCCCACCGAGCAGAGTGGGACCGCCTCGACCATCTGCTGCGCCGCGGCCGCCGCCTCACCGGCGCCGAGGCCGACGAACTCGTCGCCCTCTACCAGCGCACCGCGACCCACCTCTCGCTCATCAGGTCGAGCGCGCCTGACCCGATGCTCACGGCCCGGCTCACCCAGCTGACCGCCCGCGCCCGCGCCACGGTGACGGGCACGCGCCGCGCCTCATGGCGTGACGCGACGGAGTTCCTGACCGCCGGGTTCCCGGCCGCGGTCTACCGCTCCCGCCACTGGTGGATCCCGACCGCGATCCTTTCCACGCTGCTCGCGGCCCTCATCGGCTGGTGGATCGGTGTCCACCCCGAGGTCCAGTCCGCAATCGGCGCCCCGGCCGACCTCCGCGAGATGACCCGCCCCGGCGGCCAGTACGAGACGTACTACTCGAGCCACCCGGCGGCCTCCTTCTCTGCAGCGGTGTGGACGAACAACGCTCAGGCCGCCGCCATGTGCCTGGTGCTCGGCGCCTTCCTCGGCATCCCGGTGCTGCTGATCCTCTTCGCCAACATGCTGAACGTCGGCGTCGGGATCGGCCTGATGGCTGCCGCGGGCCGCCTCGACGTCTTCCTCGGACTGATCCTTCCGCACGGCCTGCTCGAACTGACCGCCGTCTTCGTCGCCGCCGGCACCGGCCTCCGTCTCGGCTGGACGGTCATCGAACCGGGCCCCACGACCCGCCGTGCCGCTCTCGCCCAGCAGGGCCGGGCCGCGATCGGCATGGCCATCGGCCTCGCCCTGGTCCTGTTCGTCTCGGGCCTGATCGAAGGTTTCGTCACGCCGTCCGGCCTGCCGACCTGGGCCCGGATCACCATCGGCGTCGCCGCCGAACTGGCATTCCTCGCGTATGTCTACGTCCTCGGCGGCCGTGCGGCCCGCGCCGGCGACACCGGCGACGTGGCGGAACCCGACCGCACCGCCGAGCTGCCGACCGCAGCGTGACGGGCTCTGACCTGCCCTGATACCCGACGGATGCACGCCCGACCGGCGCCTGAGGGCCGCTGTCCCGCCGATGTGCAGAGCACCCCGCTGACCTGCTAGTCTCCTCTTCGCCCGCAAAACCCGTTGACACGGGTCGCGTGGGGAGGTAGATTCAAACGGTTGCCTGGGGAGCTGGACAAGCTCGAAGGCAAGGAGTTAGACTCTCTCTCGCTCCGGTCGAGAATGTGAAAGCGTTCGACGACGACGGAGCCACTCCGATTCCTTATCCGAATCACGAAGTCGCCGATTAGGCCGACGGAAATGAATCTGATAAAGTCGGAAACACGCCGGAAGGCCTCGGAGAAAGACGAAAGTCGAAAACCGGGACCGGAAAGCACCGAGGAAATCGGATCGGAAAGATCTGATAGAGTCGGAAACGCAAGAACGAAGGAAGCGCCCGGAGGAAAGCCCGCGAGGG
>NZ_JBHXTJ010000058.1:0-41456 GCF_042677525.1 Streptomyces sp. NPDC127114
CAACCCCAACCTGCGGCCGCTTCCTTTTTTTTTTAATACCCCCCCCGGCGGCCCGGGGGGGGGCCCCCCCCCCCCCCGGCCCCCCCCCCCGCCGCCGCGAACTCTCCGTCGTATGCCTGGTCAGGCATCATGTTCCGTCAACCCTTCGGTTGTCCCCGTACAGTCGAGGACCACCTTACGGCTGAGCTCCTTCCGGCCACATTGCCTGAATCCAGCGGGAAGGACGGCTCGTTCACTGCCGACGTGACCGCGCGTCCGCCGCCTCCCGGCCGCACGCGTACGCCAGCGGGCTGATCAGCTCCTCCGCGTCGGGCAGCCAGCGGTTCGCGGGCGTGGGCTTGCGGGCCCACTGCACCGCCCCGAAGCCGCCGACCCGGGTCGGCGGCGCCGCCACGTAGAAGCCCTCGCCGCGGGTGGTCAGATCGATCGAGGACGGCACCCAGCCCAGCTTGCGCACCAGGTCCGGCACCTTGGCCGCCGCGCCGGGCAGCACGAAGAAGAACATCCGGCGGTCGGGCGTGCAGGTGACCGGGCCGAGCGTCAGCTCCATCCGCTCCATCCGCGCCAGCGCGAGGAAGCCGGCCGACTCGGGCACCTCGATCGCGTCGAAGGTACGGCCGGTCGGCAGCAGGATCGACGCCTTCGGCTGCTTCGACCACATCCGCCGGGCCCCGACGGCGCTGCCCGTCGCCTGGGTCGACCAGTCGGGACGGGCCGCGTGGGCGCCGGGCGACGGGCACGCCTCCGCGCCGCAGGAGCAGCGCTCCCTGCCCTCGACCGCCTCCAGCCAGGTCCCGGGGAACACGTCCCAGTGCCGCTCTTCCGCGTACCGCACGGCGTTGTCCAGCAGCAGCTCGCCCCGCTGCTTGGGGATCTGTGCGGCTTCCGTGACTCCGATGGTCTCTTCCACGTCGAACTCAACTCCCGCCGCCACCTGGGGTTACGGGCGTCACGGCGAGCGGTGTGACGCATCGATCCTGCATGCGGGGCGCACGGGTGCACGGGCGGGGGCGCGCGTGGGGCCGGGAAGCGGCGGGCGGGTAGACACGGACGGGGGGCGTCGGCGCCGTGCCGCTCCGATTCGCTCTGTGCCGCTGTGTTCCGCTGTGTTCCGCCCTGTTCGACTCGCGGCCGTGCGACCGACGTGTCCGGTTTCGCGTGTTCACATCTGCATTGACCGGATATCCGCCGGGCAGTGATCAGCCAGTCGATCACCGCACCGGCCTCAGGGGGTAGTCACCATGGCAGCCAGGCCACTCGTCGCACGCCAGCCCAACGAACGGCTCCAGGCGCTCATCCAGGAGGCCGGGTGCTCCAACGCCGGCCTCGCCCGCAGGGTCAACATGGTCGGCGCGGAGCGCGGCCTCGACCTGCGCTACGACAAGACCTCGGTGGCCCGCTGGCTGCGCGGCCAGCAGCCGCGGGGCCGGGCGCCGGGCATCATCGCCGAGGCGCTCGGCCGCAAGCTCGGCCGCACGGTCACCATCGACGAGGTCGGCATGGCCAACGGCCGCAACCTCGCCTCGGGCGTCGGCCTCCAGTTCGCGCCGACCGTGCTCGGCGCGATCGAGCAGGTCTGCGAGCTGTGGCGCAGCGACGTGGGGCGGCGGGACTTCCTGTCCGGCTCGACGGTCGCCGCGTCCGCGCTCGTCGAACCGAGCAGGGACTGGCTGATCACCGGCGCCGACCCGCTGGTCGCGCGGTCCGCCGGGGCGCGGGTCGGCGCCTCGGACGTCGCGGCGGTACGGGCGATGACGACCGCCCTGGTCGACCTGGACCGGCAGTTCGGCAGCGGCCACGTCCGGCCGGTCGTCGTCCACTACCTCAACAGCGTGGTGTCGGGCATGCTCTCCGGCTCCTACCGGGAGGCGGTCGGGCGGGAGCTGTTCGCGGCGGCCGCGCGCCTCACCGAACTCGCCGGGTACATGGCCGTCGACACCGGTCAGCCGGGGCTCGCCCAGCGCTACTACATCCAGGCGCTGCGGCTCGCGCAGGCCGCCGGCGACCGGGCGTACGGCGGTTACGTGCTCGCCGCCTCCATGAGCCACCTCGCCGCGCAGCTCGGCAACCCGCGGGAGATCGCGCAGCTCGCGCGGGCCGCGCAGGAGGGCGCCCGGGGCCAGGTGCCGCCGCGCGCGGAGGCGATGTTCCTCGCGGCCGAGGCCCGCGGCCACGCGCTGCTCGGCGACGCCCACGCCTTCGGCCGGGTCGCGGCGCTCGCCGAGGACGCCCTGGGCGCGGCCGAGCCCGAGTCGGGCGACGACCCGACCTGGATCGCCCACTTCGACGAGGCGTACCTGTCGGACGAGCTGGCCCACTGCCACCGGGACCTCGGGCAGGCACGGGAGGCGGCCCGGGCGGCCGAGCGCTCCCTCGCCGGACACCCGGAGAGCCGGGCCCGGCGGCGGGCGATCGGCCTCGCGCTGCTCGCCGCGGCGCAGGTGCAGCAACGCGAGGTGGAACAGGCCTGCCAGACCGGCACCCGCGCGCTCGAACTGCTCTCGACGCTGCGCTCCTCCCGTGGCGCGGAGTACCTGGGCGACCTGAAGGAGCGCCTGGAGCCGTACGCGGGGGAGCCGGCGGTACGGGAGTTCGGGGCCCGGCTCGACCTGCACGCGGCGTGAGGTGGCACACGCCGCGGGGGCCGTACGGGGCGTGGGACCACGCGTTTTCGGGAGGCTGCGCACGGCGTGAGGGCGGACGCGTCGAGGGGGCGTACGCGGCGAGGGACCGCGCGCCTTCGGGAGGCCGCGCACGGCGTGAGGTGGCACACGCCGCGGGGCCGTACGGGGTGTGAGGATGTGCGCCTTCGGGAGGCTGCGCATGGCGTGAGGACGGATGCGCCGCAGGGCCGTACGGGGTGCGAGGCCGCGCGCCTTCGGGAGGCCGCGCATGGCGCGAGGGCGGATACGTCGAGAGGGCGTACGCGGCGGGAGACCACGCGTCTTCGGGAGGCTGCGCATGGCGTGAGGGCGGACGCGTCGAGGGGCGTACGCGGCGGGGGACCACGCGCCTTGTCGGGCCGTACGCGGCGTGGGGCACGCGGTGCAGCGGCGAACGTCACACCTGTGTCACACGTGTGTGCGGGCCGCCCGGCGCACCCGGTAGCGTGAGCCGACGATTCCGTAGGTCCATCAGTAGGAGTCCCGGTGACGCACAGCGGACAGGGGCCGGAGCAGCAGTATCCGGCCGCTCAGCCCCTCCCCCCTGAGGTGACCCCTGGTGGCCCCTCGGACGCGCAGGCGACGCAGTACCTGCCGCCGGTCCCGCCGCAGCCGCCGGCCGCGGCGCCGGGACCGCAGCCGGGCTACGGCTACCCGCCGCCCGCCGCCCCGCAGCCGGGTTACGGCTATCCGCAGCCGGACTCGCAGGCGACGCAGTACCTCGGGGCGGTGCCGCCGCAGGCGCCCGTGCCGCAGGGGCCGGACGCGCAGGCGACCCAGTACATCCCGCCCGTGGCTGCGCCGGCCGAGGCGCAGACGCAGTACCTCCCGCCCGTCGCGGGGCCGGTCGGGGGCCCGGACGCCCAGGCGACCCAGTACATGGCGCCCGTACCGCCGCAGCAGGCGCAGCCGGAGCGGCCGCCGCTCGCGGACTTCGACAACCTGTTCCGCAGCGAGACGCCGCAGCACCAGGCGCCGCCCGCACCGGCTCCCGGGCCGCAGCAGCACTACCAGCCGCCGCAGCCGCCGCAGCACCATCACCCGCAGCAGGCCCAGCAGCACCAGTCGTACGGCTACCAGGACGCTTACTACGAGGAGCCCGAGCCGCCCCGCCGCAAGTCGCCGGTCGCGCTGATCGCGGCCGTCGTCGCCGGGTGTGCCGTGGTCGGTCTCGGCGCGGGCGCGCTGCTCAGCGGCGGTGACGACGACAAGGGCGAGAAGACGGGCGACAAGGCGGGGACCGTGGCCGCCAGCTCCGCCGCGCCCTCCGCCGGTGCCACCGACAAGCCCGCCGACCCGGCCGAGGAGCAGGCGAAGGAGCTCGACAAGCTCCTCGCGGACAGCAACAACAGCCGCGACGCGGTGATCCGCGCCGTCTCGTCGATCCGGCAGTGCGACAACCTCGACCAGGCGGCGAGCGATCTGCGCGGCGCGGCGAAGCAGCGGCGCGAGCTGGTGACCCGTCTCCAGTCGCTGAGCGTGGACAAGGTGCCGGACCACACGGCCCTGTCCGCCGCCCTGGTCAAGGCCTGGCAGGCCTCGGCCGCCGCCGACGACCACTACGCGGCCTGGGCGGACCAGGCGAAGAGCAACAAGAAGGTGTGCAAGGACGGCCGCGCCCGGAACACCAGCCACACCAACGAGGGCGACAAGAAGAGCCAGGAGGCGACGGCCGCCAAGAAGCAGGCGGCCGGGCTGTGGAACCCGACCGCCACCACGTACGGACTGCCGAAGCGCACCTACACCCAGCTGTAGACGGCCGGCCGCGCCCCGCGGGTCCCGGCCGTCAGGGCGCGGTCAGGACCGTCTCGCCGACGTCGACGAAGCCCGGCTTCTGTGCGACCAGCTTGCCCTGGCGCACCACCTGGAACGTCACGTCGTGGTTGACGATCCGCGGGAAGTCGCGCGCGCCCAGCAGGTCGTCGTAGCGCCAGCGCAGCGGTGGCGTGAGGCCGCCGGTGTCGATCTTCGTGCCCTGGTCGAGGGCGTGGCTGATCCGCAGCGAGGAGACCGAGTCGCTGTCGAGCGACTCGATGACCTGCTTGAGGACGGTGTACGCGATCCAGGTGGTCTGCACGCCCGCGTCCGCCGGGTCGACCCGGTTGTCGACGAAGGCGTGCTCCTTGATCACCTGCTTCATCGGCTCCCAGGCCTTGTTGTCGGCGTCCGGGTACCAGCCGGTGACGAAGGCGCCCTCGAAGGGGCTGTGGGCGCCGCCCGAGCGGTCGATGAGCGGCTGGCCGACGCTGCCGAGGACGGAGGAGATCCGCACGGTGCCGCCGTCGTCCTCGCCGTCGCCGGACTTCGCGTCGGACGTTCCGTCGGAGTCGTTCCGTTCGCCGGGCAGTCGGCGGAAGGAGTCGAAGAAGGTCTGGGTGCGCTCGCCGAGCACGGCGGTGACGCAGCCGTCCTCGGCGCCGGCCTTGGTGCGGGCCTTGCTCGCGGACGCGGTGTACTCGGCGGCGTCCTCGACCGCCGGGATGTCGACGGCACCGCTGTGGCTGGCCTTGCGGAGGCCGGAGTTGAGCAGGTCGGGCAGCTTGTCACCGGCGATGGTGTCGGGGCGGACGAGGGAGACCTTGCGGCAGTTCGCGGCGAGCTGCATGCCGTGGCCCGCGATGAGCGAGGCCTGGCCGCCGTTCACGGGGTAGGAGAGGGAGCTGGTGAACTCGTCCTCGGAGATGCCGTAGCCGCCGATGTACGGGATGCCGGCGGCCTCCAGCGGGGCCATGAAGGCGCGGCCGAACTGGCTGTAGGAGCCGACGACCGCGACGGCGCCCTCCTGGACGGCGCGACGGGCGCAGGCGGCGGCGCCGGCGTTGGTGTTCTGCTCGTTGCAGGTGAGGACGCGCAGCTCGTGGCCGTCGATGCCGCCGTTGGCGTTGACCCAGCGGGCGTAGGCCTGGGCCATGGCGGGCATTCCGGGCATGTTGGTGGCGCGGGTCTGGTCGGGCGCCCAGGTCATGACGGTGACGGGCTCCCTGGAGCCCCCCGTGGCTCCAGGGAGTACGCCGCAGCCGGTGAGCAGCGACGCTCCGGTCGCCGCTGTCGTGACGTACGCGAGGAGTGAGGAAAGTCGCCTACCGGTCATGGGCATGCACAATTCCGCCCCACGGGTAACGCGACAGTGAGCGAGGATCAACGCGGGGTGACGTGAAGGTGAATTACGGGGGTCGGCCGGGGCCGGAAAGGGCGCTGTCGGCGGCGGAACGTACGATCGAACGGTGTCCGCCACCACCTCCCCTTCGATGAACTCTTCCCGTCGCGCCCGCCGCTCCTCCACCATGGGCGGCATGCCGCTCAACGACATGCCGTGGTGGCGCTGGCGCGCCAACGTGCGCTCCGCGCTGCACATGCTCTCGGACCCGGAGTTCCACGAGACGACCTGGCTGGCCGGCCAGGAGGGGTTCGGCGACGTCACCGACGCCGTCTACCGGCTGGTGGAGGACACCTGGCTGGACAGCTGGTCGGCCGAGAAGTACGTGGGGACGATCTTCCGCGACTCCGGCGAGGCCGCTCTGGTCGACGTGGCCGTGCTGCGGGTGCTGCGCATCATGCACCAGGTCGGCGCGGACGCCCCGGTCTCCGCGTACCTGGAGCACCACGGCTGGCCGGAGGCCGTGCGGGCCGCCCGCGAGGCGCACGTCCGCATGGCGACGGCGGACGGCGAGGACCCGGACGTCCCGCCGCGCTCGCTGGAAGTGCTCCGGATCATGACCCGTTCCGCCTGACACCCGCCGAGGTGCCCGACGTCCGCTGATGCCCGCCGACGTCCGCCTGTGTCCCCCGGCGTCCGCCTGGTGTCCCCGTGATGTCCGCGTGACGGACGAGGCGGCTTTCGCGTCCTCCGGGTGTGGCAGGCTAGGCGAATGACCGACCAGTACGTCCTCACCCTCTCGTGCCCCGACAAGCAGGGCATCGTGCACGCCGTGTCGAGCTACCTCTTCATCACGGGATGCAACATCGAGGACAGTCAGCAGTTCGGAGACCGTGACACGGGTCTCTTCTTCATGCGGGTCCACTTCTCGGCCGAGGCCCCCGTCACCGTGGACAAGCTCCGCGCGAGCTTCGCCGCGGTGGGCGACTCCTTCACGATGGACTGGCAGATCCACCGGGCCGACGAGCGGATGCGCGTCGTGCTGATGGTGTCGAAGTTCGGTCACTGCCTGAACGACCTGCTGTTCCGCTCGCGGATCGGCGCGCTGCCGGTCGAGATCGTCGCGGTCGTCTCCAACCACACCGACTTCGCCGAGCTCGTCGCCTCGTACGACATCCCGTTCCGGCACATCCCGGTCACCAAGGAGAACAAGCCCGAGGCCGAGGCGGAGCTGCTGGACCTGGTCCGCGAGCAGGACGTCGAGCTGGTCGTGCTCGCCCGCTACATGCAGGTGCTCTCCGACGACCTGTGCAAGCAGCTGTCGGGCCGGATCATCAACATCCACCACTCCTTCCTGCCGAGCTTCAAGGGCGCCAAGCCCTACCACCAGGCCCACGCCCGCGGTGTGAAGCTGATCGGCGCCACGGCGCACTACGTGACCGCCGACCTCGACGAGGGCCCGATCATCGAGCAGGAGGTCGAGCGCGTCGGCCACGAGGTCACTCCCGACCAGCTCGTCGCCATCGGCCGCGACGTCGAGTGCCAGGCGCTGGCCCGCGCGGTGAAGTGGCACGCGGAGCGCCGCATCCTCCTGAACGGACGCCGTACGGTCGTCTTCGCGTAGCCCCTGGTCCTCGCGCAGCCCTGAGTCCTCCCCCGGCTCTCGTCCTCGCGCGGGCCCGCGCTACATCCGGCTCAGCGAGGCCGCCGCGAAGAGCACGTCGCGGATCGCCTCGCGGTCGCCGTCCTGGCCCGCCGCCGCGTCCTGCGGCGGTACGTGGCCCGCGACGAGCTGGCAGAACTCGACGCCGTCCATCGCGACCTGGGCCACCGCGTGGTCCGGGGAGCCGAGGGCGGCGGGCGAGTCCAGGGCGATGTACCAGTGGCCGCCGCCCGCGCCCTCGATCTCCAGGTGGAGCGAGCGGCCGGGCGAGCCGGCCGTGACGAGTTCGCGGGCCGGGGCCGCGAGGCCCAGGCGGCGGCGGTCGGCGAGGGCCGCCGGGAGGAGCCGGGCGGCCAGGTCGATCATGCCGTGCAGATGGCTGCCGCTCGGCGGGTTGTACGGGTAGGCCACCGCGTTCGCGATGTCGTCCGCGTGCACCCAGCACTCGAAGGCCCGCTCCAGCAGCGAGTCCCGCAGCGGCAGGGCGAAGTCCCCGTAGGTGACGGTCAGGTCGGCGACCCCGCGTCCGGCGAAGGACACCGTCCGGATCAGGGTGTGGCTCTGGTCCCGCCACGGCTCGCGGATCGTACGGGTCGGCGGCCGGGCGGAGGCCTTCCAGTACGCCTCGGTCCGCTCGGCCGGCGACAGCTCCGCGATGCCCGCGCCGAGCGGGTCGTCCAGACCCAGCGAGGCCGCCACCAGACCGTCCACGGCCAGCAGATGACCGATCACGCCGGCCACCGTGGTCTTCCGGTTCACGGCGCGCTCGCCCTCGAACCACTTCAGCCGCACCGGCGCGTGCCACTCCGCCTCGCCGATGTCGCGCAGCAGCGCGTCGAGCCGGGCGGTCTCCGCGTCGTACGGCGAAGCCCAGGCGGGCACCGGGATACGGGCGGGGCGGCGGCCCAGGCAGTTCTCCAGGACGCGGGAGCGCAGCAGCGGGTCCAGGTCGAGGTCGCGCTCGGCGTGCAGCAGCCCGACCGCGTCGCGCAGCCGCAGCGCCTCGTCCGCGCACGGGGCGCACTCGGTGAGGTGGGCCTCGACGGTCCGGGTCTCCTCGGGCGAGCAGGCGGACAGGGCCCACGCGCCGAGGAGCGACTTCAGGGTCCGGTGGGGCAGGTCGAGCAGTTCCAGGGCTTCCACGGCTTCCGGTGCTTCCGGGGCGGCCGGGACTTCCGGGGCCGTTTCGGGCCCGGGTGCCTTCGCGCGCGGGCCGTCCCCGTAGACGTCGTCGGCGAAGGGAGAGGACGCGGCGAACGGCGACGGGTCAGGCGGAGGGGTCAGGTCCGCGTGGTCGTCGGCCGCCGGGCGCGGGCCCGGTATCCGCGGAGCGCGTGCGATCTCCTCGGGATCGTCGTTCGCCCCGGTCACAGCGACCGTCCGTAGCCGCCGGTGCCGGGCGGCGAGGAGCCTTCCAGGGGGCGGGTGTTGGCGGTCGAGAGAAGCTGGAGCCCGAGCCGCAGCCGGCGCCGTGCCTCGTCCTCGGTCACGCCGAGGTCCGCCGCCGTCTGCCGGTAGTCCCGGCGCTGGAAGTAGGCCAGCTCCAGGGCCTGTCGCAGCGGAGTGGGCATGGACGTCACGATGTAGTCGGCGCGGGCAGCGACCGAGGCCCGGCGCACCTTCTGCTCCAGTTCCTCCGCCGTGCCCTCGCCGCGCTCCGCGAAGGCCACCGCCTCCGCCTGCCGCAGTCGGTGCACGGCCTGCCGCTGGGTGAGCCGGGCGACCCAGGAGCGCATGTTGCCCTGCTTCGGGTCGTAGGCGTCGGGGTTCTCCCAGATGTAGCCGAAGACCTCGCGGGTGATCTGGTCGGCGGCGTCGTCGTCGTCGAGCACGCGGTGGGCCAGGCTGTGCACGAGGGAGGCGAACCTGTCGTAGAGCTCGCCGAGGGCGGCGGCCTCACCGCGCGCCAGCCGCTGCTGCATCCTGCGGTCCCAGCGTGGCGGTGTGTCCTTCGTCGCCATGCGACACCCTCCCGACGACCTTGCCCGACGGCCTGCCCGATGACCTTCCCGACCCGATTTCCCTTCCCAAAGTAATGCGCCCGGACCCGGCGCACTTCTCTTTGCCGCAAGTGCGCCCTTGACGGTTCGCCGGATGGTAAGGAAAGCGCCAAGCCGACGTCCAGGGGTTTCGGAGCGCCGCGAGCGGGCAGCGGGAGGGCACAGGAAGGGCGGGCTCCGTTTGGCTCGTTCGCGTGTCCCGATGTCTGAAAGGCGCCGCTCGTGACGATCCAGGTCGACGAGGACGAGCAGGAACCGTGGACCGTGCTGCGCATCAGCGGGGAGTTGGACCTGGTCACCTCCCCGCTGATCCGCAGACGCCTCCACGCGGCGGTCGCGGGCGGCCGTCACGACGTGGTCCTCGACCTCTCGGCGGTGCGCTTCTGCGACTCCAGCGGTGTCGGCGTGCTCGTCGCCGCGCGCCGGCTGATGCGGTCCTGCGGCGGCCGTCTCCGGCTGATCCTGCCCGCCCGCGGCGCCGAGGACGGCGCGCACGTCAACCGGGTCCTCGCCGCGCTCGGCGTCCGCCGCCTCTTCGAGGTGTACGAGGACGTCCCGGCCGCGCTCGACGACACGGCGGAACCGCTGTCGGCGTGAGCCCCGTCGGCCTGAGCCCTGTCGGTCGGGGCCTTGTCGGTCCGGGCCTTGTCGGTCCGAGCCGGGTTCGGCGCGCGGCTACGCGTACCACTCGCGCAGCTTGTACTTGAGCACCTTCCGCAGCGTCTCGTTCCTGGGCAGGGCCTCCACGACCTCCAGCTGTTCCGGCAGTTTGAAGACCGAGAGTCCGGCCTCGCGCAGGAAGGCCGTGACCGCCTCCAGGGTCAGCGGCTCGGCGCCCGGGGGCTGTTCGACCACCGCGCAGACGCGCTCGCCGCGCTCGGGGTCCGGGAGTCCGACGACCGCGGCGTCGCCGACGCCGGGGTGTTCGTGGAGGAGGTCCTCGATCTCCTTGGCGGAGATGTTCTCGCCCTTGCGGATGATGACGTCCTTCAGCCGGCCGGTGAGGACGAGATGGCCGCTGTCGGTGAGCCGGCCCACGTCGCCCGTGACGAGGAAGCCCTCCTCGTCGAAGGCGGCGGCGGTCTGCGCCGGGTCGAGGTAGCCGCGGCAGACCGCCTCGCCGCGCAGCCGGACCTCGCCGCCCTCGGCGATGCGTATCTCCATCCCGGCGGGCGGCCGGCCCTCGGTCGTGGCCAGGTTCTCCGGGGTGTCGCCGGGATCGCCCATGGTGATCATGGGGACCTCGGTCATGCCGTAGCCGTGGGTCAGCTGACAGCCCAGCTCCCGCACCACCGCGTGGTAGATCTCCGGCGGCTTCGGGGCGCCGCCGCCGGCGAGGAGCCGCAGGGTCGGGATGATCGGCTCGCCCGGCCGCTTGCGCTGCTCGGCGAGGAACATCGAGTAGAAGGCGGTGGATCCGCCGGCCACCGTGACGCCGTGCCTGCGGTACTCGTCGAGCGCGTCGGGCAGCGCGAAGTGTTCGAACATGACGGCGGGGAACCCGTACAGGAGCAGCATGACCGTGTAGTCGGGCCCGGCGATGTGCGCGTACGGGAAGGCCATCGAGCCGACGTCCTCGGCGCTCAGGTGGAGGGCGTGGGCGAGGCAGGAGCCGCCGGCGAGGAGCGAACGGTCGGTGTGCAGCACGCCCTTGGGGTCGGAGGTCGTGCCCGAGGTCCAGTAGATCCAGCGGACGTCGGTGCCGGAGGCGGGCGGCGCGGGGAGGACGCCCGGGTCGCCGTCGGGCAGGTCCTCGTACGCCTCGAAGACCCCGCGCGCGCCGAGCCGCCGGGCCATCTCCGTGTGGTCGAAGCCGCGCCAGACGCCGGGAACGGCGAAGAACTCGGCGCCGGACTCGCGCAGCGCGAAGCCGACCTCCTTGTCCCGGTAGAACGGGATGACGGGGGACTGCACGGCGCCGAGGCGGGCGAGCGCGAAGGACAGCACGGCGGTCTCGATGCGGGTGGGCAGCTGCCAGGCGACGACGCTGCCGGGGCGCACGCCCCTGCCGTACAGGCCGGCGGCGCAGCGTTCGGCGCGGTCGCGGAGTTCGCCGAAGGTGAGGGTGCGGTCGCCCTGGAGGAGGACGGGCCGGTCGGGGGTGAGTGCGGCGCGGCGCTCGACGAGCTCCCAGAGGGTGCGGGACGCGCCCAGGGCCTGTGCGGTTTCGGTCGCGGTCACCGGAGTCTCCATTCCTGGCGGAGCATTTCTGACGCAGCATTTCTGACGGTGCGTCAGTTCGTGCCGAGAGCGTAAGGGGCCGCTCCTTGTCGGTCCAGAGGTCGCGGGCTAGCCTGGCTGCAGCCAGAACTGACGATCCATCAGAAAACGGATGGCCGGCGAAGGGGGCACCTCCCGATGGACCTCGCCTACAGCGAAGAGGAGGAGGACTTCCGCGCCCGGCTGCGGGAGTGGCTCGCCGCCGAGCTGCCCACCCTGCCGCCCAGGCCCGACCCGCTCGACTGGCCCGGCCGGCGCGCCCACGACTGCGGCTGGCAGCGACGGCTCTACGACGCCGGCTACGGGCACGTCCACTGGGACGCCTCGCCGACCCAGCGGCTCATCTTCCTCGAGGAGACCGAACGCGCCGGCGCGCCCTACGTCGGCGCCAACTTCGTCGGCCTCCTCCACGCGGGCCCGACGATCGCCGCCGAGGGCACGCCCGAGCAGCGGGAGCGCTGGCTGGAGCCCGTGCTCCGCGGCGACGAGGTGTGGTGCCAGGGCTTCAGCGAACCCGAGGCCGGCTCCGACCTGGCCTCGCTGCGGACCAGGGCGGTGCGCGACGGAGACGCGTACGTCGTCACCGGCCAGAAGATCTGGACCTCGCACGCCGAGGTCGCCGACTGGTGCGAACTGCTCGTACGGACCGACCCCGAGGCACCGAAGCACCGCGGCATCACCTGGCTCGCGATGCCCATGAACGCGCCCGGCGTCACGGTCCGGCCGCTGCGCACCCTCGCCGGCTCCGCCGAGTTCGCCGAGGTGTTCCTCGACGAGGTGCGGGTGCCGGTGGCCAACCGGGTGGGAGAGGAGAACGACGGCTGGCGGGTCACCATGGTGACCCTCTCCTTCGAGCGCGGCACCGCCTTCGTCGGCGAGGTCGTCGCCTGCCGCCGCGTCCTCGGCGAACTCGCCCGCACGGCACGGAAGAACGGCCGCTGGGACGACCCCGTGCTGCGCCGCCGCCTGGGCCGCCTCGGCGCCGAGTTCCAGGCCCTGTGGCGGCTCACCCAGTGGAACGTCAGCGAGGCCCAGGCCACCGGCGGCGTCCCCGGCGTCGGCGGCTCCGTCTTCAAGCTGCGCTACTCGCACGCCCGCCAGGAGCTGTACGACACGGCCGCCGCCGTCCTCGGTCCCGACGCGCTCGACCTCGGCCGCGAGTGGAACCTGGACCGGCTGTCCTCCCTCTCGTACACGATCGCCGCGGGCACCTCGCAGATCCAGCGGAACATCGTCGCCGAGCGCATCCTCGGCCTGCCGAAGGGCCGGTGAGACCGACCGTGGACTTCCGACCGACCGAGGACCAGCAGGCGCTCAGGCGGGGCGTACGGGAACTGCTCGACCGGCGCTTCGGACGCGAGGCGCTGCGGGCGGCCGTGGACGAGGCCGGCGTCCTCGACCGCGCCCTGTGGCGCGAGCTCGGCGCGGCCGGGTTCTTCGCGCTCCGGCTCCCGGAGGACGCGGGCGGGGTCGGTCTCGGGCTGCCCGAGGCCGTGCTCCTCTTCGAGGAGGCCGGCCGGGCGCTCCTGCCGGGCCCGCTGATCGCCACGCACCTCGCGGCGGGCGAGGTGCCCGGGGCGGCGGAGGGCGAGACCGTGGTCACCCGGGCCGACGGGGAGCTCGTGGAGTGGCTGGACGCCGCCGACGTGGTGCTCGGCCAGGCCGAGGGCGCCGTCCCGATCCGGTCCGTCGACCCCCTGACGCCGCTGCACCGGCTGCCCTCCGCCGCCCTCGCCGGGGACGAGGCGTCGCTGCTCACCGCCGCGGAGCAGCTCGGCTCCGCCGGCCGCACGACCGAGCTGGCCGTCTCGTACGCCCGCACCCGGGAGCAGTTCGGGCGGCCCATCGGGGCCTTCCAGGCGGTCAAGCACCTGTGCGCGCGGATGCTCGTACGGACGGAGCTCGCCCGCGCCGCCGTCTACGCCGCCGCCGTCACCGCCGATCCCGTCGAGATCGCCGGCGCCCGGCTGCTCGCCGACGAGGCCGCCGTGGACGGCGCCCGCGACTGCCTGCAGGTGTACGGCGGCATGGGCTTCACCTGGGAGGCCGACGTCCACCTGCATCTGAAACGGGCCTGGGTGCGGGCCGAGCGCGGCCTGTCGGGAGCGGCGGCGGAGGAGCTGGTGGCGGCCCGGCTCCAGGCCGCCGCACAGAGGGAGATGTAGTGCCCGCGTCACGCAGCGTCGATATCGTCTTGTGTCCTGCGCGGGGGTCGTCACGCGCCGGAGCCGGCCCTGTGCTCCGGTACGCTCCGTGGGATGCGAGTGCTTGTGGGCCCGGATCGCGCCGGTGCCGCCGACGCGGTGGCTCCGGGCAGGGGAATGCCCGCCGCTCGCGCCCCGCGTTCGACTCCTCGCGGCATGCGTCGCACAGTATGGACCATGCGTACTCCTTCGCGCTGGAATATGCCCGAAGCGCTTGTTGCGGTGACTGTACGTCAACCATGCTGTCTCACAAGGGAATCACGTTCCGTAAAGGTGTGTCCGCCGGTTCGGATGGTGTGAACGGTGCAGGTGCTTCAGGTGCAGTTGGAGGTCGGGCCCGACCCGGCGGAGGTGGGGCGGGCCCGGCGATGGGCGCGTTCGCGGCTGGCCGGGTCCGGCATAGGGGACGACGAGCCGCTGGCGGAGACGCTGGTGCTGCTCATCTCCGAGCTGGTGACCAACGCCGTGGTGCACACGGGCTGCCCGGCCGTGCTGCGGATGCTGTTCGGCGGCGCCGGGGTGCGGGTCGAGGTCGCCGACGCGAGCGACCGCCCGCCACGGCCACGGCACGCGGACGGCGACGACACCAACGGCCGCGGCCTGGAGCTGGTGGACGGCCTCGCCGACCGGTGGGGCTGGCAGCGCGAGGGCACCGGCAAGAGCATCTGGTGCGAGGTCGACCGGGCGCCGGCCGCCGGGCCGGGTGCCGGCCCCGGTCAGGGCGCCGGGGTGTCACCCTCATGGGTGCCCTGTTGACGGTTCGTGGTGAATTGATCACCCTTGGGTGAGCGATTCGTTCTGCGAGGGGAGTCGAGGGGCCGTGCCCCTCGACGAGCGCGGGTCGTGACGGGTGGCGGCTGTCGTGCCGTGCTCGGGGCGCGCGCGAGTGCGCCGCCACCCGCGGAATTCCCTACAGCACCGCCACCGGCGCCACCGGCGTCCCCGTGCCGCCCACGAACGGTTCGGGCATGGCGGACAGCAGGAACGCGTACCGCCGTTCTTGTGCACAGGCTGTGGACAACTCTTCCAGGTTCCAGTTCTGCCCCTGGAGCATCCCCATCTCGACCAGGTCGAGGGCGTGCACGGGCAGCCACAGGTTCTCGATCTCCGGCGGGAAGATCTCGAAGGTGAGCGTGTCGTTGGCGACCGCCGCCACGTCACGGGCGTGGAACCACTCGGGCGTACGGACGGAGAGCCCGGGCGACGGGAAGGCGTAGCCGTGCCGGTCACCGGCCAGGTACGCCTGGATCTGCCCGGTGCGCACGAGCACGACGTCCCCGGACCGTACGGTCACCCCGCCGAACTCCGCCGCCTCGTCGAGGTCCTCGGGCGTGACGGCGTGGTCGCCGGGCAGCCGGTCCACGCCCTTGGCCGCCGCCACGTCGAGCAGGACACCGCGCGAGACGACGTGCCGGGCGGTGTGGATGCCGCTGAACTCGGAGCGGCCGTGGGGGGTGACGGTGGCGGCGGGGCGGCCGTTGTAGATCCGGCCCGAGTGCGAGACATGGGTGAGGGCGTCCCAGTGGGTGCCGGCCTGCAGCCCCATGGTCACGGCGTCGTCGCTGGTGGCGACGGTGCCGGGGCCGAAGAGCTCCTGGTTGATCTGGACCATGACGTGGAGCGGGTTGACCCGGCCGGGGATCATGCCGGTCTGCACGCCGTCCTGCTTCAGGTCGACGGCGAGCGGGACGCGCCGGCCGCTGCGGACGGTCGCGACGGCCTCCCGTACCACCTCGTCGGTGATCAGGTTGAGGGTGCCGATCTCGTCGTCCCGGCCCCAGCGCCCCCAGTTGTTGACGCGCTTGGCGATGTCGTGGAACTCGACGGGAAGTGACATCGGGCGCCTCCGAGGTCTTGTTTTCCGGTATCTGACGGGCCGTAGAATCCTGCCGACGCACGAATCTAACGGACCGTCAGAAAGCGCGGGAAGGGGCCGGGCGTGGGGAACTTCTTGGCAGGGAAGGTCGTCGCCGTGACGGGAGCGGGCCGGGGGATCGGCCGCGCGGTCGCCCTCGCCTGCGCGGCCGAGGGCGCCAGGGTCGTCGTCAACGACTACGGAGTCTCCGTCGAGGGCGGCGAGCCGACGAGCGAGGTCGCCGCGTCCGTGGTGAAGGAGATCGAGGCGGCCGGCGGCGCGGCCGTCGCCGTCGCCGACGACATCTCGACGATGGCCGGCGGGCAGCGCCTGGTGGACGTGGCCCTCGCCGAGTACGGGCGGATCGACGGCGTCGTCTGCGTGGCCGGCATCCTGCGCGAGCGGATGCTCTTCAACATGTCCGAGGAGGAGTGGGACCCCGTCGTCGCCACCCACCTCAAGGGCACCTTCACCGTCTTCCGTGCCGCGTCCGCCGTGATGCGCCGCCAGGGCGCGGGCACGCTCATCGGCTTCACCAGCGGCAACCACCAGGGCTCCGTGGCCCAGGCCAACTACGCGGCGGCCAAGGGCGGCATCATCTCCCTGGTCCGCAGCGCGGCCCTCGGGCTCCACAAGTACGGCGTGACGGCGAACGCGGTCGCCCCGGTCGCCCGCACCCGCATGTCGGCCAACGTGCCCATGGAGCTCAAGGAGATCGGCGAGCCCGAGGACGTCGCCGCGCTCGTCGTCTACCTGCTCTCCGACCGCGCGAAGGCGGAGCGGATCACCGGCCAGGTCTACACGATCGCCGGCCCCAAGATCGCCGTCTGGGCCCAGCCACGGGAGCTGCGCGCCGGTTACGCGGAGGGCGGGGCGTGGACGCCGGAGCGGATCGCCGACTTCCTGCCGGGGACGGTGGGCACCGACCCGATGCCGATGCTCCGGCAGCTGGAGGAGATGGCCCGCGCGGCGGCCTCCGGTGAGCGCCCGAACTCCCGGAAGGAGGAGGGATCATGAGGGGCGTCGTCTTCGACGGGAAGCAGGTCCGGGTCGTCGACGACCTGGAGGTCCGCGAACCCGGCCCGGGCGAGGTGCTCGTCGCCGTCGCGGCCGCCGGGCTGTGCCACAGCGATCTGTCCGTCGTCGACGGCACGATCCCCTTCCCGCCGCCCGTCGTCCTCGGGCACGAGGGCGCCGGAGTCGTCGAGGCCGTCGGACCGGGCGTCACCCACGTCGCCCCCGGCGACCACGTGGCCCTGTCCACGCTCGCCAACTGCGGCACCTGCGCCGACTGCGACCGCGGCAGGCCCACGATGTGCCGCAAGGCCATCGGCATGCCCGGACAGCCCTTCTCCCGGGCGGGCACACCGCTCTTCCAGTTCGCCTCGAACTCCTCCTTCGCGGAGCGGACCGTCGTCAAGGCCGTCCAGGCCGTGAGGATCCCCGCCGACATCCCGCTCACCTCCGCCGCCCTCATGGGCTGCGGTGTCCTCACCGGCGTCGGCGCCGTCCTCAACCGCGCCAGGGTCGACCGCGGCGAGACCGTCGTCGTCATCGGCACCGGCGGCATCGGCCTCAACGTCATCCAGGGCGCCCGGATCGCGGGCGCGACGACCATCGTCGCCGTCGACACCAACCCGGCGAAGGAGGGTCCGGCCCGGCAGTTCGGCGCCACGCACTTCCTGGCGTCGACCGACGCCGTACGGGAGGTCCTGCCCACCGGTGCCGACCACGTCTTCGAGTGCGTCGGACACACCGCGCTCGTCCGCGCCGCCGTCGACCTGCTCGACCGGCACGGTCAGGCGATCCTGCTCGGCATGACGGCGCCGAAGGCCGAGGCGAGCTTCCTGCCCGCCGCGATGTTCCTCGACAAGGCGATCCTCGGCTGCCGCTACGGCTCCTCCCGCCCCCAGAAGGACATCGCCCTCTACGCCGAGCTGTACCGCTCCGGCCGCCTCCTCCTCGACGAACTCGTCACCACCACCTACCCCGTGGAGGACTTCGCGCGGGCGGTCGAGGACATGGAACAGGGGAAGGTGGCGCGGGGCGTGCTCACGTTCTGAGGCCTACGAGGCCGCGCGGTAGGCCGCCACCGTCCGCTCCAGCGCCTCCTCGACCGGGGTGGCGACGGCACCCAGCCGCTCCCGGACGAGGGTCGAGTCCACGACGAACGGCTCCTCGAACTCGTACCGCATCTCGATCAGTTCCCGCACCGTACGGTTCACCGCGCCCATCGCGTACAGGGCGAAGGTCGGCATCCGGCGCAGCCTGGCGGCGCCCGGGCGGCCGGTGGCGCGGTGGGCCAGGTCGACGAGCTCGCGGGTGGTGCGGGTGTGCGGGTCGTTGGGGAGGTGCCAGACGCGGCCGGCGGCGTCGGGGTGCCGGCCGAGGAGGGCGAGCGCCTCCCCGATGTCGGGGACGAAGGTGTACGTGTGGGGCTGGTCCGGATCCCCGAGGACGGTGGCGGTGCGGCCGGCGAGGAGGGCGGGGAAGACCAGGTCGCCGAGGTTGGACTGCTTGCCGCCGCGCGGTCCGAAGTAGTCGGAGGCGCGGCCGATCGCCACCTCCACGCGCCCGGCCCGGTGTGCGGCGAGGAGCCGCCGGGCCATCTCGCCCCGGAGCCTGCCCTTGCGGGTGGTGGCGGCGTCGGGGCTCGCCTCGGTGAACGGGCGGCCCGCGGGCGCGCCGTACGTGTAGACGTTGTCCATCGACACCAGCCGGGCACCGGCCGCCTGGGCGGCGGCGAGCACACCGTCCTGGAGTGCGGGGAACTCCTGCGTCCAGCGGTGGTACGCGGGGTTCAGCGCCTGGTAGACGACGGCCGCCCCGTCCGCGACGGCGGTGGTGAACGCGGGATCGGCCGCGTCGCCCGCGACCACCTCGACGCCGTCCGGGACGTCCGCGCGGCCGGACCGGTTGACGACGCGGACGGACTCTCCGTCGCGTACGAGTGCTTCGGCGAGGGCCGTGCCCACGGCGCCGGAGCCGAAGATCACGTGACGGGGGGTACCGGTGCGGTTCATGCGTCGACCTCGCTGGGGGTGGGAGTGCGGGTGGGAGTGGTGGCTGCGACGGGAAGGATCCCGTGGAGCAGGACGCCCGAGAGAGCGGAGAAGGTGAGAGCGCCGGTGGCGCCGAAGACCGTGAACCGCGCGTCCACGCCGACGCCCGCGAGCGTGGTCACCGTCCAGCCCGCCGCCCACAGGGCCGGCATCGCCACGGCCCAGAGCCAGGGCCGCGGGGCGGTGCGGCGGGGCAGGGCGGCGGCCTGGGCCACGCCGAGCAGCACGCCCTCGACGGCTCCCATGAGCGCCAGCGAGCCGAGGTCGGTGCGATGACCGACCAGCGCGGAACCGAGCAGGAGTCCGAGTCCGCTCCCCGCCGCGGTCGCCGCGGACCAGTGCGGCCACCGCAGGCGTCCGGACGAGGCCAGGGCCTGCCCGGCGCCGATGACCGCCCCCGTCACGAGCCCGCCCACCAGGGCGCTCGTCGGGCCGTCGACCGGACCGGCGACCGCGCGGCCGGCCAGACCGGCGACCGGGAACGCCAGGAAACCGGCCGTCCACCGGATCCAGGCGCGCAGTGCGGGGCGCGTGGGCACGCGCACGGGAACCACCTCCAATTTCTGTACGCCGTGCAGTTAATAAATTAATGTACGCCGTGCAAAAATGGCTCGCAAGGGGTTCATTGATGCACCGGGGCGGCCCCGGAAGACGAGGACGGACGAGGAGGCGTACGCATGACACAGGGCGCGCCGGCGGCGAGGCGGGGCCGGAAGCGGGCGGTCGGCGAGGACGAGGTCGTCGCGGCGGCCATGCGGCTGCTCGGGGCCGGCGGGGCCGAGGCGGTGAGCATCCGGGGGATCGCCGGCGAGCTGGGACTCGCCCCGAACGCCGTCTACACCTACTTCCCTGACCGCGCCGCCGTGATCGGCGCCGTGGTCGAGCACCTGCTCGGCGAGACCGACCTCGCCGCCCTCGCCTCCCGGGACACGCCCTGGCGGGACCGGATCCACGCGCTCGCCGCCGACCTCAGGCGGCGCCTGCTCGTCCACCCGGGAGCGGTGAACCTGCTGCTGTCCGGCCCGATGGACGGGCCGAACGCGCTCGCACTCGGCGAAGCCCTGCTCACCGCGCTCGCGGACGCCGGGCTCGACCGGGAGGAGGCCGCCCGCGCCTCCTACCTGCTGATCGTGCAGGTGCTCGGAGCGATCGCGCTGGAAGCCGCCGAACTGCCCTCGCCCGCACCGGCCCCGCCGGCAGCGGAGCGGGTCCGGGCGCGCCGCGCACAGCTCCGGGCCGTGCCCGCCGACCGCTACCCGCGCACCGCCGAGGCCGCCGACACGATCGCAACCTTCGTCTCCGACGAGCAGTTCGCCTGGGGACTCGACCGGGTCCTCGACGGCATCGCGGCGCGCGCGGACCGCTGACGCCTCGCGAATCCCGGCTCTCGGCTCGCGGCTCGCGAGTCCCGGCTCTCGGCTCTCGGCTCGCGAGTCCCCGCTCCCGGCTCTCGGCTCTCGGCACCCGGCTCCCGCAGCCGGGGCCGGGCCGGGGCCGGAGCTCGGACCCTGCCCCGGAATCCTCAGGCCCTCAAGCATCACCGGCGGGTAAACCCGGTGAGCCGCAGGGGCGTTGGCGGTTACGGTCCTGGCCATGTCCTACCGTGAGCTCGCCACCCGCCCCGTCCTCGCCTGGTCGGCCGTCTCCGTGGCCGCCCGGCTGCCCGTCGCGATGGCACCGCTCGCGCTGGTCTTCCTCGTACGGGAGCAGCCCGGCGGCTACACCCTCGGAGCGGTGCTCGCCGCCGCGTACGTCGTCGGCGAGATCGTCGCGGCGCCCGTGCTCGGCGTACGGATGGACGCCGAGCGGGCCCGGCCGCAGCTGGCCGTCGGCCTCGCGGTCGGCGCCGCCGCCTTCGGCGGGCTCGGGGCCGCCGGCGGCGGCGCCCACCCCGTACTGCTCGGCGCGCTCGCCTTCCTCGCCGGCGCGGGCCCGTCCGCCGCGCCCGGCGGCATGCGCGCCCTGCTCACCAGCCTGGTCCCGGAACGGGCCGTCACCCAGGCGATGAGCATGGAGTCCGTCCTGACCTTCGCCATCTGGGCCGCCGCGCCCGCGCTGACGACCGGTCTCGCCCTCGGCGTCGAGCCCGTCGTACCGCTGCTGCTGCAGGCCGCGCTCATGGCGCTCTCCGTGGCGGGACTCTGGCTGCTGCCGTACGGCTGGGCGGCGGAGAAGCCGCAGGAAGGGGAGTCGATGCGGCGGGTGCTGCTGCGCGCCTGGCCCGTGTACGTCACGGGCGCCGCCGGACTCACGCTGCTCGCGCTCGCCGAACTCATCCTGCCCGCCCTGCTCGAACAGCGGCACATCGCCGTCGGCTGGGCGGGGCCGCTGCTCGCCGGGTTCTCCGTCGGCTCGGCCGTCGGCGCCTTCGCGTACGGACTCCGCGGCTCCTGGCCCGGCCGGCTGCCGGTCCAGTCCGCCGTGCTGCTCGCCGGCGTCACGGCCGGCGTCGCCCTGACCGCCGTACTGCCGTCGACCGCCGGCATCGCCGTCGCGCTCGCCGCGGCCGGCCTGCTCCAGGCTCCCGCCGGCCTGACCCGCAACCTCGCCCTCCGTCAGGTCCTGCCGCCCGGGGCCCTGGCCGCCGGGTACTCGGTGATGTACGCGGCCGTCGGCGCCGGGTACGCGGCGAGCGGCACCCTGGCGGGAGGACTGCTGAACGTCGTCGCGCCGTCGACGGCGATCCTGTGCGGGGTGGGCCTGACGGTGTTCCTGACCGCGCTGGGCGTCTGGGGCGAGCGCCGGATCCCGCCGCGCGAGGGCGGTGAGACGACTCAGACCGAGGCGGCGCGGAAGGTGCGGCGGTAGGCCGTCGGCGTCACGCCGATCGCCGCCTGCAGATGCGTCCGCAGGGACTGGGCGGTGCCGAAGCCGGCGTCGTGGGCGATCTGGTCGACCGGCAGGTCCGTGGACTCCAGCAGGTGCCGGGCCCGCTCCACGCGCTGCTGGGTGAGCCACTGGCCCGGACTGACGCCCACCTCCTCCCGGAAGCGGCGCGTGAAGGTCCGTACGCTCATCGACTCCCGCACCGCCAGGTCGCGCAGCTGGATCGGCTCGTGGAGGTGGGCGAGCGCCCAGGCGCGGGCGGCGGTCGTGGTCGACGTGCCCGGGTCGGGCAGCGGCCGCGCGATGTACTGGGCCTGCCCGCCGTCCCGGTGGGGCGGCACGACAGTACGCCGGGCCACCTCGTTGGCGACGGCGGTGCCGTGGTCGCGGCGCACGATGTGCAGGCACAGGTCGATCCCGGCGGCCACGCCGGCCGAGGTGAGCACGTCGCCGTCGTCCACGAACAGCACGTCCGCGTCGACCCTGACCTTCGGGAAGAGCCGCTGGAAGTGGTCGGCGGAGGCCCAGTGGGTGGTCGCCGGGCGGCCGTCGAGATAGCCGGCGGCGGCGAGGACGTACCCGCCGGTGCAGATGGACACGAGCCGGGTGCCGGGCCGCACGTACGCGAGGGCGGCGGCGAGTTCGGCGGTCAGCCGGCCCTCCTCGTACACCGGCCCCAGCTCGTAGGAGGCGGGGACGACGACCGTGTCGGCGGTGGCCAGGACCTCCGGCCCGTGCTCGACGTGCACGGCGAAGTCGGCGTCGGTCCGGACGGGCCCGGCAGCGGTCGCGCAGGTCACCGTCTCGTAGAGCGGCCGGCCCTCGGAGTCCTTGGCGCGGCCGAATATCCGGTGGGGGATGCCCAGTTCGAAGGGAAGCAGGCCGGGCAGGGCGAGGACGGCGACGCGATGGGCCCGCACAGTTCTTCCCTCCGTAAAAGAGTGGTGGTCCAGACCACCGTGCTGATACGTGTGTCTGCTCGTGACGGACAACACGTACAAGGACACCACGTACAAGTCTGAGCCCGCCGACCGGATTCCCGTGACTCCCGTACCAGGATCCGGGCAGCAGGGGCAGCCCGCGGGCCCGCTCGCGCCGGGGGCGGCAGCGTCCGGGCCGCTCGTACCGCTCGCGCCGGGCACCCTCTGGAACCGCAACTTCCGGCTCTTCTTCGTCGCCCGGGCCGTCGCCGTCCTCGGCGAGGGGATGATCCCGGTCGCCTTCGCGGCCGGTCTCCTCGGCGCCGGGCATTCCGGCGCCTCCGTCGGTTACGCACTCGGCCTCTGGACGGCCGCCTTCGCGCTCTTCGTCCTCGTCGGCGGCGTCCTCGCCGACCGTTTCACCGCCCGCCGGATGATGATCACCGCCGATCTGCTGCGGCTGCCCGGCGCGCTGCTGCTCGCGGTCACGTTCGCGCTCGGCAGCCCGCCGCTGTGGGCCGTGTACGTGCTGTCCGCCGTGAGCGGCGTCGGAGCCGCGCTGTTCCAGCCCGGCGTCGCCTCCACCATCCCGCGCATCGCGCCGGACGTGCAGCGCGCCAACGCCGTCCTGCGCGTCGTCGAGGCGCTGACGACGATGGCGGGGCCGGCGCTCGCCGGGGTGCTCGTCGCCGTGTGGAGCGCGGCGGCGGCGTTCACCGTCAACGCCGCGACCTTCGCCGTCAGCGCCGTCTGCTTCGTCCTCATGCGGATCCCACCGGCCCCGGCCGACGGCGTCAGGCGTGGCTCGCTGCTGTCCGAGATGGCGCTGGGGTGGCGGGAGTTCCGGGCGCGGAGCTGGCTGTGGGGCGTCATCGCGATCTGGACCGTGTACGGCCTGACGGTCGCCGGGCCGATGGTGCCGCTCACCGCGAGCCTGGTCACCGAGGAGCACGGGGCGGCCGCCTACGGCGTCCTGATGGCGGTCAACGGCGCGGGCAGCGCCGTCGGCGGCCTGCTCGCGATGCGGCTGCGGCCGGTCCGCCCGCTGGCGGCGGGCGCGGTCGCGCTGCTCGGCCTGCCGGTGAACCTGCTGCTGCTCGGTACGGGCGCGCCGGTGCCGGTGCTGCACGCGGGCTCGTTCCTCGCGGGCGCGGCCTTCGCCTTCTGGCTGGTGATGTGGTCGACCTCGGTGCAGACGCACGTGCTGCAGGAGGCGCTGAACCGGCTGCACGCGTACGACGTGGCCGGATCGCTGCTGATGATGGGCGTCGGCCGGACGCTGTCGGGCCCGGTGGCGGCGGTGATCGGCGCGCAGGAGGTGCTGCTCGCGGGCTCGGCCGTCGCGGTGCTCGTGGTGGCGGCGCTGCTGGCGGTGCGCCCGATCAGGACGCTGCCGCGGGTGTCGTAGTCGTACGGGCGCTGGGGCTGCGGCTGGTGCTGGAGCTGGAGCTGTGGCGAGGCGGAGTCCACGACCGACCCATGGCCCGATCCTTTGGAAAGCTGGCATCCGGGCCAATGGTGGGGCGTGGCGCCGCTCGGGATGCTGGGTGACGTGACCCAGACAAGCGAGACTCCCGCCTCAGCCCGCAACGAGGACGCGGCCCAGGCCCGTGCCGGGACCGCGGCCGCTGTCCCCACCCCGTCCCCCACCCCGTCCCGGGGGACCCGGATCCACCGTGCGTGGTTCGTCGCCGCCGTCACGTTCGTCACGATCGTCGGCGCGGCGGCCTTCGCCTCCCTGCCCGGGCTGCTCATCGAGCCGCTGCACGGCGAGTTCCGCTGGTCGCGCGGCACGATCGGCTTCGCGGTGTCGGTGAACCTCGCGCTCTACGGCCTGACGGCGCCGTTCGCGGCGGCGCTGATGGATCGCTTCGGCATCCGCCGGGTCGTGGCGGTGGCGCTGAGCGTGATCGCACTCGGCTCGCTCCTCACGGTGTGGATGACGCAGCCCTGGCAGCTGGTTCTGTACTGGGGCGTCCTCGTCGGCCTCGGCAGCGGCTCGATGGCGCTGGCCTTCGCCGCGACCGTCACGAACCGCTGGTTCGTGGCGCGGCGCGGCCTGGTCACCGGCATCCTGACCGCGGCCGGTGCGTCCGGCCAGCTGGTGTTCCTGCCGCTCCTCTCCTGGCTGGTCGAGGACCACGGCTGGCGCCCGGCCGCCGTCACGGTGGCGCTGACCGCGCTCGCGGTCGTCCCGTTCGTGTGGCTGCTGCTGCGCGACCACCCGGCGGACGTGCGGCTGGCCCCGTACGGCGGCGACTACGCCGAGAAGCCCGCGCCCGTCACGGGCGCCGCGCGCCGCGCCGTCACCGTCCTGTTCAAGGCGGCCCGAACCGGCCCGTTCTGGCTGCTCGCCGGCACCTTCGCGATCTGCGGCGCCTCGACGAACGGCCTGGTCAAGACCCACTTCGTGCCCGCCGCGCACGACCACGGCATGCCGATCCAGGCGGCGGCGGGACTCCTCGCGGTCATCGGCGTCTTCGACGTCGTCGGCACGGTCGCCTCCGGCTGGTTCACCGACCGCTTCGAGGCGCGCCGCCTGCTCGCCGTCTACTACGCGCTGCGCGGGATCTCGCTGCTCTTCCTGCCGATGCTGCTGGCTCCGGCGGTGCACCCGCCGATGCTGTTCTTCATCGTGTTCTACGGCCTGGACTGGGTCGCCACGGTCCCGCCGACGATCGCGCTGTGCCGCGAGCACTACGGCGAGGACAGCGCGATCGTCTTCGGCTGGGTCCTCGCCTCCCACCAGGTGGGCGCCGCCGCCGTCGCCTTCGCGGGCGGCGTGGCCCGCGACGTCTTCGGCTCGTACGACGTCGTCTGGTACGCCTCGGGCGCCCTGTGCGCGGCGGCGGCCCTGATGGCCCTGGTGATCAGGCGGCCCCGGGCGGGAGCGGTGGCGGCGGCAGGAGCATGATGACACCCGGGGGGTGAGACGCATGGCGGTCTCGGAGGAACGGTCGGCGGCCCGGATGCTGCGGGTCTCGATGCTGGTGCTCTTTCTGGAGGCGGCGCTCGCGCTGGTCCTGGGGCTGGTGTTCGGCGAGACCAGGGAGCCGGAGCCGGGTGAGGAGTGGGTCGGCGCACTGACGCTGCTGGCGCTTCCGTTCCTCTCGGTGCTCGCCCTGCTGGCCGCTGCCGTGGTGTCCGCGGTCCTCGTGCTGCCGGCGGTGCTCCTCGGCGAGGACCTGGCCCGCCGGATCGAGAGCCGGCCCCTCGCGTGGCAGCTGCTCCTCACGACCGCCGCAGGCGCCCTCCTGTGGCCGCTCGCCGGTTGGCGCGGCTGGCTCGTGGGTGCGCTCGCACTGGCCGTGGCGGTCGTGGTCACCCGCCGCGCCAGGAGGGGCTTCTTCGTCTCGGTGCTCCTCTGGGGCACGCTCACGGTGCTGACGGTCTTCGCGCTCGGCGGCGTCGGGTTGTACGCGGGCGTGCTCGGCGAGTAGGCCGTCGGTCAGCCCGCGAACCGCCCGAACCGCCCCCGGTGGAAGAGGAGCGGGTCGGCTTCCTCCGTCGCGCCCAGGGACTCCACCCGGCCCACCACGATGAGGTGGTCTCCGCCCGTGTGGACCGCGGCGATCTCGCAGTCGATCCACGCCGGCGCGTCCGGCAGGCGCGGCGAGCCCGTCGAAGGGGCCGGGGTCCAGGACACGCCCGCGAACTTGTCCGCGCCGCTCACCGCGAATGCCCGGCACAGCCCGCCCTGTTCCGCGCCCAGGATGTTCACGCAGAAGCGTCCGGCGCGGGCGATCCTCGGCCAGGTCGTCGACGTGCGGGCGACCATGAAGGCGATCAGCGGCGGGTCGAGCGACAGCGAGGCGAAGGACTGGCAGGCGAAGCCCGCGGGCCCGTCCTCGTCCAGCGCCGTGACGATCGTGACCCCGCTCGCGAAGTGCCCGAGCACCCGCCGGAACTCGCCCGGATCGACGGGCATCCGCTCGTCGTCCCGCACCGCGCGCAGCGCGGGCCGCGGCAGCGCCTCCGCGGCCGTTGGCGCCCCGGCCGACCTCAGGTACCGGACGGCGGTGGCCGCCATCCCCGCGTGTCCCATCATGGCCCCATTGAAACTGACGGAACGTCAGATAGGAACCCTCGTGCTGTCAGTGGGGGCTGCCAAGCTGACTCCATGGCCTCGACCGCGAACGCACCCTCGAACCCGCCCACGAACACGACGACGGACACCGGCCCTGCCACCTGGAGCCTGCTCGACATCGACGCCGCCCTGCGGGCCTCCTGGGCCGCCGACATCTGCTCGCCCGACGATCAGGACGAGTGGCGCGCGGACAACCCCGCCTGGGGGCACTGCGACATCACGGCGCTCGTGGTGAACGACCTCCTCGGCGGCGACCTCGTCGTCGGCGAGGTGCATCGGGACGGCGCCCAGCGCGGGTACCACTGGTGGAACCGGCTCCCGAGCGGCATCGAGCTCGACCTGACCCGCGAGCAGTTCCGGGACGGCCAGGTCATCACCGCCGCACGGCTCGTCGAGCGTCCGCCGGGCCCGCTGCCCCGCCGCTGGGAGGAGTACCTGCTCCTGCGCGAGCGGGTCGCGGCACACCTCGGCGGCGCCCTCCCGGGCCCGGTCTGAGCCGGCGCCCGCCCCAGGCCGCGGTCGCCCCGAGCCGACGCCCGGCCCAACCGGCCCCGGCCCCCCGCCCGGCCGGCCCCGCCCCGGCTATCGGCCCTCGTACGACGCCGCCCGCCGTTCCACGAACGCCGCCACGCCCTCCCGTGCGTCCCGCGTCGTCATGCACAGTTCCTGGGCCGTCGCCTCCGCCGCGAAGGCGGTCGTACGGTCGGTGTCCAGGGACGCGTTGACGAGCTGCTTCGTCAGGGCGAGGGCGCGGGTGGGGCCCTGGGCGAGGCGTTCGGCCCACGCGCGGGCCGTCTTCTCCAGGTCCTCCGCCGGGACCACCCGGTTGACCAGGCCCATCGCCCGCGCCTCCGCCGCCGGCAGCGCGTCGCCGAAGAACATCAGCTCCTTCGCCCGCTGCGGCCCGACCAGCCGCGGCAGCAGGTACGCGCCGCCCCCGTCCGGCACGATCCCACGCCGGACGAACACCTCCACGAACGTCGCCGACTCCGCCGCCAGCACCAGGTCGCACGCGAACGCCAGGTGCGCCCCGATCCCGGCCGCCGTCCCGTTCACCGCCGCGATCACCGGCTTCTCGCAGTCCAGTACGGCCCCGACGAAGCGCTGCGCGCCCTGCCGGATCATCCGCGCCACGTCGCCAGTGACCCGGTCGCCCGCCCGGGCGGACGGGCCGCCCCGCAGGTCCGCGCCCGCGCAGAAGCCCCGGCCGGTCGCCGTCACCACCACCGCCCGGACCGCCGGGTCGGCGGAGGCCTCCGCCAGCAGGGCGATGATCCGCTCCCGCTGGTCCCAGGTGACCGCGTTCATCGCCTCGGGCCGGTTGAGCGTGATCCACGAGACGCCGTTCTCGACGACGTGCAGCACATCGGTCATCAGCAAGGCTCCTGTCGGCACACCGCGAGCGCGTCCAGGGCCACCGCCCCCTGCCCGCGCGGCAGCACCATCAGCGGATTGATGTCCAGCTCAGACAGCTCCCCGTCCAGTTCCAGCGCCATGCGCTGCACCCGCAGCACCACCTCCACCAGCGCGTCCACGTCCGCCGGCGGCGCCCCCCGCACCCCGTCGAGCAGCGCCCGCCCGCGCAGCTCGCCCAGCATGGCGCGGGCCTCCCGCTCGCCGAACGGCGGTACGCGCACGGCGGCGTCGTTCAGCACCTCCACCAGGACGCCGCCGAGCCCGACCGTGACCGTCGGCCCGAACAGCGAGTCGTGCGTGACGCCCACCACCATCTCGACCCCGCGCCCGACCATCTGGCACACCAGGACGCCGTCCAGGTCGACGCCCTCGTAGCGGGCGATGTCGGTCAGCTCCCGGTAGGCGTCGCGTATCTGGCTCGCGGACGTCAGGCCCACCTTCACCAGGCCCAGCTCCGTCTTGTGCGCGAGCTGCGCGCCCGAGGCCTTCATCACGACCGGGTAGCCGACGAGACCCGCCGCCCGCACGGCCGCCGCCGCGCTCGTCACCAGCTGCTCGCGCGGCACCCGTATCCCGTACGCCCGCAGCAGCTGCTTCGCCGCGTGTTCGCTCAGCCGGTGGCCGGGCCGCATCAGGGCCTGCGCCTTGCGGAAGGAGGGGGACGGGGTGCGCGGCGCCTCGTCGAAGGGCGAGCGGTAGCCGGTGGTGAAGCGGTGGTGGTCGAGGTAGGCCTTGACCGCGCCGATGCAGTTGCCGAAGGTGCGGAAGGTGGCGACGCGCGAGGAGCCGAGCAGGGTCGTGCGGTAGGCCTCCTCGGTCCCGACGGGCGACCCCCACACCACGCAGATCAGCTTGTCCGTCTCCTCCGCCGCGTCGACGAGGTCCTGCGCGAGCTTGTCGCTCATGGGCGGGAAGGGGCCGGTGATCGGGCAGATCAGCACCCCCACCTCCGGGTCGGCGAGGATCGCGTCGATGATCTTCCGGCCGCGCCAGTCGCCCACCGGGTGCCCGCCGTTGTCGACGGGGTTGGCCACGCTCAGGTACTCCGGTATCCACTGGTGCAGCTCGTCCTGCCGGGCCCGGGAGAGGGTGGGCAGGGTGAGTCCTGCCGCCGTCGCCAGGTCGGAGAAGTGGGCGCCGGTGCCGCCGGAGATGGAGTAGACGACCACGCCGTCGGCGACCGGTTTGCGGGCGCGGGCGAGCAGCGCCGCGGTGTCCTGGAGCTGGTCGAGTCCGTCGACCCGGATCACCCCGAACTGCCGCATGGCCGCGTCGACGACCTGGTCCGCGCCGGTGAGCTTGCCGGTGTGCGAGGCGGCCATCCGGGCCCCGGCCTCGGTGCGGCCGACCTTCACGGCGACGACGGGCACCTGGCGGCGGGCGGCCTGGTCGGCGGCGAGCAGGAAGGAACGGCCGTCCTTCAGCCCCTCCACGTAACAGGCGATGGCCCCGACCTCGGGCCGGTGTGCGAAGTACGAGATGAAGTCGGCGGTCTCCAGGTCGGCCTCGTTGCCGGTGGGCGCCCAGTGCGAGAGCCGTACGCCGAGCTCCTGGAGGGTGAAGACGGGCCGCCCCTGGTGCCCGGACTGGGTGATGAGCGCGATGGCCGGCCCGTCCAGGTCCTCCCGGAAGCGCTCGAAGGCGTTGAGGTTGGTGTTGGGCCCGAGCAGCCGCAGCCCGGAACGCCCGACGGCGGCCGCGAGCCGCTCCTGGGCGCGGGCGCCCTCCTCGCCGGTCTCGGCGAAGCCGGACGCGAACGCGACGGCGAACCTCACCTTGCACTCGGCGAGCTGCTCGATGACGGGCAGCGGGTCGGCGACGAGGAGGACGGCGACGTCGACGGACTCGTCGAGCTCGCTCACCGCGGGCACGCAGTCGATCCCGAAGACGGCGGTACGGGTGGGGTGCACGGGCACCAGCCGCGCGCCGACCCGGCCGGCCCAGTCGATCAGCTGGCGGGTGATCCCGGTGTTCGGCCGCCCTTCGGCGTCGGACGCCCCGACGACCGCGACGACCTCGGGCCGGAAGAACCGGTCGAGCTCGGGCACGGGAGCGTGCAGCGGGCGCCCGCTGACGTCGGTGTCGCCCTCGACGGCGGCGACGTCGTGCACGACCACCCGGCCGGCGTGGTGCTCCCCGCAGGCGTCCACGCGGGCGCGGAGGTCGGTGGTGAAGGTCCCGTGAGTCGATCCCAGCATCGTTCCGCACCGCCCATCCCGATCCCGAAGACCGGAGCCGTCCCTTGCCGTCCCTGGCATGGCTTGATCTGACGCTTAGTCAGATTACTCAACTGACGGTCAGTCAGGAATAGGGCGTGCGGCAAGCGGTCGGCGGTACGGACGCCCCGGGCGCCGGGAGGCACCCGGGGCGCCACAGGCACCCGGAGCGTCGTCGGCTACCGGGCGCCCACCGCGTCCGCGAGTACTGCCGCCGCCCCCGCCACCAGCGCGTTGTCGGCCGTCGCGTCCTCCTCCGGCTTGGTCGTCATGACGGCCAGGACCACCGGCGGCCGGCCGGGAGGCCAGGCCACACCGGCGTCGTTGTTGCCGCCGTACCGGCCGCCGCCGGTCTTGTCGGCCAGGATCCAGTCGCCCGGCAGGCCCTTGCGGAAGCGGTCGTCGCTGGTCGTGTTGGCCAGCATCCAGCCGGTCAGCCGGCGCCGGTCCTCCGGCGCGAGCGCGCCGCCCAGGACGAGCCGGCCGTACGAACGGGCGATGGCGCGCGGAGTGGTCGTGTCCGTCTCGCGCCACGGCTCGGCCGAGTTGAGTTCCGGCTCCCAGCGGTCCAGCCGGGTCACCCCGTCGCCGACGGACCGGGCGAAGCGGGTGATCGCCGTCGGCCCGCCCAGCTCCTGGAGCAGCAGGTTGGCGGCGGTGTTGTCGCTGTGGGTGATGGAGTACTCGCACAGCTCGGCGATCGTCATGCCGTCGGCGACGTGGTCGCGCGTGATCGGCGACCAGCCCGAGCGCGTCACGTACTCCTGCGTGTAGTGCACGCGCCGAGCGAGGAACTCGCCGTCGCGGTCCAGGTCCCGTAGAACCGCCGCCGCGCCGAGTGTCTTGAACAGCGAGCACATCGGGAAGCGCTCGTCGGCGCGGTACGCCACCACGCGGCCGCTCCCGGTGTCGTACGCGTACGCGCCGAGCCGGGCGCCGTGCTCGCGCTCCAGGGCGCGTAACCGCTGCCGGGCCTGCCCCGACGGGAGGTGGGAGGGTGCGGCGTGGGCGGAGGTCAGGGGCAGGGCGGCCGCGAGGGCCGCCGCGGCGCCGGCGGTGAGCATCGTCCGACGGGTGGGGCGCATGATCGGTGCCTTCCTTGATACGGGTGAGACGTGTGTCATCGGTCGTGACGTCGCTTCCCGTACGGGCAGTTGCACCGCCACCTACGGCGGCCGGCCCCGGACCAGGTGAAACCCGCCCCGTTACCGCCGGTGTCCCGCGATCCGGCGGGCGATCCGCTCCGCGTCCAGCGCCATCTCCCGGAACATGCCGCTGATCGGATTGGTGAACCCGGTGAAGTAGAGCCCGGGTGCCTCACGCGGGCAGCGCGCGCCCGTCACCGACGGGCGGCCGCGCTCGTCCAGGACTCCGAGGTGGCCGAGCAGCGGTTCCAGGGCGCGGTCGTAGCCGGTCGCCGCGATCACCGCGTCCGGGGCGATGCGGGACCCGTCCGCGAGGACGACCTCGCCGTCGTCGAAGGACTCCACCGCCGCCACCGGCTCGACCTTCCCGGCCCGTACGGCCGCGACCAGGCCCACGTCCTGCACGGGAATCGCGCCGGCCCGCACCCGCGAGTACAGGCCGCCCTCCGGCCTCGGCATCCCGTACGCCGACAGGTCCGCCGCCATGAACCGCCCGAGCAGCCCGGTCAGCCGGTCCACGAGGCCCACCGGAAGCCGCCGCACCAGGATGCCGTTGCGCTGGCTCGGCCAGCCGAACGTGGCGCGGCGGATGATGTACGGAGGCGTGCGCACCGCGATCCGGACCCGCTTGGCGCCGCCCTCCGCCAGGTCGGCGGCGATCTCGGCGCCGGTGTTGCCGACGCCGACGACGAGCACGTCCTTGCCCTCGTACGGCGTCGGGTTGCGATAGGCGCTCGCGTGGACGAGCTCGCGGCCGGGCGTGCGCTCGTACGCGCCGAGGCCGGGCCACGCGGGCAGTCGCGGGGTGTGGTTGTAGCCCGTCGCGACCACGACGGCGCTGCCGAGCAGCCGGCGCCCGCCCGTCGCGTGCAGCGTCCAGTGCGCGCCGTCCCGTTCGACGCGGGAGACCTCGACGCCCGTCACGACCTCCAGGTCGTGGAACTCGGCGTACGTCTCCAGGTACCGCACCACGTCCGCGCGGGCGACCCAGCGCCCGAAGGAGCGCGGCATCTTCAGGCCGGGCAGCGCGGAGAGCCGCCGGGTGGTGTGCAGCCGCAGCCGGTCGTAGTGGTGGCGCCAGGAGTCGCCGACGGCGTCGGCCTTCTCCACGACGACGGCCCGTACGCCCCGCGCGCGCAGCGCGGCGGCGACGGCGAGTCCGCCGGGGCCGCCGCCGATGACGTAGACGGGGTGGGGCTGGGGGGTGACGGTCATGAATGCTGAGCGTAATGACGCGTACACGCCGTGGGTCTCGGTCAAGAGGGGGTTGGGTTGCGAATCGGTCACGGGTGCACGGGTCTTGCGGAGAAGCGGGCGCATCCGATGAACTGATGCTCCGTCAGATTTCACGTACGGGAGGCGAGCCCCGCACATGCAGACGACCCGGACGTCCGGCCCCGTGACGGCCGGCTCCCCGAAGGCCACCCCCGCGAGCCTCCCGGAAGCCGACGCCTTCACCCGCCCCTACTGGGACGCCGCCGCCGACGGCCGCCTCCTGCTGCGCCACTGCACCGCCTGCGACCGGCCCCACCACTACCCGCGCGAGTTCTGCCCGTACTGCTGGAGCGAGGACGTCGAATGGCGTCAGGCGGAGGGCCGGGCGGTGCTCTACACGTGGTCCGTCGTCCACCGCAACGACCTCCCGCCCTTCGGCGACCGCGTGCCGTACGTGGCGGCGGTCGTCGACCTCGCGGAGGGCCCGCGGATGATGACGGAGATCGTCGACTGCCCCGAGTCCGAACTCCGCATCGGGATGGACCTGGAACTCGCCTTCCGCCCCGAAGGCGAACAGGGCGAGTTCCAGGTCCCGGTGTTCACGCCCCGGCGCTCCCCGGGCCCCCGGCACCCCCGCTGACCCGCTCGACCGGGATCCACAGCTCGGAGTCCGTCTCCTTGCCGATCTCCACCGGCTGGGTCCGCAGCAGCTCCGGACCCGGCCGGCTCACGTACGGGTTGGACGGGAACCACTGGGTGAACACGTCACGCCACAGCTCCTGGAGCGCCGCCGGGTAGGGCCCGTGGTTCTCGAAGACCGCCCAGGTGCCGGCCGCCACGTCGAGGGCGTCGAGGACGCCCAGCTCGTCGGCCGTCGTACCGGTGCCGGTCACCACGCCGATCCAGTAGTCCAGCTCGGCGCCCTCCTCCCGGCTGTCGGTCAGGTGCACCACCGCCGACAGGACCCCCTCCGGCTCCCCCTCGGCCAGCTCCTTCATCCGGACGATCGCCCGCTCGTCCAGGCTCTCCACGTGCGCCGCGGCGGCCGCGTTGACCCCCTCGTGCACGAGCGGAACCCGCGCCTTGCTGCCGACGACCCGGAAGGCGCCCTTCTCGACGATCCGGTACCGCATGGTCGTACTCCCCTCGATGACGACACGGAAGGACATCCGGGGCTGCGAGACGAGCGCCGCACCGGCACGCCGGGCCTCGCCCGGGCCGATGCCGTGCACGGACCGGAACGCCCGCGCGAAGGCCTCGCCCGAGCCGTAGCCGTAGTGCACCGCGATGTCGAGCAGCGTCCGCTCCCCGGCCAGGACCTCGGCCCCGGCGAGCGTCATGCGGCGGCGCCGCACGTACACGGAGAGCGGCATGCCGGCGAGCGCCGAGAACAGCCGCCGGAAGTGGTACTCCGAGGTCGTCGCGATCCGCGCGGCCTCGGCGACGTCCACCTCGCGGTCGAGATGGCGCTCCACATGGTCCAGCGCCCGGTTCAGCCCGTCCAGCACGCCCGTCCGCCCTTCCTGCCTGGTGTTTTCCTCTGTGTCCTCACCGTAGGAACCACCACCTTCCCAGGACCCGACGATCCGTGCCCGGAACGGTCGGGTCACCGCGGGTCCCGTTCCCGGGCGGCCCCACGGGCCGACTTGCGGTTTCCGCAGCGTCAACTCCTACGGTCTTCGTGTGGGGCCGGAACGACCGGCCCCGGCGATGGAAGGAACCGTCATGGCCTGGTCGATCGCGGACGTGGCCCGGATGTCCGGGGTGACCCCCCGGACCCTGCGGCACTACGACGAGATCGGCCTGCTGCCGCCCGCGTGGACCGCGAGCAGCGGGCACCGCTACTACGAGGAGCCCCAGCTGCTGCGCCTCCAGCAGATCCTGCTCATGCGGGAGCTGGACGTGGGTCTGCGGGAGATCCAGGCCGTCCTGGACAGCCAGGCCGACCCCGTGGCCGTCCTGCGCGAACACCACGCGCGGCTGGTCGAAGAACGGGACAGGCTCGGAACCCTGGCGAGGACGGTCGCCCGCACCATCGCCGACCTCGAGGCACGACACGAAAGCGAGGACGAGGACATGGTGAGCGTCAACCGGCCGGAGAACCTCTTCGAGGGCTTCCAGCACGACCCGGAGATGGAGGCCGAGGTCCGCGAGAAGTGGCCGGAGGCGTACGAGGAGTCCCGGCAGGCGGTCGAGGGGATGACGCCCGAGGCCACCGAGCAGTGGCAGCGCGAGGCCACCGCCCAGATGATCCGCTTCGCGGAGCACATGGCCGCCGGCACGCCCGTCGACGACCCGGCCGTCCAGGAGGAGGTGGCCGCCCACTACCGCACCGTCTGCCGCTTCTGGACCCCGACGGCCGAGGCGTACAAGGGCCTCGCGGCGACCTACGCGGAGGACCCGCGCTTCCGCGAGAACTTCGACCGGATCGCCGTCGGCCTCGCGGACTACCAGCGCGCCGCGATGGCCGTCTACGCGGACACCCGGCTGAGCTGACCCGGCAGAGCGCGTGAGCGCCGTCGTCGAGGGGCTGCAGACCCTCGACCCCGGCCGCGGACCCGACCGCGCACCGGGCCGCTGACCCGACCGCGCACCGGGCCGCGGACGCGACGGCGGACCCGGCCGTGAACCCGCCCGCGGGACCTCCGACGAGCGGCGGCCGGCCTACGGCTCCCGACGCCCCGCCGCCACCGCCGCCGGCTTCTCCTCCTCCAGAGCGCCCTCGCCCTCCGTGTCGAGGTGGGGCAGGATCCGGTCGAGCCAGCGCGGAGTCCACCAGGCGTGACGGCCCAGGAGGGTCATCACCGCGGGCACCAGGAGGAGCCGGACGATCGTCGCGTCGATGAGGACGCTCGCCGCCAGCCCGAGGCCCAGCATCTTCACCACGATGTTGTCCGACACGATGAACGCCGCGAACACGCTCACCATGATCAGCGCCGCACACGTGATCACCCGCGCCGTGATCTCCAGCGCGTGCGCCACGCTCGCCTTGGGATCCCCGGTGCGCAGCCACGCCTCGCGCACCCGCGACAGCAGGAAGATCTCGTAGTCCATGCTCAGGCCGAAGACGATCGCGAACATCATCATCGGCACGTAGCTCTCGATGGGCACCTTCCCGGAGACCCCGAGCGCGGGACCGCCCCAGCCCCACTGGAAGACGGCCACGACGACCCCGTACGACGCCGCGATCGACAGCACGTTCAGGACCGCCGCCTTCACCGCCACCAGCAGGCCGCGGAAGACGGTCAGGATGACGAGGAAGGCCAGCGCGACGACCACCGCGATGATCAGCGGCAGGCGGCTCGCGACGATGTCGAGGAAGTCGACCTGCGCGGCCGTCGTCCCCGTCACGTACGTCTGCGCGTCCGTCCCGGCCACCGCCTGCGGCAGCACGTCGTCCACCAGGTGGTTCGTGAGCTCGGTGGTCCGCTCGTCCTGCGGCGACGCGACCGAGTACGCGGTGCCGATCAGCACGTCACCGTCCGGCGTCGCCTGCAGCGGCGTGATCGAGGCCGCGTCCGGCACGTTCGTCAGCGACTGCTGGAGCCTGCTCGCGAGCGCCGCACGGTCTCCCGAGGGAACGGCCGACTGGTCCACCACCAGCGTCAGCGGCCCGTTCGCACCCGGCCCGAACGCCGTCGAGATCAGGTCGTACGCCCGCCGGTCCGTGAACGACTTCGGATCCGCGCCGTCGCCGATGTGCCCGAGCTGGATGAAGAGCAGCGGGAACGCCAGGACCAGCAGCGCCACGACCCCGCACACCAGGAACCACCACGGCCGCCGCTCCACGCGCTGCGCGTAACGGTGCCAGGTGCCGGAGCCGGCCCCCGCGTCCACGTTCGTCTCCGCGACCGGCTTGCGCACGTGGTAGCGGTCGATGCGGCGCCCCACGAGCCCCAGCATCGCCGGGACCAGCGTCAGTGCCGCCAGCACGGCCGTCACGACCGTGAACGCCGCCGCGAGCCCCAGCTTGCCGATGAAGGTGACGCCCGAGACCCACAGCCCGGACAGCGCGATGATCACCGTGCAGCCCGACACCAGGACCGCCCGGCCGCTCGTCGTCGTGGCGAGGGCCGCCGAGTCGGCGGGATCGTGGCCGTTCATGAGGTTCTGGCGGTGCCGCGTGATCAGGAACAGCGCGTAGTCGATGCCGACGCCCAGACCGATCATCGTGGCCAGCGTCGGCGACACCGTGCCGAAGGTGAACGCCGCCGCCATCAGACCCAGCAGCGCGAGCCCGCAGATCGCCCCGATCAGCGCCGTGACCAGCGGCAGCACGGCCGCGATCAGGCTGCCGAAGCCCACCAGGAGCACCACGATCGCCACGGCGAAGCCGATCGCCTCGCTCGTGCGGTCGTCCGGCGCCGGCCGGGCCAGCTCGCCGAGCGACCCGCCGTACTCGACGGTCACGTCCGCGTCCCGCAGCGGCTGTACGGCGGCGTCGACACCGTTCAGGTAGTCCACGCCGAGCGTGGACGGCGGCACGCTGAACCGCATCGTGATGTACGCGGTCTTGCCGTCCGTGGACAGCGGCCCCGTGTTCGGCGCCGTGGACGACGCCGGCGGCGGGGAAGTACCGGGCGGCGGCAGCGGATTCTGCACGCTCAGCACGTCGGGCAGCTTCTGCAGCGCCGCGACGGTCGAGTTCACCGTCGACGACTCCTGGGTGAGCGGCCCGGAAGGCCGGTTCAGGACGATCTGCGCGCCGTAACCGCCGGCCGCCGGATCATGCGCCTTCAGGACGTCCAGGCCCTCCGCCGACTGCACGCCGGGCAGCGCGAAGTCGTCCGAGAACTGGCCGCCCACCGCCCGGTCCGTGAGCTGCAACCCGGCGACGGCGGCCAGCCACAGCACGATGACGACGACGAAATGCCGGGCACACCAGTGCCCGAGGCGGTAGAGCAGGCCCTTGTCGACCGGGGTCTTCACCGGGCTCCGTGCGTTCATGGCACCGCCGCGTGCGGGTAGGCAATCCCCGAGCGTCACTACGAAGTCAATTCTTGGTGCTCCGGGCGGACCCGTCATCTCGAACCGCGACCCGCGACGCGTGACCCGCGACGTGCCACCTGCGACCCGCGACGCGTGACCTGCGGCGCGTCACCTCCGACCCGTCGGCGGGCCGGATCCACCGTCCTCCCGGATAGTGGAATCGTGAAGCGCTATCCGCTCATCGCCGATCACGGCCTGGTGGGCGACCTGCAGACCTGCGCGCTCATCTCGGACGAGGGCGTCGTCGACTGGTTCGCGGCGCCCCGCTTCGACTCGCCCGGCATCTTCTCGGCGCTCCTCGACCACGACCGGGGCGGCTACTTCCGCCTCTCGCTGGAGGCACCGCGCGCGGAGGGCAACGCCGGGGAGACGACCGCCGGGGAGACGAGCGCCGGCGTGACGACGAAACAGCTCTACTACCCCGACACCGCCCTCCTCGTCACCCGCTTCATGTCACCCGACGGCGTGGGCGAACTCATCGACTGGATGCCCCCCGACCGCACCGGCCACCCCACCGACCGGCACGCCATCCTGCGCGTCCTGCGCTGCACCCGCGGCACCGTCACCTTCACCCTGGAGTGCCGGCCGCGCTTCGGCTTCGGCAGCAACCCGCACGAGACGCGTGTCGACGGCCGCACCGCCACCTTCCGCGCCCCCGGCGTCACCGCCTTCCTCCAGTCGAACATCCCGCTGGAGCAGGACGGGCCCTACGACGTCCACGGCCGCCTCACCCTCCGCGAAGGGGGCGTCGCCGGAGCCTCGTTCACCGTCACCGGACCGGAGGCGGAGCCTCCGCCGCTGCCGGCCACGGGCGAGGCCGAAGCCGCCCTGTGGGACGCCGTCGACTTCTGGCAGAGCTGGGTGCGCACCGCCCGCTACCGGGGCCGCTGGCCCGACATGGTGCACCGCTCCGCCATCACCCTGAAGCTCCTCACCTACCTGCCCACCGGCGCCCCGATCGCCGCCGCCACCCTCGGACTGCCCGAACTCGTCGGAGGCGAACGCAACTGGGACTACCGCTACACCTGGATCCGCGACGGCTCCCTCGCCGTCCGCGCCCTGCTCGACCTCGGATTCGTCGACGAGGCCGCCGCGTTCACCGACTGGCTCACCGACCGCGTCACCGAACGCGCCTCCGCGCGCGCCTCCGTCACCGGGACCGAGGCGACCCGGCCGCTCCAGATCATGTACCGCGTCGACGGCGACCCGTGGCTGCCCGAGGAGATCCTCACCGACTTCGAGGGCTACCGCGGCTCCGCGCCCGTACGCGTCGGCAACGCCGCCGCCGACCAGCTCCAGCTCGACATCTACGGCGAGGCCCTCTACGCCCTCGCCCAGGGCCGCGGCCTCGACACCCAGCCCACCCACCAGGGCTGGCAGGCCGTCTCGGCGCTGCTCGACTGGCTGGCGAAGTCCTGGGACGGCCCCGACGAAGGCATCTGGGAAACGCGCGGCGGACAGCAGGACTTCACCTTCAGCCGGGTGATGTCCTGGGTGGCCTTCGACCGCGGACTGCGCCTCGCCGACGAGTTCGGCCGGCCCGCCGCCCTCGACGCCTGGCGGGCCGCACGCGACGAGATCTACGCCCAGGTGATGCACCGCGGCTGGAGCGAGCGGCGCCGGGCCCTCGTCCAGTACTACGGCGGAGAAGTCCTCGACGCCGCGCTGCTCCTCGTACCCCGGTCCGGCCTGCTCAGCCCCACCGACCCGGCCTGGCTCTCCACCCTCGACGCCATCGAGCGCGGCCTCGTCCAGGACAGCCTGGTCCACCGCTACGACCCCGGCGCCTCGCCGGACGGGCTGCGCGGCGCCGAAGGAACGTTCAGCCTGTGCACGTTCCTCTACGTGGACGCGCTGGCCCGGGCGGGGCGGGTGCGACAGGCCCGGTTCACGTTCGAGAAGATGCTCACGTACGCCAACCACGTCGGCCTGTTCGCCGAGGAGATCGGCCCGAGCGGCGAGCAACTGGGCAACTTCCCGCAGGCGTTCACCCACCTGTCACTGATCATGGCGGCCACGACGCTGGACGAGGCGCTGGACCGGCCCGACGCTCACGCGGCCGGGACCGCCTCCCGGGGAGCCCGGGCAGCCAGAACGGGATAGTCGTTGTAGCCCGTCTCCCCGCCCGTGTACATCAGGTACCGGTCCCGTACGGGATTCAGCGGCGCGCCCGTCCGCAGCCGCTCGACCAGGTCCGGGTTGGCGAGGAAGCCGCGGCCGAAGGAGATCAGGTCGGCCCCGGCGGCGAGCAGCCGCTCACCGGCCGCCCGGCCGCCGTCGGCGGGCAGCGGCAGGCCCCAGCCCAGGTCGGGGTTGGCGATCAGGGTGCTGGGCCAGGCCTCGCGGATCTGGTGGAAGAGCGGCTGGTCGGGGTCGGCGAAGATGACGTGGAGATAGGCGAGGTGCGTGCCGAGGGAGGCGCCGGACGGGCCGGTCGGATCGGCCAGACCGGCGAGAGCGGAGACCAGCGCCGGATAGAGGGCGTCGGTGTCGCCCTCCTCGATGCCGTTGACGGTGACTCCGGGCGAGACGCGGACGCCGACCCGCTCGGGCCCGATCGCCTCGGCGACGGCCCGGACCACCTCCACGGTGAAACGGATCCGGTTCTCGACGGAGCCGCCGTACCCGTCCGTCCGCAGGTTGGTGTTCTTCGAGAGGAACTGGTGCAGCAGATGCCCGTTGGCGGAGTGCACCTCGACGCCCTCGAAGCCCGCCTCGACCGCCCGCCGCGCGGCGGCGGCGAAGTCGGCGGCGGTGGAGCGGATGTCGTCGGGGGTCATCTCGCGCGGCACGACGGAGGGCACGCGGCCGGCGGCGGTGTGGATCTCCTCGGGCAGCGCGACGGCGGAGGGTGCGACGGGCGTGAACCCGCTGTTGTCGGGATGCCCGACGCGCCCGCCGTGCTGGAGCTGCACGAACATCCGCCCGCCGGCGGCCCGCACGGCGTCGGTGACCGTACGCCAGCCGTCGACCTGGGCCGGGGTGTGGAGCCCGGGAATGTTCGGGTACGTCTGGCCGACGGCGTTCGGCGTCGTCGCCTCCGCGATGATCAGGCCGGCGGTGGCGCGGTCCGCGTAGTGCGTCGCCATGATCGGGGTGGGTACGCCGTCGGAGGTGGCGCGGTTACGGGTCAGGGGGGCCATGACGAGACGGTTGGGAAGGGCGAGGGAGCCGAGGGTGGTGGACTCGAAGAGGGGGGAGGGGGCCGGGAGTTCGGAGGTCGTGTTCGTCATGCCGGTACCGTAGAAGCTGACACCGGTGTCAGGTTCAAGCGGCGAGGGGAGGCGGGTGGACGATGCGGATCGGTGAGCTGGCGAGCCGGAGCGGCGTGAGCGAGCGTTCGCTGCGCTATTACGAGAAGCAGGGCCTGTTGCTGTCCGAGCGCACCCCGGGCGGGCACCGGGAGTACGGGGACTGGGCGGTCGACCGCGTGATCCGCATCCAGTCGCTGTACGCGGCGGGCCTGAACAGCAAGAAGATCGCGAGGCTCCTGCCGTGCATGCGAGACGTGGACGCGGGCCCGACCGAACGCACGACACCCCAACTGGTCAGGGAACTCCAGGCGGAACGCGAGCGCATCGACCGCCTGATCGGGGACCTGGTCCGCTCCAGGGAGGTCCTGGACGAGTTCATCGAGACGGCGAGGGTGGGGGTGGGGGTGGGGGAGGCCTCTGAGGTGGGGACGGGCTGAGGTTTGGGTGGGGTGGCGGGTTTCTGAGGTGGTGGGGGCTGGGGTCCGGGTGGTGTGGCGGGTCTCTGAGGTCGTACGGGTGGGCGATGCGGGTGGGCTTCTGGTGCGGCCGCCCTTGATCCGAGTGTGGCTCCCTCCACCGCCGCGTCAAGGGCGCTCCCTTCGGTCGCGTCGCTTCGCGATGGCC
>NZ_JBHXTJ010000059.1:0-39712 GCF_042677525.1 Streptomyces sp. NPDC127114
CCTCAACAACCACCAGCCCCCAACCGGGATTGTTATTTGCCGCGGGGGATGGTTTATTTGTTTACGCGACCGGCAGCCGTCCGGACCCGGCGAGATTCCGGTTCCGGACGGCTGCACCGCGTCGCGGCCTTTTCGCGCACTCAGGACGCGCTCCCGCGAGGCCCGCCCGGCGCGTTCCACATCCCTGACACTTGCTTGTTCAAGCAAAATTGAATGCCGTGGATCACATCCACTTCGCCAAGTAGGTGCTTGACCAAGCATGTACCTGGCCGGATACCTTCGTGCTCGACACCGCAAGATTCGAACAGCCGAGCGACTCCAGTTGTCGCGGCTGAGCCGACCGCAAGGAATCCGCCGTGCCATCGCCTCGCCTGGCCGAGACCGTCGCCGTCCACGGTCACCACCGGCCCCGCAGCATCGCGCTCCACTTCAACGACCAGGCCGTCACCTACGGCCGACTGCACGACCTGACGCAGAACCTGCGCAGCCAACTGCTCCGCCTCGGTCTCCCGGCAGGCAGCACCGTGTGCGTCCCGGCGCACAAGACGCCGCAGACCATCGCCCTGCTGCTCGCCGTGTTCCACGAGGGCCACATCGCCCTGGCCCCCTCCCCCGACCTGGGCAGCGCCGCCCGCGAGCGGATCGCCCGCCAGGCACGGGTCAGCCACCTGCTGACCGTCGACGCCGACGGAGTGCTCGACGCGACGCCCGTGGCGGCCGACGAGGACGAGGCGAGCGGATTCGCGACGCCCGATCCGCAGCGGACGCGGCTGCTCCTGACCACCTCGGGCTCGACCGGCACCCCCAAGATCGTGCCGATCGAGGCCGCCGGGTTCGACGCCTTCGCGGACTGGGCCGTCGACGAGTTCGGCCTGACTCCGGGCGAGACGGCGCTGTCGTACGCGCCCCTCAACTTCGACCTCGCGCTCCTGGACGTGTGGACCTTCCTGCGCCTCGGCGCGACCGTCGTCCTGGTCGACAAGGAGCGGGCCACCGACGCCGCGCACCTGGCCGCACTCGCCGCCGGGCACCGGCTGACCTTCGTCCAGGGCGTGCCGATGATGTACCGGCTGCTCCTCGAGGGCAGCGCGGGCAGCGGCGAGGGCGGTGCGGGCGGCGGCACCTTCGACGCCGTACGCCATGCCGTCTTCACCGGCGACCGGATGCCGGCCGACCTGCTGGCCCCGATCGCCTCGAAGTTCCCCGGCGCCGCCTTCCACAACGTGTTCGGCTGCACGGAGACCAACGACTCCTTCATCCACCGCGTCGACCTCGCCGCGGCCGGGCCGATGCCCATCGGCCGGCCCGTCAGCGGCACCGACGCCCTCGTCCTGGACGCCGACGGACAGCGGCTGCAGGGGGCGGGCACCGGCGAACTGCTGGTGGCCACCCCGTTCCAGACCGGCGGCTACCTGCGCGAGGAGCTGAACGGGTCCGCGTTCACCCGCATCGACGGCCGCGACTTCTACCGCACCGGCGACATCGTCTCCCGCAGCGCCGACGGCCTGTACTTCCTCGAAGGCCGCGCGGACTGGCACGTGAAGGTCCGCGGGGTGCGCACCAACCTCCAGGAGGTGGAGAGCGTGCTCGCGTCCCACCCCGACGTCGCCGAGGCCGTGGTCGTGCCCCTGCCCGACCCGCAGGCCGGCGTCCGACTGCACGCCCACGTCACCCGCCGGCCCGGCACCGGGCTGACCAGCCTGCGGCTGCGCACCCACTCGGGCCGGCATCTGCCCCGCCACGCCATACCGGCCTCGGTGCACCTCACCGACGCCCCGCTGCCCCGTACTTCGACGGGCAAGCCCGACCGGAACCTGATCAAGCAGAACCGTATGAAGGAGATCGACGCATGAGCAGCACGGACATCGCAGGCGAGATCCGCGCCTACGTGGTGGGCCAGTTCCTCGCCGGCGAGGACGCCTCGGACCTGACCGGGGACTACGACCTGATCGACTCCGGCGTCATCGACAGCCTCGGCCTGGTGCGCCTGCTCTCGCACCTCACGCAGGCCTTCGACATCCCCGTCGACGACATCGAGTTCACGCCGGACGACTTCCGCACGCTCGACTCCATCACCGCCGTGGTCGAGTCGCACGCCCCGGCGCGGACCGCCTGACCCCGCCCCTTCCCCACAGCAGCCGTCACCCCCACGCCACAGCTGCACCCGCACCACAGCTGCCCCCCACACACACGGCGCCACCCCCGCCGCAGCAGCACGCGCCACCACGGCAACACCCGCACAGCAACACCCCCACAGCAACACCCACAACCCAGCAGCACCACACCATCCGAAGGAGAAACCGCAATGTTCACTCGCAGCCTCGATGACGTCGCTCCCGTCGAGTGGGGCAACGGCCTCAGCACCCGGCTGCTGACCAAGTCCGACGGCATGGGCTTCGCCGTCTGCGACACGCTCGTGCGCCAGGGCACCACCAGCGCCCTGCAGTACCGCAACCACCTGGAGGCCTGCTACTGCATCGGCGGTTCGGGCGAGGTCGTGGAGAAGGACGGCACCCGCCACAAGATCGTGCCGGGCACCATATACGTCCTCAACGAGCACGACCCGCACTACCTCGTGGCCTCCGACTACGAGGACCTGCACCTGGTGTCGATCTTCAACCCGCCGATCGTCGGCGACGAGAAGCACACCCTGTCCGAGGACGGGTTCTCGCAGTACTGAGCCGCCCAGCCCGGGCCGGCCCGCTTCCCTCCCCCGCTGCGGGCCGGCCCGGGTCCGGGCCCGTCACCCGACCACCGCCGACCTAGGACCCGCCTTGACGACCGATGCCCTGACCGACGACCTCTTCTCCCTCACCGCCCCGTGGGCCGAGCAGCTCAACGCGGACACCCGCGAGCTGGACGCGGCGGGCGCCTTCCCGTACGACAAGTGGAAGGTCCTGCAGCAGACCGGTCTCCTGCGCACGCACTTCGCCGAGGAGTTCGGCGGCGCCGGCCACGGCCTGACGGCGACCATGCGCGCTCTGGAGGGCCTCGGCTACGTCTCCCACGACGCGGGCCTGTCCTTCTCCGCCTCGACCCAGATCGTCTCCGTCGGCGTGCCGCTGCAGCGGTTCGGCAGCCAGGAGCTGAAGGAGCGGTACCTGCCGAGGATCATGTCCGGTGAGGCGATCACCGCGCACGCGATCACGGAGGAGTCCGGCGGATCGGACGCCATGAACCTGTCCGCCACGGCCCGCCGCGACGGCGACCACTACGTGGTCAGCGGCGGCAAGATGTTCATCACCAACGCCCCCGTCGCCGACCTGTTCCTGCTGTACGTGCGCACCGGCAAGCCGGGCCCGTTCGGTCTGACCACGCTGCTCGTCGAGGCCGGCACGCCCGGACTGACCGCGGGCCCCGCGATGGACAAGATCGGCCTGCGCACCAGCCCGGTCGGCACGCTCGCCTTCGACGAGCTGCGCGTCCCGGTCAGTCAGCGGGTCGGGCAGGAGGGCACCGGCTTCCTCGTCCTCGACCACGTCATGAAGCGTGAGGTCCTCTTCGGCTTCTCCATCACGCTCGGGGAGATGACCCGGCGCCTGGAGGAGACCATCGCCTTCGCCCGGAAGCGCCACCAGTTCGGGCAGCCCATCGGCTCCTACCAGGCCGTCTCCCACAAGATCGCCGACATGAAGATGCGGGTCGAGACGGCCCGCAAGTGGCTCGCCGACACCGGCGCGAAGGTCGAGGCCGGCCAGGACGCCGCGCTCGACCTGGCGGCCACCAAGACGATCGTGTCCGAGGCCAACGTGCAGACCGCGCTGGACGCGGTGCAGATCCACGGCGGCCGCGGCGTGCTCACCGAGCACGGCATCGAGCGCGACCTGCGCAACTCGATCGCCGGAACGATCTACTCGGGCACCTCCGAGATCCAGCGCAACCGCATCGCCACCCTCCTCGGCCTCTGACCGCCGGCCTCCGACCGAGCCTCCGACCGCAAGGAATCCCGCAATGACCGACCAGCTGGACCGACTCACCCGGCCCACCGAGTTCCTCGACTACGAGACCGACGCGGTGCAGGCCTTCATCGACCACGCCGTCAAGGACCGCTCCGCGGACCCGACGACCAACGCCATCGAGCTGTACTACGCGGTGCGCGACGACGTCTTCTACGAGGTCTACGGCGCCCCCCTCTCCCGTGAGGGCCTCAAGGCCTCGCACACCGCCACCACCAAGGAAGGGTTCTGCCTGCACAAGTCCGCCCTGTACGCGGCCTCCGTGCGCGCCCTCGGCATCCCGTCCAAGCTCGTCTACGGCGACGTGCGCAACCACCTCGCCTCGCCGCGCCTGCTCCAGCACATCGGCGGCGACGTGTTCTTCCACGGCCTGACCCAGGTCTACCTGAACGGCAAGTGGGTCAAGGCCACCCCGGTGTTCAACAAGATGCTCTGCAAGCTCTACGGCATGCAGGCCCTGGAGTTCGACGGCCTGAGCGACAGCCTCTACCACCCCTTCGACGAGGGCGGCGGCTCCATGGAGTTCCTCACCGACCACGGCGCCTTCGACGACGTCCCCTACGACTTCGTCATCTCCTCCATGCGCAGCAAGCACCCCGGGTTCCTCGACGCGGACGGCACCGGCACCGTCAGCGGCGGCAGCCTGGCCGACGAGTCCGCCCTCACCCGGTAGGAGCATCCACCATGACCGACAGCACCCGCACCGCCGCGCCCACCGACGGCTGGGACGCCTCGACCCGCATCGGCGTCGTCGTGCCGCACGCCGACGTCGGCCCGGAGGCCGAACTGCAGGCCGTCGCCCCCGCCTCCGTGTCGATCCACGGCTCGCGCATCCACTTCGCCGCGATGCGCGCGGGCGGCGAGATGGACGAGAAGATCCCGCACGACCCCGTGCGCTCCTTCGTCGAGCCGCCCTACCTCGACCAGGCCGTGGAGCTGCTCGCCGCGTCCCCGCTGCACGCGCTCACCCTCGGCTTCACCTCCTCCAGCTACGTCCTGAAGGCGAAGGGCGAGGAGGAGCTGTACGAGCGGCTGCGGCCCGTCACCCGCGACCTGCCGATCACCGGCACCACCAAGGCCGCCCGGGCCGCGTTCGACGCGCTGGGCGCCCGCCGGATCGCGGTGGTCAACCCGCCGTGGTTCGACGACAAGCTCTCGGGCCAGGGAGCGGACTACTTCCGGGAGTTCGGCTACGACGTCGTGCACCACGGCCCGTGCGGACTGCCCTCCGACCAGAAGGCCATCACGCCGGACAACCTGTCGGCGTGGATCCGCACCACGGTCGCCGCGCACCGTCCGGACGCCGTCCTCGTCGCCGGCAACGGCATCCGGGCGGTGGGCACCATCAAGCCCCTGGAGGCGGAGCTCGGTTTCCACGTGGTCACCGCGAACCAGGTGATCCTCTGGCACGCCCTGCACCTGGCCGGTGCCGCCGACACCGCCTTCGGCATCACCGACTACGGGCACCTGTTCACCACCGAGCCGAAGGGCGAGGCCGCGTGAGCCTGCTGGACGCCTCCGGTTACGAAGCCGTCTTCGCGACGCCCGAGGGGGACACCTACCGCGTCCCGCTGGTGTGCTGGCGCGAGGACGAGGGCCGGGTGTACGGCATGGTCCTGGTCAAGGGCCAGCTGCGGTGCGCGGACCGGGTACGGCACTTCCTGCGGTACGGCAACCGTGCCGACGCCACGCCGGACGACACCGCCGGCACCGCCGACGCCACCCCCACCGCGTCGCACGCCGCCGTCCTGGCACCGGCACTGCGCTGACGGCGGCGTGGTGCCCGGACAGGACGAGGGGCCCGTGACCCACCGAGGTGGTGTCACGGGCCCCTTCCGTCCACAGGCCGTCCCGCGGCCGTCGCCAGGCCGCGGTCACGCCGTCGCCACTCCTCCGCCGGGCAGTGGTCAGGCCGTCGCCACGTCAGGACGCGGTCAGCAGGATCAGGACGCCGTCAGCAGGGTCAGGTCACGGCGGAAAGAACCCTCGTCCGCCCAGTCCGCGGGCATGCCCAGGGGGCTGTTCCCGTCGGCGGGGACGTCCGAGAGCCGGCTGTGGGCGAAGGCCGCCGAGACGAGCGTCATGTGGTGGTGCCAGCCGGGGAAGGAGCGTCCTTCGAAGTCCTTCAGCCCGAAGTCGCGTTCGAGCAGGTGGACGGCCTCACCGGCGGACGCGGTCCGTTCCGTGTGGCGCACGAGTTCGCCGAGCGGCCGGTCCACCATGTTGGTGAGCCACAGCCGCCCCGGACCGCCCGGCCCGGTGCCGGGCCGCGCGAACAGCCGGAAGGGCTGGGGCCGCTGCTCGGCCGAGCCGAACGGCAGCTGCACCAGCTGGTTGCGGACCAGGCCCCGGACCCGCTCCGCCCCGCTCGGCGAGGCGCCGACGATGCGGGCCGCCGCGCGCACCTGGGCGCGTACGGGCCGGGCGGCGGTGAAGGGGGCCAGCGGCAGGCCGTCGGGGACGGCGACGACGAAGTCGCGCCGGCCCCGGATCAGGCCGTGCAGCAGCGGACGCACGTCCAGGTAGCCGTCGACGTCGACGACCACCGGGACCGGTTCGTGCCGCGAGGTCCGGACCAGCGGTTCGACCAGGTTCAGGACATGGGTCTCGGGCCGGGCCACGGCCTCCTCGGGGACGCGGGCACGCTCCCGCAGGGCACCCTGGGCCCACGCTTCGGGCAGGAGCAGGCTCCAGCCCACCGGGAAGTCGCCCGCGTCCGTCGACAGGAAGACGGCCGTGCCGATCTGGCAGTTGACGGTCCGTCCGGTGTGCGGGATGAACCGGCGGTGCACGCCGCAGGACTTCTCGCCCCGCTTGGGCAGGACGACCGGGGCGACCGTCCAGGCCCGGGGCCGTACCCGGGCCTCGGTCCACTGCCGTAACCGGTCGCAGACCGGCGCCCAGTCCCACGGGCTCTCGTTGATGAACTGGTGCAGCGCCTGCGACGCCGTCGGCGAGTCGCTCGCCGCCGCGGCGATACGGCGCATCGTCTTCTTTCCGGGCGTCCTGAGCAGGCCGAGCACATACGCGTGGGCCCATCTGCGCTGGTCGACCCTGCGCAGATGTCCGAAGAGCTGGTCCGTGAACTCGACGACGGAATCCGCTCCCCCGGATCCGGCGATACCCCTCATAGCCTCTCCCTCCCTCGGTGCGGCAGCTCCGTGTGGGCTGTGCCTCAGATTAAAGAGAATGAGCACTATTTTTCTTCTGAGCGAGTCGTTTTCGGCCGACACTTCGCCAACTTCTGCGAAATTCTTACGCGTTGACCGTTCACGGAATCGCCGGTTCCGCGACCACCGGCCCCGGGACGGCCGGCCCCGGGACAAGCGGCCCAGGCTCCGCACAGGAGGAGGCGACCGCGGGCCGTCGGGCCGCGGCGCGGTGGCGTAGGAGAAGGGCCGGATCCATCCGGACCGGCCCTGTCAACACGAGCTCAGCGCGGGATCAGGCGCGAACTCAGCGCGCGATCAGGCCCGTAGGCCGGGGGCGAGCCGCTGCCAGAGGCTGCCCAGTTCGTCCCTGACCGCCGCGACCGGGAGACCGGACCGCATCCGGGCCCGGGCGCCGGCCAGCAGGTAGGAGATCAGGAGCTGGACGTCGGCCACGACGGCGTCGTCCGCGCCGCCCGCCCGGGCCCGGTCCAGGGCATGGCCGAGGGCGGGGCGCCAGGCCTCCTCCCAGGGCGCGCACTCGTCGGGACACTCGTCCATGAGGCGTACGGTCGCCCGGGCGTGCACGTCCTGCTCCAGGAGGACGGGAAGAACCTGGGTGAGGCGTTCGGCCGCGGCCAGGCCCGGGGCGGCGATCCGCTCCACCTCGCCCAGCGCCGACCGGGCCGCCTCGGCGCCCGCGCCGGCGACGGCGCGGGCCAGCTCCTCCTTGGACAGGAAGTGGAAGGTCAGCGCGCCCGAGGTCACCCCGGCGGCGGTGCTGATGCGCGCCAGGGTGGCGCCGGCGTAGCCGAGCCGCGCGAACTCGCCCGCGGCGGCGGTGATCAGGGCCGACCTGGTCAGCCGCGCCCGTACCTGCCTCACCACAGCGGCACGGCCCGGTGCGGGGCGGCGGGCGCGGTCGGCCGGGTGCCCCGGGCACTGTGTACGAGCTTCACAGCTCCTCCCGCACCTCATGGCCGGCTCCCGTCAGAACGCCCTCACGGTACCCGGCGTTCCTCTTGGTCCGGGCGTCGCTTCCCGGTTACCGGAACGTCTTTGGCACGTTGCCCGAGGCCAGGCGCCTGGGGGGCGTCTCACGCCGCCGCGCGGACGGCGCCGGAACGCCGGTCGAGGTGCGCGCGGTACCAGGGCGCCGCCGCCGCGAGACGGGCCAGCGGGCCGGGGCCCGGGGTGGCGCCGGTCGCGATCCAGATCCCTTCGCTGCGGTACCAGTGGTCGCCCGCCAGCAGGGCGAACTGGCGCTCGCTCACCCCGCCCGGACCGCTGCGCAACCGCTCCAGGCACTCCTCCCACGACCAGTCCTCCAGCGCCGCGGGCAGCACGTCGAGTTCGGAGAGCCTGGCCATCAGGTCGGCGTTGCGCACCGGCGCGGGATGGCTCGCGTGGTGGATGCCCGCGGGCACCGGGTCCGGGGCCAGGACGAGCGCCGCGATCAGCCGCGCCAGGTCGTTCGCGTCGACCATCGACAGCAGCCCGCGGCCGCCGTCCCAGCGGGCGGGCACCCGGTCGAGCAGGTCGGCGAGCGCCGGCACCACCCACCGGTCACCGGCCCCGGTGACGAGGCCGGGCCGCAGGACCGTGCCGCCCGCGGCCAGTACCGCCGTCTCCCCCGCCAGGCGGGAACGGCTGGCGGGGGACACCGGAGCGGGCACGATCTCGTTCACGGTGATGCCGCGGTGCGGGCCCGCGCCGTAGACGGCCGCGGTGGACAGCTGGACGATGCGGCGCACCCCGGCCCGCTCGGCCTCGGCCACGAGCGCCGCCGTGCCGTGGTGGTTGACCGCGTCGCAGGCGGCCTCGTCGCCCGTGACCATGGCCGCCATGTGCACGAGGACGTCCACGCCCTGGGCGAGGCCGCGCAGGGACGCCGGATCGGCCAGGTCGGCCCGGCGGCAGGCGACCCCCGGGACGCTCTTCGAGCGCGCCGCTGTCAGCACCTCGAGGCCGTGGCCCGCGCGGCTCGCCTCGAGGAGCCGGCGCAGCACCTTCGAGCCGATGAAGCCGGTGGCACCGGTCAGCAGGACGGTGGTCATCGTGTGCCCTCCTCGTCGCCGGCGAACTCGAGCCGGGCGATGACGCCGGCCGGGGCGAGCCCGGGCAGCAGGCAGCGCCATACGTTCGTGATGCGCTGGGGCAGGTCGGCCCGGCCGCTGGCGAGCCGCGACATGATCTGCGAGCCGGTGAAGGCGGCCACCAGGGTGGTGGCGAACACCGTGGCGTCGGCCTCCGGAAGGAGTTCGCCACGGTCCCGGGCCGCCGCGAGGTCCTGGGCGAACCGGTCGGCCCACCACTCGTAGATCGAGTACTCCTGCAGCCCCGGCTCGCTCTGCTCCACCGCGAGGCGGACACCGGCGCGCAGCAGGGTGTCGTGCTGGAGCCGCTCGGCCAGGTACAGGGTCAGGTCGAGGAGCCGCTGCAGTCCCGCCTCGCCCTGCGGGAAGTCCAGGTCGGCGGCCTGCTCCTGGATCACGGCGCGGGCCAGGCCCTCCTTGGAGCGGAAGTGGAAGTAGACCGCGCCGGTCGTCACACCGGCCCGGTCGATGATCTTGGTGATGCTCGCGCCCGGGTATCCGACCTCGTCGAAGACCTCCGCCGCCGCCCGCAGCAGCACCTCCCTCGTCCGCACCGCGCGCTCCTGCATGACCCGGGCCATCTGTTCACCTCTCTGCTACAAAAAAAGAATCACCACTATGTTAAATTCAGCGACCGTCAAGCACTAGTCAGGGCGCACCAGTTGAGTCAGTAGGGGGAGAACTGGCATGTCAAAGCTGCACCTTGAGTACGACCGGACCCACGGGGGCAACGGGGTCCCGACGCCCGTCATCCAGGGCCACACCCACAAGACGAATCCGGACGAGGTCCTGCTCACCGACTGGCGGCGAACGGACGAACACGCCTTCGTCGTCCGGGCCCGCTGGCCCCGGGCACACGACTTCTACACCACCCGGCACGGGCTGCACGACCCGCTGCTGCTCAGCGAGACGGTACGCCAGGCGCTGCCGCTGCTCTCGCACGTCGGCTACGAGATACCCCTCGGCCACCAGCTGCTGTGGCACGACTTCCGCTGGGAGCTCGACCCGGAGGCGCTGTACGTGACCGAGCGGGACACCCGGGTCGAACTGCACGTCACGTGCAGCGACCTCAAGTACCGCCGGGGCCGGCCCGCCTCCATGCTCTTAACCGCCCTGGTGCACCGCGCGGGCCGGCAGCTGGCCAGCACCCGCACCCGGTTCGCCATCCAGGACCGCGCCATCTACGAGCGGCTGCGCGGACAGTACGCCGACCTCGACCTCGCGAACGCCCGCGCACTGCCGCCCGCGCCACCGGTGCCCGCGCCCGTGGTGGGACGCACCCGCGCCATGGACGTCACCCTGTCCCCCACCGGCCGCCCGCACCGGTGGCTGCTACGGGTGGACACCAGCCACCCCATCCTGTTCGACCACCGCGTCGACCACGCCCCCGGCATGCTGCTGCTCGAAGCCGGCCGGCAGGCGGCCCAGGCCGTGACCTCACCCGGCGCGAGCGTGGTCGTCGGCATGGACACCGCCTTCATCCGGTACGCCGAGCTCGACGCGCCCTGCGAGATCCGCGCCCACCACTACACCACCGACGAGGCCGGACGGCGCCGCGTGCTGGTCACCGCCCACCAGCACGACGCGGAGATCTTCACCGACATCGTCACCCTGGTCGGCGCGCCGCAGGGCTGAGGCCGGCTCAGTACGACTTGGGCAGCCCCAGCGTCTGATGCGACACGAAGTTCAGGATCATCTCGCGGCTGACCGGGGCGATCCTGGCCACGCGGGCCGCCGTGACCAGGCGGGCGAGGCCGAACTCGCGGGTGAGTCCGTTGCCGCCGAGGGTGTGGACCGACTGGTCGACCGCCTTCACACACGCCTCGGCGGCCGCGTACTTGGCCATGTTCGCGGCCTCGCCCGCCGCCAGGTCGTCGCCCGCGTCGTACAGGGCGGCGGCCTTGCGCATCATCAGGCGGGCCAGTTCGAGCTCGATGTGGGACTGCGCCAGCGGGTGCGCGACGGCCTGGTGGGCGCCGATCGGCGCCTTCCAGACCTGGCGCTCCCTGGCGTACTTCACGGCCTGGGTGAGGGCGTAGCGGCCCATGCCGATCGCGAAGGCGGCCGTCATGATCCGCTCGGGGTTGAGGCCGGCGAAGAGCTGGAGCAGGCCCGCGTCCTCGTCCCCCACCAGCGCGTCGGCGGGAAGGTGCACGTCGTCGAGGACGAGCTCGAACTGCTTCTCGTGCGCCGCCAGCTCCATGTCGATCTGCCGCCGCCCGAAGCCGGGCGTGTCGCGCGGGACGACGAACAGGCAGGCCTTGAGGTTGCCGGTGCGGGCGTCGGAGGTGCGGCCGACGATCAGGGTCGCGTCGGCGATGTCGACGCCGGAGACGAAGACCTTGCGGCCGTTGAGGACCCAGCCGTCCTCGGTGCGGGTGGCCGTGGTCGTGATGCGGTGGGAGTTGGAGCCCGCGTCGGGCTCGGTGATGCCGAAGGCCATGGTGCGGGAGCCGTCGGCCAGCCCCGGCAGCCAGGCCGCCTTCTGCGCGTCCGTGCCGAAGCGGGCGATGACCGTGCCGCAGATCGCGGGCGACACCACCATCATGAGGAGCGGCGCTCCGGCCGCGCCCGCCTCCTCCAGGACGATCGACAGCTCGGCCATGCCGCCGCCCCCGCCGCCGTACTCCTCGGGCAGGTTCACGCCGAGGTAGCCGAGCTTGCCGGCCTCCGCCCACAGGGACGCCCGGTCGAAGCCGGGGCCGTGCCGGTGGCCGAGGGCGGAGACGGCGGCGCGCAGGGCGGTGTGTTCCGGGGACTCGATGAGGGTGCTCATGCGGAGGCCTCCTGGGCTTCGGTCGGTACGCCGGCCAGGTCTTCGGGCTGGACGACGGCGAGCAGGGCGCCGACCTCGACCTGGCGGCCGGGAGCGGCGTGGAGCGCGGTGAGCGTGCCGGCGGCGGGAGCGGTGACCCGGTGCTCCATCTTCATGGCCTCCAGCCAGAGCAGCGGCTGTCCGGCCGTCACCCGGTCGCCGACGGCCAGACCGTCGGCGACCCGGACGACGGTGCCGGGCATGGGCGCGAGCAGCGAGCCGGGTTCCCGCTGTTCCGTGGGTTCGGTGAAGCGGGGCCGGGCGGTGAGCCGGTGCGGGCCGACGTGCACGGTGCCGTCGCCGTACGCGGCCACGTCGAAGTCCCGGACGACGCCGCCGACTTCCAGGCGGACGGCGTGCGGCGTGACGGAGACGGCGCGGACGCCGTCGGGGGCGGTGACGGTGTATCCGCCGCGGCCGTACCGGTAGCGCACCTCGTGTTCGCCGTACGTCTTCACCTGGTCCTGCGACGGCAGGTTCCGCCAGCCGCCGAACCGCCCGGCGCCCTGGGCCGCGTCGGCGAGGGCGGCGGCCACGGCCGCGTGCGCCGCGCCGTCCCGGGGCCGGGTCAGCGCGTCGAGGTGGCGGTCGTAGAAGCCGGTGTCGAGCCGGCCGGGGTCCTGGAAGCCGGGGTGCCGGAGGGAGCCGACGAGCAGGTCCCGGTTGGTGACCGGTCCGTGGATCCGGGCCCGGTCCAGGACGTGCGCCAGCCTGCGCACGGCGGCCTCCCGGGTCGGCGCCCACACGACGACCTTGGCCAGCATGGCGTCGTAGTGCACGGGCACGGAGTCACCCGAGGCGTATCCGGTGTCGACCCGCACGCCCGGCCCCGCCGGGAACTCCAGGGCGTGCAGCACCCCGGTCTGCGGGGTCCAGCCGGCCGCCGGGTCCTCCGCGTAGACGCGCGCCTCGATCGCGTGGCCCCGGGCGGCCGGGGGCTCCGGGTCCAGCGCCGTGCCCTCGGCGACCGCGATCTGGAGGGCGACCAGGTCCACGCCGTGGATCTCCTCCGTCACCGGATGCTCCACCTGGAGGCGGGTGTTCATCTCCAGGAAGTGCGCCCGGCCGTCCGCGACGAGGAACTCGACCGTACCCGCTCCGACGTAGCCGACGGCCTTCGCGGCGGCGGCCGAGCGCGCGTGCAGCTCGTCGACGAGCGCGGCCGGCAGGCCGGGCGCCGGCGCCTCCTCGATCACCTTCTGGTGGCGGCGCTGGAGCGAGCAGTCACGGGTGCCGAGCGTCCACACCGTGCCGTGGGCGTCGGCGAGGATCTGCACCTCGACGTGGCGGCCGTTCTCCACGTACGGCTCGACGAACACCTCTCCGTCCCCGAAGGCGCTCCGCGCCTCGGCCGACGCGGCCGACAACTCTCCTTCGAGTGCGGCGAGTTCGCGTACGACGCGCATGCCGCGCCCGCCGCCGCCCGCCGCCGCCTTCACCAGGACCGGCAGGTCCGCCTCGGTGACGTCCGTCAGCGGCGGGATGCCCATCAGCTCCTTGGCGCGGGTCTTCGACGCCATCGCCTCGATCGCCTCCGGCGGCGGCCCGATCCACACCAGTCCCGCCGCCAGGACGGCCTCCGCGAACTCCCTGTTCTCGGAGAGGAACCCGTAGCCGGGGTGGACGGCGTCGGCGCCGGCCGCGAGGGCGGCCTTCACCACCAGGTCGCCGCGCAGGTAGGTGTCGGCGGGCGCCGCCCCCGGCAGCCGTACCGCCGCGTCGGCCTCCCGCACGTGCAGGGCCTCAGCGTCCGCGTCCGAGTACACCGCCACCGTCGCGATGCCGAGCTCACGGCAGGTGCGGAACACCCGGCACGCGATCTCGCCCCGGTTCGCCACGAGAACTGAAGAGATCACCAGAGGCCTCACATTCGGAAGACGCCGAAGCCGCCGCGCGCGCCCTCGACCGGTGCCGTGTGGATCGCGGACAGGCAGAGCCCGAGGACCGTGCGCGTGTCGCGCGGGTCGATGACCCCGTCGTCGTACAGCCGCCCGGACAGGAACACGGGCAGCGACTCGCTCTCGATCTGCGCCTCGACCATCGCCCGCAGCCCGGCGTCCGCCTCCTCGTCGTACGGCTGCCCCTTCGCCGCCGCGCTCGCCCGGGCGACGAGGGAGAGCACGCCCGCGAGCTGCTGCGGGCCCATGACGGCGGACTTCGCACTGGGCCAGGCGAAGAGGAAGCGCGGGTCGTAGGCCCGGCCGCACATGCCGTAGTGCCCGGCGCCGTACGACGCTCCCATGAGGACGGAGAGATGGGGCACGCGGGAGTTCGCCACCGCGTTGATCATCATCGCGCCGTGCTTGATGATGCCGCCCTGCTCGTACTCCTTCCCCACCATGTAGCCGGTGGTGTTGTGGAGGAACAGCAGCGGGATGTCACGCTGGTTGGCGAGCTGGATGAACTGCGCCGCCTTCTGCGACTCGGCGGAGAACAGCACGCCCTGCGCGTTGGCGAGGACGCCCACCGGGTAGCCGTGCAGCTCCGCCCAGCCGGTCACCAGGCTCGTCCCGTACAGCGGCTTGAACTCGTCGAAGTCGGAGCCGTCCACGATCCGGGCGATCACCTCGCGCGGGTCGAACGGCGTCCTGAGGTCGCCCGGGACGATCCCGAGCAGCTCCTCCTCGTCGTACTTCGGCGGCTCGGCGAACGGCGGATCCGGATGCGCCTTGCGGTGGTTGAGGCGGGCGACGATCCGGCGGGCCTGGCGCAGCGCGTCGGCCTCGTCGACGGCGTAGTGGTCGGCCAGGCCGCTGGTCCGCGCGTGCATCGCGGCACCGCCGAGCGACTCGTCGTCGCTCTCCTCGCCCGTCGCCATCTTCACCAGCGGCGGTCCGCCCAGGAAGACCTTCGACCGCTCCTTGATCATCACGGTGTGGTCGGACATGCCGGGGACGTACGCGCCGCCGGCCGTCGAGTTGCCGAAGACGACCGCGATCGTGGGGATCCCGGCGGCGGAGAGCCGCGTGAGGTCGCGGAAGAGCGCCCCGCCGGGGATGAAGATCTCCTTCTGGGACGGCAGGTCGGCGCCGCCGGACTCGACGAGCGAGATCACCGGGAGCCGGTTGGCGAACGCGATCTCGTTCGCCCGCAGCGCCTTCTTCAGCGTCCACGGGTTGGAGGCGCCGCCGCGCACGGTGGGGTCGTTGGCGGTGATCAGGCACTCGACGCCCTCGACCACCCCGATGCCGGTCACCAGGGACGCCCCTACGGGATATGCGCTGCCCCAGGCCGCGAGCGGCGACAGTTCCAGGAACGGGGTGTCCGGGTCCACGAGCAGTTCGATCCGCTCGCGCGCGAGGAGCTTGCCGCGCCCGCGGTGCCGGGCGGTGTACTTCTCTCCGCCGCCGGCCAGCGCCTTGGCGTGCTCGGCGTCGAGCGCGGCCAGCTTGTCCAGCATGGCGGCGCGGTGGGCCGCGTAGTCGGGTCCGCCGGTGTCGAGGGCGGAGGCGAGGACGGTCATCGGGCTTCCTCCAGGAGGTCCACCGGTACGTCGGTGTGGCGGGAGCGGAGCCATTCGCCGAGGGCCTTGGCCTGCGGGTCGAAGCGGGCCCGGGCGGCCACGCCGTCGCCGAGCAGGCCGGCCACGGTGAAGTTGAGTGCCTTGAGGCCGGGCAGCACGTGCCGGGTGACCGCCAGGTCGCGGGCCTCCGGCAGGAGTTCGCGGAAGTGCTCCACGGTCAGGGCGTGCACGAGCCAGCGCCACGCCCGGTCGCTGCGGACCCAGACGCCGACGTTGGCGTCCCCGCCCTTGTCGCCGCTGCGGGCCCCGGCGATCCGGCCGAGCGGCACCCTGCGGACCGGCCCGGCGGGCGGCGGCGCCGGCAGGTCCGGTTCGGGTACGGGCGCGAGTTCCCTGGTCACGGGCGGTACGGGCACGGGGACGCGGGTCCCGTCGGGCAGCACGGCCGTGTGCGGGACCTCGCCGACCGGCACGTACGCCGTGTCGAACACCCCGTAGGGGGCGCCCTTGCCGGGCGGGGCGGTCACGTGGAAGCCGGGGTAGCTGGCGAGGGCGAGCTCGATCACGGCGCCGGTCAGCGCGCGGCCGACCTTCTCCGGGTCCCGGTCGCGGACGACGAGCCGGAGCAGCGCGCTGGCGGTCTCCTCGGTGCCGGCGTCCTCGTGGTCGGTGCGGGCCAGCTCCCACCGCACCTCGTCGGGCGGCGACGTGGCGAGGGCGTCGGTGACCTGGTCCTGCACGAGCCGCGCCTTGGCCTCGATGTCGAGGCCGGTGAGCACGAAGACGACCTCGTTGCGGAAGCCGCCGAGCCGGCAGCGGCCCGCCTTGAGGGTGGGCGGCGGCGCCTCGCCCCGCACTCCGTCGATCCGCACCCGGTCCGGACCGTCCTGGGTGAGGCGCACGGAGTCGAGGCGGGCGGTGACGTCGGGCCCGGCGTAGCGGGCGCCGGCCGTCTCGTACAGGAGCTGGGCGGTGACGGTGCCGACGTCGACGACGCCGCCCGTGCCCGGGTGCTTGGTGACGACCGCGCTGCCGTCCGCGTACAGCTCCGCGAGCGGGAAGCCGGGGCGGCGGAGCGTGCCCGGTGCGTAGCCGGTGAAGAAGGCGTAGTTGCCGCCGGTGGCCTGGGTGCCGCACTCCAGGACGTGCCCGGCGACGACCGCGCCCGCCAGCTCGTCGTACGCCTCCGGGCCCCAGCCGAAGAACCACTGCGCGGGCCCGGTGACGAGCGCGGCGTCCGTCACCCGGCCCGTGACGACGACGTCGGCTCCGGCCTTGAGGCAGGCCGCGATCCCGGCGCCGCCGAGGTAGGCGTTGGCCGCGAGGACGCCGGGCCCGGCCGGCAGCCGGTCGCCCTCGACGTGGGCGACGCGGGCGGGCACGCCGAGCCGCCCGGCGAGGTCGCGCAGGGCGTCGGCGAGACCGGCGGGATTGAGGCCGCCGGCGTTGGCGACGATCCGCACGCCACGGTCGTGGGCGAGGCCGAGCCCTTCCTCCATCTGCCGCAGGAAGGTCCTGGCATATCCGGCGGCGGGGTCCTTCAGCAGGTCGCGGCCGAGGATGAGCATGGTCAGCTCGGCGAGGTAGTCGCCGGTGAGGACGTCGAGTCCGCCGCCGGTCAGCATCTCGCGGACCGCGTCGAAGCGGTCGCCGTAGAAGCCGGAGGCGTTGCCGATCCGCAGGATCACGCCCCGCCCTCCCTGGGCGCCCGGCCCTCGCCCGCCGGGCCCGCGAAGGCCTGGGCGACGGTGAGCCAGTGCTCGGCGTCGGCGCCGCGGGCGACGAGCGCGGTGTCGGCGCGGTGCACCCGCTGGGTGACGAGCAGACAGAAGTCGAGCGCCGGTCCGGTGATCACCTGGGGCGCGTCGTCGGGGCCGTACGCCCACTCCTCGCCGTCGGGCCCGGTCAGCTCGACGCGGAACGGCTCGGCGGGCGGCGTGAGTCCGCGCACGAGGTACGCGTAGTCCCGGGCCCGCAGCCCGATCCAGGCCACGTGCCGCAGCCGCGCCGTCGGCCTCCGTACGACGCCGAGCGCGTCGGCCACGTCCTGGCCGTGCGCCCAGGTCTCCATCAGACGCGCGGTGGCCAGGGACACGGCGCTCATGGCGGGCCCGTACCAGGGAAAACGCGTCCCCGGCGGGGCCTCGCGCAGCACCTGGTGCAGCCGCTCCCGGCCCGCGCGCCAGCGGGCGAGCAGTTCGGCGGGCGGCCGGGCCGCGCCCTCCTCGGCCCCGTCGTCGACGAAGCGGTCGGGCGCGGCGAGCGCCTTCTCCGTCTCCACGGCGAAGGCCTCGGGGTCGGTGGCCGCGAGCAGCGCGGCGGCGTCGGTCCAGGCGAGGTGCGCGATCTGGTGGGCGACCGTCCAGCGCGGCGCGGGCGTGGGCAGCGCCCACTGCGTGTCGGTCAACTCCCTCACCAGAGCGTCGACTTCCTCGCTCTCGGCACGCAGGTCGTCGAGGACGACGGCGGGGTCGGACACGGTGCGCTCCCCTCGGGGACGGGCGGGTCACGGACGTGCGTGAGGAGCATGGCAGCCGGGGAAGAAACAATCAAGCGTGCTTGCTTGGAATTCTGCGGGAGGCCCGAAACGGGAACAGGGCCGCCGGCGGCGGCCCTGTGCGGAGGGGTGGAGCGGGGTTCAGGAGGCCCGGCGGGGCCTGGCGACCAGTTCGCCGCCGCAGTTGGGGCAGACGTCGTCCATCGCGTCCGAGCACGGGACGCAGAAGGTGCACTCGTACGTACAGATCCGGGCGGGTGCGTCGACGGGCAGGGCGGTCGTCTCGCAGCGTTCGCAACGCTCGCGCATCTCAAGGGCCATGGCGAACATCCTGCGGCCGGACCCGTGGCGGCGGAAACCGGCCACGGGTCAGAGATCAACGGGATCGGGCCACCTGGGTCCGCACGGCGCCCATGCTGGCCGCGATGACCAGGGCGATGGCGAGCGCGTCGGCCAGGCCGAGGGCCTGGTGGAGGACGAGGAAGCCGGCGGTGGCGGCGATGGCCGGTTCCAGGCTCATGAGGATGGCGAAGGTGGGTGCGGGCAGGCGGCGCAGGGCGAGGAGTTCGAGGGTGTAGGGCAGGACGGAGGACATCAGGGCGACGCCGAGGCCGAGACCGATCGTCGCCGGGTCGAGGAGCCTGTCGCCCGCGGACGCGATGCCGAAGGGCAGGCTGACGACCGCGCCGACGGCCATCGCGAGGGCGAGGCCGTCGGCCTGCGGGAAGCGGCGGCCGGTGCGGGCGCTGAAGACGATGTACGCGGCCCACATCGCGCCCGCGGCGAGGGCGAACCCGGCACCGGCCGGGTCGAGCCGGTCGAAGCCGCCGCCGTGGGCACCGCTGAGCAGGACGACGCCGGCGAGGGCGAGCCCGGCCCAGAGGAGGTTCACCAGGCGCCGGGAGGCGACGACGGAGAGGGCGAGCGGGCCGAGCACCTCGAGCGTCACGGCGGCGCCGAGCGGGATCCGGGCGACGGAGAGGTAGAAGAGGATGTTCATGCCGGACATGGCGGCGCCGAAGGCGAGCACGGTGCCCCAGTCGGCACGGCTGTAGCCGCGGACCCTGGGCCGGCAGGCGACCAGGAGGACGGCGGCGGCGAGCACGAGCCGCAGGGTGACGACGCCGAGGGCGCCGGCGCGGGGCATGAGGAGGACGGCCACGGCGGAGCCGAACTGCACGGAGAGGCCGCCGGCGACGACGAGCGCGACGGGACCGAGCCGCCCGGCGGCACGCGGGCCGACGGCGGCACCGGCTGGGGCCGCCGGGACCGTGGCGGGCCGGGCCGCCGGGGAGGCGGATATGTCCTGGACCGGGCTTTCCACCGGGGCGCTCCTAAGCCTTGCTGACGTTCGACGCAGGGTCCAACACAATGGACCACAAGGTCCATCCTAATGGACTAAGGGAACGGGGCCCCGCCCTCTCCGCCCCCACGGGCCCTCAGGGACAACCACAGCCTCAGCCGCAGCCACGGCCCGGGCAGGCCCGGCCCTGGGAGGGACGGGACCGCCCGCCTCGCCACCGATCTCCCGGGCACCGCATCCGGAGCCCGCAGGCCAGCCGAACCGCACCCTCCGCTTCACGCTACGACGCCGGGCGCGGCACCGGAAATGCCGATCGCGCTGCGGTTATGCTCCGCACGCATGAGCCGCACCAGCATCGAGCTCCGCCACCTGCGCTGCTTCCTCGCCATCGCGGAGGAGGGCAACCTCACCCGGGCCGCGGCCCGGCTCCACCTCACCCAGCCCGCCGTCTCCCGCACGCTCGCCTCCCTGGAGAAGGAGCTCGGCGCCCGGCTCGTCGACCGCTCCACGCACCACCTCGCCCTCACCCCCGAGGGCCGCGCCTTCCGCGACCGGGCCGCGGCCGCGGTCGCCGCGTTCGACACGGCCGTCGATCCCGGCCGGCTCCGCCACCGCCCGCTCCGGCTCGGCCACGCGTGGTCGGCCTTCGGCCCGTACACCACTCCCCTCCTGCGCCGCTGGCAGCGGAACCACCCCGAGACCCCGCTCGAACTCCTCCGGATCGACGACCGCACGGCGGGCCTGCTGCGCGGCGAGGTGGACGCGGCACTGCTGCGCGGCCCGGTGGAGATCCCGGGCCTGGTGACCGAACAACTGCTCACCGAGGACCGCGTGGCCGCCCTGCCGGCCGACAGCCCGCTGGCCGCGCGCCCGGAACTCACCCTGACGGAGCTGGCCACCGAGACCGCGGTCCTCAACGCGGTCTCCGGCACCACCACCCTCGACCTCTGGCCTCCCGACGCCCGCCCCCGCACGACCCTCACCGTCGCCAACACCGACGACTGGCTCGCGGCGATCGCCGCTGGCCGCGGCATCGGCGTCTCCTCCGCCTCGACCGCCGCCCTCCACCCCCACCCGGGCGTCACCTACCGCCCCCTCCCCGACGCCCCGCCCCTCCCGGTCCTCCTGGCCTGGCGCGCGACGTCCCGCCACCCGGCGACGGAGGCGCTGGCGGAGCTGGCGCGGGAGATCGCACGGGAAGGATGACGTCACCCGGACGAGCGGTCATATGCCAAAGGCATGCCCGGAGCTGCTGTCACGCCCCTACGTTCGGCCGCATGGTCACTTCCACGCACGAGACCTCGCACCGGATCTTCCAGGACCGCCCGGAGTTACTGCCCCCGGTCTTCGAGCTCCTCGGCGTACCGCTGCCGACCAAAGCGACGGTCGACGTCCTCACCCCGGACGCCACCGAGATCCGCCCGCTGGAGCGTCGCGTCGACACCGTCCTGCGCGTCGAGCCACCCGACGGCGACGGCTTCCTCCTCGCCATCGAGGCGCAGGGCAGACGGGACCGGGAGAAGGCGTCCAGCTGGACGTACTACCTGGGCTACCTCGGGGCGAAATACGGCCTCCCCGCGCTCCTCCTCGTGGTCTGCCAGGACCGCTCCACGGCGAGGTGGGCCACCGGCCCCTTCCGCAGCGGCTACGGGCCGTGGACGGCGATCAGCCTCCACCCGCTCGTCCTCGGCCCGGACAACGTCCCCGTCATCACCGACCCGGCCGAGGCCTCCCGGAACCTCGCGATGACCGCCTTCAGCGCCATGACTCATGGCACGCATCCGGAGGCCCCGTCCATACTGGAGGCGCTGGCGAAGGCGCTGGGCACGGCCGACCGGGCCTCCTTCAAGTACTACTCGGAAATCATGGAGATCGGCCTGGGCGAAACCCCGGCCAGGGACACCTGGAGGCAACTGATGGCTGTAGGCACCTACTTCCCGGGCCGGGGCACCCTCGTCGAGGAGACCTACCTCGAAGGCAAGGCGGACGGCAGGGCGGAGGGCAAGGCCGAAGGCAAGGCGGAGGGCAAAGCCGAGTCTGTCCTGGCGGTGCTGGCGGCACGAGGCATCGAGGTCTCCGAGGCCGACGCCCGCCGGATCACGGAGTGCACCGACACCGAGACGCTCGACCGCTGGCTGGAGCGGGCGATCACCGCCACGCACGTGGCGGAGGTCTTCTCCGTTCCTCAGTAACCCTGGTCCAGCGCCTCCGCCAGGACCTCCGCCACGTGGTGTGGATGGTGTTGCGGGGTCAGGTGGGCGATCTGGGTGCGGCAGGAGAAGCCGTCCGCGAGGACTAGGGCGTCCGGGGGTGCGGCGCGGAGGGACGGGAGGAGCTGGTCCTCGGCGCAGGCGACGGAGACCTCGTAATGGCCGGGCTCGAAGCCGAAGTTGCCCGCGAGCCCGCAGCAGCCGCCGGCCGGTTCGCCGTGCAGGCCCGCACGTCGCCGCAGCCGGCGGTCCGCCGCGTCGCCCAGGACCGCGTGCTGGTGACAGTGGGTCTGGCCGGTGACCGGGCGGTCGATGCGCGGCGGCGTCCAGTCCGGGGCGAGCTCCTCCAGGGCCTCCGCGAAGGTGCGTACGGACGCGGCGAGCCGGGCCGCGCGCGGGTCGTCCGGCAGCAGCTCGGGCAGGTCGGAGCGCAGGGCCGCCGCGCAGGAGGGTTCCAGGACGACCACCGGGCCCTCGACGTCCGCCATGACGTCGAGGGTGCGGCGCATCACCCGCCGCGCCGCGGACAGCCGGCCCGTCGACACGTACGTGAGCCCGCAGCACACCCGGCCGGGCGGCAGGGCGACCCCCAGTCCGGCGGCCTCCAGGACCCGTACCGCCGCCGCGCCCACCTGCGGCGCCAGGTGGTCGGTGAAGGTGTCCGGCCAGAGCGTGAGCGCCGGCGGGCGGCCCGAGGCCCGCTCCCCGAACCAGGACACGAAGGACACCTCCGCCACCCTCGGCAGCTGCCGCTCCGGTGTGACGCCCGCGAGCCACGCCGCGAACGGCAGCCCCATGGCCAGGTTCAGCCCCGTTCCGAAGCGGTCGAGGAGCCGCGGCAGGCCGCCCGTCGTCCAGTGCGAGCGCGGCCGCTTCCAGGGCCGCCCCGCGTAGTACCCGGCCAGGAACTCCGCCTTGTACGCGGCCATGTCGACGCCCACCGGGCAGTCGCTGCGGCAGCCCTTGCACGACAGGCACAGGTCGAGCGCGTCCCGGACCTCCTCCGAGCGCAGCCCGTCCGTGACGATCTCGCCGAGCGCCATCTCGTGCAGGAGCCGGGCCCGGCCGCGCGTGGAGTGCTTCTCCTCCCCCGTCGCCCGGTACGAGGGGCACATCACGCCCGGACCCGAACCCGGCCCCTCCACCCGGCACTTGGCCACCCCCACGCACCGTGCGGCCTCCCGCCCCAGGCCCGCCACCGGCAGCCCCGCGAACCGCAGCCCGGAGTCCAGCGGCTCCGGCCGCACCAGCATGCCGGGGTTCAGACCGCCGTCCGGGTCCCACAGGTCCTTGACCTCGCCGAACAGGGCGACGAGCTCGTCCCCGTACATCCTCGGCAGCAGCTCCGCCCGCGCCTTGCCGTCGCCGTGCTCGCCCGACAGCGAACCGCCGTGCGCCACCACGAGCCCGGCCATCGCCTCCGAGAACTCCCGGAAACGGCCCACCCCTTCACCCGTCCACAGGTCGAAGTCGATGCGCACGTGCACACAGCCGTCGCCGAAGTGCCCGTACGGCGTGCCCCGCAGCCCGTACGCCGCCAACAGGCCCCGGAAATCCCGCAGATAGGCACCCAGCCGGGCCGGCGGCACCGCGCAGTCCTCCCACCCGGGCCAGGCCTCCGTCCGGTCGGGCATCCTCGTCGCCGTCCCGGCCGCGTCCTCCCGGATCCGCCACAGCGCCCGCTGCCCGGCCGGTTCGGTGACCACCGCGGAGTCCAGCGCGTCCGCCGCCCGGACGAGCCCGGCCGCCGCCCCGCGCCCGTCCACCTCCACGAACAGCCACGCCCCGCCCCGCGGCAGCCCTTCCGCGCCCCGGCCCGGCACGAGATCCGCGGCCATCCCCTCGACGGTCAAAGGCCCGTAGGGCAGCAGCCCCGCCGCCGCGTCGGCCGCCGCGCTCTCGTCCGGGTAACCGAGGACGACGAGCACCGGCTCCGCGGGCAGCGGCACCAGACGCACCACCGCCTCCGTCACCACGCCGAGCGTCCCCTCGCTGCCGCAGAAGGACCGGGCCACGTCCGCACCCCGCTCGGGCAGCAGCGCGTCGAGCGCGTAACCGGAGATGCGGCGCGGCAGCCCGGCCGGATAGCCGGTCCGCAGCAGCGCGAGCCGGCCGGCCACCAGCTCCCGCAGGCCGGCCGGTGCGCCCCGCCAGTCCTGCCCGAGGCGCAGCCGCCGCCCGTCGTAGGTGACGACGTCCAGCTCCCGCACGTTGTCGGCGGTGGTGCCCCAGGCCACGGAGTGCGCGCCGCACGCGTTGTTGCCGATCATGCCGCCGAGAGTGCAGCGGCTGTGCGTGGACGGATCGGGGCCGAAGGTCAGCCCGTAGGGGCGGGCCGCCGCCCTGAGCCGGTCGAGCACGAGCCCCGGCCGGACGACGGCCGTGCGCGCCTCCGGGTCGAGCGACACCAGGTCGTTCAGGTGACGGGTGAGGTCGAGCACGACACCCGTTCCGGTGGCCTGCCCGCCGATGGAGGTGCCGCCGCCGCGGGCGACGACCGGCACGCCGTGCGCACGGCAGACCGCCAGCGTGGCGGCGAGGTCGTCGGCGTCGCGCGGGGCGACGACGCCGAGCGGCACACGCCGGTAGTTGGAGGCGTCCATGGAGGTCAGGGCGCGTGCGGTGACGGACAGGTCGACGTCACCGGCGACGGCGGCGCGCAGCTCGCGCGCGAGGGCGGCGTTCGCCGCGGCACTCCGGCCTCCGGTGCCGTACGCCGTGCCCCGCCCCGTCCCGTACGCCGTGCCCCGCCCCGTCCCGTTCTCGTGTGATCCCACGACTACACAGTGTCTCAGTCGGCGTCTCATCCGGCGGACATCACCCGGCCCCGGCTTCGCCGACCCGATACGCTCCGCCTCGTGGCCGATATCCAGATTCCCGCTGACATCAAGCCCGCCGATGGCCGTTTCGGCGCGGGCCCCTCCAAGGTGCGTACGGAGGCGCTGGACGCCCTGGCCGCCACCGGCACCTCGCTCCTCGGTACCTCTCACCGCCAGGCTCCGGTCAAGAACCTGGTCGGCGAGGTGCGTGCCGGCATCCGTGACCTCTTCTCGCTGCCCGAGGGCTACGAGGTGATCCTGGGCAACGGCGGATCGACCGCCTTCTGGGACATCGCGACCCACGGTCTGATCGAGAACAAGTCGCAGCACCTCACCTTCGGCGAGTTCTCCTCCAAGTTCGCGAAGGCCGCGAAGCTGGCCCCCTGGCTGGCCGAGCCGACCGTGATCTCCTCCGACCCGGGCACCCACCCGGAGCCGGTGGCCGAGGCGGGCGTCGACGTCTACGCCTACACCCACAACGAGACCTCCACCGGTGTCGCCGCCCCGCTGAAGCGGGTCGCGGGCGCCGACGAGGGCGCGCTCGTGCTCGTGGACGCGACCTCGGGCGCCGGCGGTCTGCCGGTCGACATCACCGAGACCGACGTCTACTACTTCGCCCCGCAGAAGTCCTTCGCCGCCGACGGCGGCCTGTGGCTCGCGGCGTTCTCGCCGGCGGCCCTGGAGCGCGCGGCCCGCGTCCACGCCTCCGGCCGGCACATCCCGGAGTTCTTCAGCCTGCCGACCGCGATCGACAACTCCCTGAAGAACCAGACGTACAACACCCCGGCGCTCGCGACGCTCTTCCTGCTCAACGAGCAGCTGAAGTGGATCAACGGCCAGGGCGGTCTGGACTGGGCCGTGGCCCGTACGAAGGAGTCCTCCGACGCCCTCTACGGCTGGGCCGAGGAGTCCAAGCACGCGACGCCGTTCGTCACCGACCCGGCGAAGCGCTCGCAGGTCATCGGCACGATCGACTTCGCGGACGAGATCGACGCGGCGGCGGTCGCCAAGGCGCTGCGCGCCAACGGCATCGTGGACACCGAGCCGTACCGCAAGCTGGGCCGCAACCAGCTGCGCATCGCGATGTTCCCGGCGATCGACCCGGCGGACGTCCGGGCGCTCACCGCGTGCATCGACTACGTGATCGAGAAGCTGTAGGCGCTTCTGCCGCCCGTACGAGGGGCCCGGCGGCCCGTCGAGGGCGCGGCGGCCCGTACGAGGGGCCCGGTGTCGGACCGGTCTGACGGTCCGACGCCGGGCCCTTTCGGCGTCCTCCCCCGGCCCCACCCGCCCGGCCGGCCCGGCCCGGCCGCCGGGTCAGTCGCGGCGGAACACGCGCTTGAGGCCGACCACGACGACGGTCGCCAGGCCGAGGACGACGACGCCGAGGGCGAAGTTCCCCTGCTCGCCGCCGCCGGTCGCGGAGGGCCCCGCGGGCCCGGCGCCGGGCGGCTTCGAGGTGCCGGAGGTGCCCGGGCCGGCCGTGTCGCCGCCCGGCGACGGTGCGGTGCCGTCGCGGTCGACGCGGACGACCCGGCTGCCCCGGCCCTCCGCGCCGAACATCAGCGCCGAGCCGTCCGCCGTGTACGTGACCGACTCCGCCTGGCCCTGAAAGGGCGCGCCGACGGACGTGCCGTCGTCGCCGAGGCGGCCGTCCTTCCACGCGTACTCCTTGGCGAGGAGGTAGCCGCGCAGGACCAGCCGGCCGCCGTCCGGCGAGAAGGCGCCGTCCGTCACCCAGGGGACTTCCCCGATCCGCCGGAAGACGTTGGTGCGGGAGGCGTCGAGCCGCGCGGGGCCGGCGTACAGTCCGCCGCCGTCCTCGTTCTTGCTGGCGATGTAGACGCGGCCGGTCTTCGGATGGACCATCAGGGCTTCCGCGTTGCGCGGCCCGTCGGCGTACCGCACGTCGTACTGCGTGGCCCGAACGGTCTGGTCGCGCAGCCGCTCCGGCTCCGGGAAGCGGTAGATCCACACGTGGTCCCAGGAGCCGTCGAGGTTGTCGCCGATGTCGCCGACGTAGATGTCGCCGTCGGGGCCGACGGAGATCGCCTCCATGTCGCGGGGCGTGCCGACGCCCTTCATGGTGAGGGTCGCGACCGTCTTTCCCGTACGGGAGTCGACGCCGTAGATCAGGGGCGCGTCCTGGTCGTTGTGCGTCCAGTAGATCCCGGGATGGGCACGGCTCGCGGCGAGCCCGCTGGACTCGGTGATCCGGGGATCCTCGACGGTGAAGTCCCGGTCGGCGTCCGCGGCGATCGTGGTGTCCGCCGCGCCGGCGGGGGCGGCCGCCAGCAGGACGAGGGCCGCCGTTCCCAGGACGCGCAGAGCAGTTCGCATGCCGACCAGCCTGCCACGGGGCCCGTGGTGTCGGGGGTCACGTCGCCCTCGCGGCCGGGCGTCGGTGATGATGTGCCCCATGCGTTTTCTGTTCGTCGGCGACAGCATGACCATCGGACGCGCCGGCGACTTCACCTGGCGGTACCGGATGTGGCAGCACCTGGAGGCCGTGCCGCCCGGCCCCGGCGGGTACGAGATCACCGGCCCGCGCACCGCGCTGTACGAGCCCGCCGACGACGCCGCCACCTCGCACGCGTACGCCGCCCCGGACTTCCCGGCCGCCGCCCGCCGGCACCTGGCGGGCTGGGGCGAGGGCTGGCTGCACATGGCACCGCTCGTCGGCGAGGCGGTGACGGCGGCCCGCGCGGACGTGCTGCTGGTCTCGCTGGGCCTGATCGACCTGGGCTTCTACACGAACAGCGACCAGACCACCGAGAACGTCCGTGCCTTCCTGACCGCCGCCCGCGCCGCGAACCCCCGGGTCCGGGCGGTCATGCTGCCGGTCATCCCGAACGTCCGCGCCGAGTACGACGCGCCGTTCGCCGCCGAGTGCGCCCGCTTCAACGAGCTCCTCGCGAAGACGGTCGCGGACCTGGACACCGCGTCCTCGCCGCTCCTCCTGGCGACGGTCCCGGAGTCGTACGACATCCACCAGGACACCTACGACGGCACCCACCCGGGCCCCACGGGCGAGCACAAGCTGGCGGCGGCCTTCGCCGACGCGATGCACCAGGCGTGGGGCCTGGGCGGCCCGTACCGCCACTGACCCCTGGTCAGGCGGCGCGGGTGAGCCGGTTGGCGAAGGTCGAGACGGTGTACGTGCCGATGCCGAGGACGACTTCGAGGGCGTTCTGGCGGGTGTAGCCGTGGCCCAGGAAGGCGTCGAGGTCGTCGTCGGAGACCGCGCCGGAGGCGGCGAGGACCTGGAGGGTGAACCGACGTACGGCGGCGAGGCGTTCGGGTGCGGGCGCCGGGCCGAGGGCGGCGAACTTCGACTCGTGCATGTCGACGCACAGGTGGCACTGGTTGCGCTCGGCGACGGTGAGGATGACGGTCTCGCGGGAGTGCGGGTCCAGGGTGGTGGACTCGAAGATCTCGCTGAGCCTGAGGAAGCCGTCGAGGGTGTGGGGCGACTCCTTGAGGAGCGCGACGGCGTTCGCGGTACGGGCGGACATGTCGGCGGTCGTGACGGCCTGCGGCAAGGTGACTCCCCCTGGAGAAGCTAGAATGGACAACATGGTTGACCATGTCGACGAGGAAAACGTAAACCAGGTTGTCGATCCGGGCAAGGGGTTTCCCCCGGAAGCGCGCGAGACGCCCGGCTTCGAGCTGCCCCTGCTGCTCTTCGCCGGCTTCCGCACCCTCATCGACCGGCTCCACGCCGAACTCGCCCGCCAGGGCCACCCCGACCTGCGCCCCGCCCACGGTTTCGCGCTCCAGGCCATCGCCGGGAGCCCGCACGGCTCCACCGCCAGCGACATCGGCCGCCGGCTCGGCGTCTCCAAGCAGGCGGCGGGCAAGACGGTCGACCGGCTCCTCGCCCTCGGCTACGCGGAACGCGCCGACGACCCCGCCGACGCCCGCCGCAAACTCGTCCGCCTCACCCCGCACGGCGTCGACGCCCTCACCCGCTCGGCCGCCGTCTTCGACGCCCTGCGCGCCGAGTGGGCGGCCCGCCTCGGCGCGGACCGGGTCCGCGACCTGGAGACGGCCCTGCGCGCCGTCGTCCCGGCCGAGACCACCTACCGCCTGGACGCGACGAGCTGGCTCGGCGGGGCGTGACGTGCCCACGGACGGTGGCGAGTTGTCGCCACCGGCGTGCCGACGGCGCCGTGCGTATCGTTGGATCGCGCGCGTCACCCGTCGAGCGACGGCCGGGGAGGAGCGCCACGATGACTGCCGTGGACGACAGGATCGAGATGGCCGTGACAAGCGGAGAACCGACCTTGGACGAGCTGTTCGAGGCACTGGAGCGGATGCCCGTCCCCGAGGGATACAAGGTCGAGATCGTCGAGGGGGCCGTCTACATGGTGCCGCAGCGGAACGTGCACTGGCAGATCATCCGCCGGGTTGTCCGGGCTCTGGAGGACGAGTTCGGCGAGGACGTCGAACTCCTCTCAGACGTACGGATCGACTTCCCCGGGAGCCTGAACGGCTTCTGCCCCGACGTGGTCAAGGTCCGGGACGAAGCCGTGCCGGACGACGAAGGTCGCTGGAGCTATTCGGACATCGAATTCGTCGCCGAGGTCATCTCCAAGGGCACCGCTCGCAATGACTACGAGCCCAAGAAGGCCGTCTACGCGGCTGCCGGCATCCCTGTCTACCTGATCGCCGATCCCTATCAGGGCAGGTGCCACGTCTTCACCGAGCCGAAAGACGAGCACTACCTCAGCGAACTCGTCACCGACTTCGGGATGGACGTGGACCTCACCCGCACCCCACTCGGCATGGTTCTCCGGACCGACAAGTTCCGCCGCGACTGACCCGGCAGAACCCGTCGGCCCGGACGGGTCGGACCGGCCTCACCAGGCGAACGCCTCCGGCGCCGGACCCGGACCCGGGAAGATCGCGTCGAGGCCCGCCAGGACCTCCTCGCTCAGCTCCAGCTCCAGCGCGCGCAGGGCGCTCGTCAGCTGTTCCGGGGTGCGCGGGCCGATGATCGGGCCGGTCACGCCGGGGCGGGTGAGCAGCCAGGCCAGGGCCGTCTCGCCGGGGTCCAGGTCGTGCTTGTCGAGCAGGTCCTCGTAGGCCTGGATGCGGGCCCGCTCCACCGGGTCCGCGAGCCGCTCGGCGGTCCGGCCGCCGGCGCGGCGGCCGCCCTGCACCTCCTTGCGGAGGACCCCGCCCAGCAGACCGCCGCCCAGCGGCGACCACGGGATCACGCCGACGCCGTACTCCTGGGCGGCCGGGATCACCTCCATCTCGGCGCGCCGCTCGTAGAGGTTGTAGTGGCACTGCTCGCTGACCAGGCCCACCATGCCGCGCCGGGCGGCGGCCTCGTTGGCCTGGGCGATCTTGTATCCGGGGAAGTTCGAGGAACCGGCGTAGAGGATCTTGCCCTGCTGGATCAGCACGTCGACGGCCTGCCAGATCTCGTCGAAGGGCGTCAGCCGGTCGACGTGGTGGAACTGGTAGAGGTCGATGTAGTCGGTGCCGAGCCGCTTCAGGCTGGCCTCGACGGAGCGCCGGATGTTCACGGCGGACAGCTTGTCGTGGTTGGGCCAGGCGGGCCCGGCCTCCGCGGCCATGTTCCCGTACATCTTGGTGGCGAGGACCACCTTGTCGCGGTGCGCGGGGTCCTTGGCGAACCAGGACCCGATGATCTCCTCGGTGCGTCCCTTGCCCGCGGTCTGGCCGTAGACGTTGGCGGTGTCGAAGAGGTTGAGGCCCGCGTCGAGCGCGGCGTCCATGATCGCGTGGCTGGTGGATTCGTCCGTCTGCGGACCGAAGTTCATGGTGCCGAGGACGAGTCGGCCGACCTTGAGTCCCGTGCGTCCGAGCTGCGTGTACTCCATGGAGATCAAGCCAACTGCCTGGAGTCCACTCGAAGCAAGGGGTTACGGGAAGGAGCGGGAGGAGCAGGACGAGCGGAGACGGACGGGTGACGGCCCAGGGGGCCGGCGCGCGGCTACTGTCCGCCCACCACCGACGCCACCGCGATGATCGCGAACATCAGGACGAGCACACCGGCCATGATCCGGTTACGGGTTTTCGGGTCCACCATTCGAGGTTAACGCGCCGGTTCGGCCGCTCCGCCCAGGGGCCACGTGGCGATCGTCTCGTAGCGCGGCTGCCTGCCCGGCGGGCCGCCGCCCGGCAGGTGGCTGCGGACCAGGGCGAGCTCCGCGACCTGCCAGCGGCTGCCCTCGAAGGGGTCGAGGGCGGTGACGAAGGGGCGCAGGTCCAGGTCGGTGGTGCGGGAGCGGGCCACGGTGAGGTGGGCCTGGTAGCGGCGGTGCTCGTCCATCGCGACGCCGGCCCGGCGGGCGGCGGCGTCCGCGCGCTCGGCGAGCAGCCGCATCTCGTCCAGGCCGCCCGCCGCGCCGGTCCACAGCACCGCGCGGCCGAAGTGGCCGCCGCCGTGCAGGCGCAGCGGGAAGGGCGCGGTGCGGTGGGCGGCGCGGCCGAGCCGGGCGTGCAGGTCGGGCAGCAGGTCCTCGTCGACCTCGCCCATGAACGCGAGGGTGAAGTGCCAGCCGGGCCGGGAGGTCCAGCGGAGCCGGTCGGCCCCCGGCAGGTGAGCGAGCCGGTCGACCTCGCGGCCGAGCTCGTCGAGCTGCGCGGGCGGCGGCAGGACGGCAGCGAAAAGCCTCATGGGTCGAGTCTGGCAGGGACTACCCTCGGCCGGATGGATACCGGGATCAAGATCAGGCAGGGCGGGCCGGAGGACGTTCCCGCGATGCTCGCGATATTCGACAGCGCGGTCGTCTGGCTCAACGAGCGCGGCATCACCGCCCAGTGGGGCACGGAGCCGTTCACCTCGCGCCCCAGGACGGTGGAGCTGGTCGAGCGGGTCGCGTCCGAGGGCACTCCGTGGATCGCGGAGATCGACGGCGTCCCCGCCGGCACCCTCACCCTCACCCCGCACCCGGGCCAGTACGTGGCCCCGGCCGACGAGCCCGAGCGGTACGTCCGCTACCTCGCCACCGACGCCCGCTTCCACGGCCGCGGCGTCGGCGCGGCCCTCCTCGCCCACGCGGCCTCGGAGACCCGCCGCGAGGGCGTCTCCCTGCTGCGGGTGGACTGCTTCGCGGGCAGCGAGGGCCGGCTGGTGGCCTACTACGAACGCCAGGGCTTCACCCGCACGGAGACGTTCACGGTGAACGACTGGCCGGGCCAGGTCCTGGAACAGCGGGTCTGACCAGTCAGGACGGCCGCGGCCGGGTGGCGCGAGGTCCGGGGGCCCCGCGCCGGGCGGTCCTCAGCCGTGGAAGGTGATGTAGCCGTTCCCGTCGCGGTCGTTGCCGCTCTTGGTGTACGAGTGGGTGTCGGCGTAGGCGCCGCCCGGCTTGATCAGCTTGATGGTGTCGCGGTCGTTGTTCCAGATGAAGTTGCAGTTGTTGCGGTAGGCGACGTTCTTGGCGTCGGACTCGGTGCCGTAGTTGCCGCGCAGCTGCACGTAGTCGCCCGGCTGCAGGTAGTGGTTGATCCGGAAGGTGTACGAGTTCCCGGCCGCGTCCTTCACCACGTAGCCCTTGAGGTTCACCGTGGCGGTGCGGGAGTAGTTCTTGATGGTGACGAACTCGGCGGCGGTGTTGCCACCGGAGCACCGGTTGGAGTCCGGACCCGGCGCGTCGTACTGGACGCCCTTGATCTTCAGGGCCGAGGAGTACTCGGTGGCCTGGGCCGGTGCGGCGGTGAGGGCGGCCAGGCTGCCGGCGGCGAGAGCGGCGGCTATGGCGGCGGAGCGCATGCGCAAGTGAAACCTCCTGTGGCTGCGGGCACTTGAGCGGCACTCAACGTACACACAATCTTCACGGCGCCGCCCCGTAAACACCTGAACTGAGACAGTCGCCTTCCGGCGCACCCGGCCCCGGGCACGGCGAAGGGGCCGGGGTCCCGTGACAGGACCCGGCCCCTTCGGCGTGTCGTTCCCGCTATGCGGCCGGTGCCAGGGTCGGGCGGTGGTCCTGGGGGACGAAGCGGAGGCTCGGGTGGCCGTGGTGCCAGCCGACCGCGAGCTTCAGGCCGCCCACGCGCGCCAGGATCAGGCCGATGACGGCCGCGGCGGCGAGGGAGACGAGGCCGCCGGTGGCGAAGCCGACGCGGGGACCGTACGTGTCGGTGACCCAGCCGAGGAGCGGGGCGCCGATCGGGGTGCCGCCCGCGAACACCATCATGTAGAGGCTCATCACCCGGCCCCGCATGACCGGGTCCGTGGCCATCTGGACGGCCGAGTTCGCGCTGATGTTGACCGTCAGGCCGATCATCCCGATGGGGACCAGGAGCAGCGCGAACAGCCAGAAGGAGGGCGACAGCGCCGCCGTGATCTCCAGGACGCCGAACACGCCCGCCGCGACGACCAGCTTCCGCAGCCGGGTCGAGCCGCGCCGGGCCGCGAGCAGCGCGCCCACGAGCGAGCCGGCCGCCATGAGGGTGTTCAGGAAGCCGTACGTACCGGCGCCGACGTGGAAGATCTCCTCCGAGAAGGCGGTCAGCCAGATCGGGAAGTTGAACCCGAACGTGCCGATGAAGCCGACCAGGACGATCGGCCAGATCAGGTCGGGACGGCCGGCGACGTAGCGCAGGCCCTCGCGCAGCTGGCCCTTGCCCCGCGGCGCGCGCTCCACCTTGTGGAGCTCGGCCGGGCGCATCAGGAGCAGGGCGGCGAGCGGGGCGAGGAAGGACAGGCCGTTGATGAGGAACGCCCAGCCGCTGCCGACGCCCGCGATGAGCAGGCCCGCGACGGCGGGTCCGATCAGCCGGGCGGACTGGAAGTTCGCCGAGTTCAGCGAGACCGCGTTGCGCAGCCGGTCCGGTCCGACCATCTCGGAGACGAAGGACTGCCGGGTCGGGTTGTCGACCACGGTGACCATGCCGAGCAGGAAGGCGATCAGGTAGACGTGCCAGACCTGGACGTGCCCGCTGAGGGTGAGGGCCGCGAGGGTCAGTCCGCACAGGCCGAGCGCGGCCTGGCTGACGAGGAGGATGCGGCGCTTCGGGTAGCGGTCGGCGATGACACCGCCGTACAGGCCGAACAGCAGCATCGGCAGGAACTGGAGCGCCGTCGTGATGCCGACGGCGGCGGCGGAGCCGGTGAGGCTCAGGACCAGCCAGTCCTGGGTGATCCGGGCCATCCACGTACCGGTGTTGGAGACGATCGCTCCGGTGAAGAACAGCCGGTAGTTCCGGATCCCGAGCGAGGAGAAGGTCCCCTCGCTCCGGCGGTCGCGCTGACGTGCGCGGGAGTAGGTATCGGATTCATGGACGGGTGCGGAGTCTGCTCCGGGTCCCGTACTCAAAGTGCGTCGCCTCCTTGGCTCCGGTTCTAGAGGTGGGCGAGCTTCTCCAGGACCGGGGCGGCTGCGCGCAGCTTCGCCCATTCGTCCTCGTCCAGACCTTCGGCGAGGGTGGCGAGCCAGGCGTTCCGTTTACGGCGGGACTCTTCCAGCATGGACTCCGCCTGCTCGGTCTGCCTGACCACCTTCTGCCGACGGTCGTCGGGATGTGGCTCGAGCCTGACCAGTCCCTTGGCTTCGAGCAGCGCGACGATGCGGGTCATCGAGGGCGGCTGGACGTGCTCCTTGCGGGCCAGCTCGCCAGGGGTGGCGGAGCCGCAGAGCGACAGGGTGCCGAGCACCGACATCTCGGTGGGGCTCAGCGATTCGTCGACGCGCTGGTGCTTCAGGCGTCGGCCCAGCCGCATGACGGCGCTGCGGAGCGCGTTCACGGCGGCGGCATCGTCGGCGGTGCCGTGCGACAGGTCAGGCATGTCCTTAGCGTAACTCATTACTCTCTCTAAAGACCAATCGAAAACCTTCCGTCGCAACCTGTCACCCAAATGAGTGAGACCGATCCGGAAAGTGACGCGCGCGGCCCTTCCATGGCGCGAACCTGACGGGCATGGAATCGACCGTGCTCAGCCTGCGCGTCGACGGAGAGCTGCTCGAACGGCTCCGCGGACACGCCGCCAGAAGAGGAATGAGCGTCCAGGACTATGTCGTCCGGACGCTCATTCGAGAGGACTTCGACGAGCGGTTCAAGACCGCCGTCGACGAGACGGAGAAGTTCTACGGGGCGGGTGACGCGCCCCGGCCTCAGGTCAGCCCGAGTGCCGGCATCGCGTAGTAGAAGACGAAGACCGCCGACACGACGTACATGGCCACCGGGACCTCACGGCCCCGGCCGGCCGCGAGACGCAGCACGCTGAAGGCGATGAAGCCGATGCCGATGCCGTTCGTGATCGAGTACGTGAACGGCATCATCACCATGGCCAGGAACGCCGGCACGGCGATCGTGAAGTCGCTCCAGTCGATCTCCTTGACCGACCCGGCCAGGATCAGGAAGCCGACCGCCAGCAGGGCGGGCGTCGCCGCCTGCGACGGGACCATCGTGGCGAGCGGCGTGAGGAACAGCGCGACCGAGAACAGTCCGCCGGTCACCACCGAGGCAAGACCCGTACGGGCGCCCTCGCCGACGCCCGCCGTGGACTCCACGAAGCAGGTGGTGGCGGAGGAGGACGTGGCACCGCCGGAGGCGACGGCGAGGCCGTCGACCAGCAGGACCTTGTTGATGCCCGGGAAGTTGCCGTCCTTGTCCATGAGCTTGGCCTCGTCGCCGACACCGAGGATCGTGCCCATGGCGTCGAAGAAGCAGGACAGCAGCACGGTGAAGACGAAGAGGACGCCGGTCAGCACGCCGACCTTGCCGAAGCCGCCGAACAGGCTGACCTGGCCGACGAGGCCGAAGTCGGGCGAGGCGACCGGGTTGCCGGGCCACTCGGGCGTGGTCAGGCCCCAGGAGGGGACGGTGGCGACGGCGTTGATCACCATCGCGACGATCGTCATCACGACGATGGAGATGAGGATCGCGCCCGGCACCTTGCGGACGATCAGCGCGAGGGTGAGCAGGGTGCCCAGGACGAACACGAGCACCGGCCAGCCGGTGAGGTGACCGTCGCCGCCGAGCTGCAGCGGGACGGTGGTGTGGGCGGCGTCCGGGATGCGGGAGACGAAGCCCGAGTCCACCAGGCCGATGAGCATGATGAACAGGCCGATGCCGATGGCGATGCCCTTGCGCAGGCCGACCGGCACGGCGTTCATCACGCGCTCGCGCAGACCGGTCGCGACCAGCAGCATCACGACCAGACCCGCGAGGACGACCATGCCCATGGCGTCCGGCCAGGACATCTTCGGGGCGAGCTGGAGCGCGACGACCGTGTTGACGCCGAGCCCGGCGGCGAGCGCGATCGGCACGTTGCCGATGACACCCATGAGCAGCGTCGAGAAGGCGGCCGTCAGCACGGTCGCGGTGACGAGCTGGCCGCCGTCGAGCTGGTGCCCGTACATGTCCTTGGCGCTGCCGAGGATGATCGGGTTCAGCACGATGATGTAGGCCATCGCGAAGAAGGTGGCGAAACCGCCGCGGACCTCGCGGGCGACGGTGGAGCCGCGCTCGGAGATCTTGAAGAAGCGGTCGAGACCGGAAGCGGGCTGCTGCGGAGCGGAAGGCTCCGGAGAAGTGGCCTTGGCGGTGGCCGTGGTGCTCATGGGTTGTCCTCGTATGGTCAATTTGGCGGTTCATACGAAGGGAACTCGCCAGAGGCAAACCGTTTCAGTATGAACAGATGAACGAGCGGGAGTCCATCTCCGCGCGTAGACCTTCCGACGGCCCCTCGGGGGCCCGTACGCCTTCGGCGGGGCGGCCCGTGCGCCTTCCGCGGCGCGGACCGTACGAGGGCCCGGAAACCCGCCCGCCTAGACTGGGCCGCATGGCGAAGTGGACACCGAAGCACGAGGCACCCGAGCCCCTGGAGGGGCCCGTCGTCGCCACCATCACGGGCGGCACGATCCTCTGGTTCGTCCTGTTCCTCGTCCAGGTCCCCTTCTACGGCTGGTTCGACGACCGGGACCTGACCTGGTGGGTGTGGACCTGCCTGGCCGGCGCCGGCCTGGGCCTCATCGGCATCTGGTACGTGCGCAAGCGCGACGCGGCGATCAAGCGGCACGAGGCGCGGCAGAAGGCGGAGCGGGAGACGCGGCAGGAGACCCAGCAGGGGACGCAGCACCCAGCCGTGTAGTACCGCGGGACGGTTTTCGTCCTACCCCGGTCCGATGTTCGGACTTCTCGGCGGGTGAGCGGCCGATTCCCGCCGTAACGTCGAAAACATGACTCAGCGGGCGAAGATCGACCTCGAGGGAAGCGGGACCGGCGGAAGGGAGACCGCCGCGGCGGAGCCGGCCGTCGTGCACCGTCCGGCCGGCCTGACCTCCGCCGAGGTCGCCGAGCGCGTGGCGCGCGGCGAGGTCAACGACGTCCCCGTCCGCAGTTCCCGCTCCACCACCGACATCGTCCGCGGCAACGTCTTCACCCGCTTCAACGCGATCATCGGCGTGCTCTGGGTGATCATGCTCTTCGTCGCGCCGATCCAGGACAGCCTCTTCGGCTTCGTGATCGTCGCCAACACCGGCATCGGCATCATCCAGGAACTCCGCGCCAAGAAGACCCTCGACAGCCTCGCCGTCATCGGCGAGGCCAGACCCACCGTCCGGCGCGACGGCGTCTCCGCCGAGATCTCCACCTCCGAGATCGTCCTCGGCGACCTCATCGAGCTCGGCCCCGGCGACAAGGTCGTCGTCGACGGCGTGGTCGCCGAACACGACAACCTGGAGGTCGACGAGTCGCTGCTCACCGGCGAGGCCGACCCGGTCGTGAAGCGGCCCGGCGACCGGATGATGTCGGGCTCGTTCGTGGTCGCCGGCGGCGGCGCGTTCACCGCCACCAAGGTCGGGCGCGAGGCGTACGCGGCGCAGCTCGCCGAGGAGGCCTCCCGCTTCACGCTCGTCCACTCCGAGCTGCGCAGCGGCATCTCCACGATCCTCAAGTACGTGACGTGGATGATGATCCCGACCGCCGTCGGGCTCGTGATCAGCCAGCTCGTCGCCAAGGACAACGACTTCAAGAACTCGGTCGCCCGCACCGTCGGCGGCATCGTCCCGATGATCCCCGAGGGCCTGGTCCTGCTCACCTCCGTCGCCTTCGCGATCGGCGTGATCCGGCTCGGCCGCAAGCAGTGCCTCGTGCAGGAGCTGCCCGCGATCGAGGGCCTCGCACGGGTCGACGTCGTCTGCCTCGACAAGACCGGCACGCTCACCGAGGGCGGCATGGACGTCACCGAGCTGCGCACGCTGAACGGCGCGGACCAGGAGTACGTACGGAAGGTCCTCGGCGCCCTGGGCGAGTCCGACCCGCGGCCGAACGCCTCGCTCCAGGCGATCATCGACGCCTACCCGGACGCGGAGGACTGGCGCTGCACGGAGGCCCTGCCCTTCTCCTCCGCCCGGAAGTACAGCGGCGCCGCCTTCAGCGAGGGCGACGGCGAGAACTCGACGTGGCTGCTCGGCGCGCCCGACGTGCTGCTCGCGCCCGGCGACCCGTCGCTCGCGGACGTCGACCGGCTGAACGAGCAGGGCCTGCGGGTGCTGCTGCTCGCCCGCACGACCCGGGAGCTCGACTCCCCGGAGGTGGCGCAGGGCGCGACGGCCACGGCCCTCGTGGTCCTGGAGCAGCGGCTGCGGCCCGACGCGGCCGACACGCTCGCGTACTTCGCCGACCAGAACGTCGCCGCGAAGGTCATCTCCGGCGACAACGCGGTCTCGGTCGGCGCGGTGGCCGGAAAGCTCGGGCTGCCGGGCGCCGCGCACACGGTCGACGCCCGGAAGCTGCCGGACGAGCGGGAGGAGATGGCGCGGGTCCTCGACGACAACGCGGTCTTCGGCCGGGTCACGCCGCAGCAGAAGCGGGAGATGGTCGCCGCGCTCCAGTCGCACGGGCACACCGTGGCCATGACGGGCGACGGCGTCAACGACGTCCTCGCGCTGAAGGACGCGGACATCGGCGTGTCGATGGGCTCGGGCTCGGAGGCGACGCGCGCCGTGGCCCAGATCGTCCTGCTGAACAACTCCTTCGCGACGCTGCCGTCGGTGGTCGCCGAGGGCCGCCGCGTCATCGGCAACATCACCCGTGTCGCGACGCTCTTCCTGACGAAGACCGTCTACTCGGTGCTGCTGGCGATCCTGGTGGTCGTGAGCCAGGTGGAATACCCCTTCCTGCCGCGCCACCTCACCCTGCTCTCCACCCTCACCATCGGCGTCCCGGCCTTCTTCCTGGCCCTCGCGCCCAACAAGGAGCGCGCGAAGCCGAACTTCGTGCGCCGGGTGATGCGGTACGCGATCCCCGCCGGCGTGATCGCGGCGGCGGCGACCTTCGCGACGTACCTCCTCGCCCGGGCCTACTACACGGGCCCGGACGCCCTGGACGCCGAGACCAGCGCGGCCACGCTCACCCTCTTCCTCGTCTCCATGTGGGTCCTCGCGATCATCGCCCGCCCGTACACCTGGTGGCGCGTCGCGCTCGTCGCGGCGATGGCCGGGGCCTTCCTCCTGGTGCTCGTCGTGCCGTGGCTGCAGGACTTCTTCGCGCTGAAGCTGGTCGGGGTGACGATGCCGTGGACCGCGGTCGCGATCGCGGCGGCGGGTTCGGCGGTGCTCGAACTCGCGTGGCGGTGGGTGGGGCGGCGGTTCCCCGCGTGAGGCGTCCGGCGTAAGGGGCGGAGGGCGGCCGGCGCGGGAACGCCCGATGAAAACCAAACCGGCGGTATGTAAATCGGCTGAATCGCTCGACGGGAGCACATCTGTTCGGCCAAGCTGTCCTTAACGCGCCTTCACACAGGCCGCGTTGAACAACAACAGCATCTGCACACACATACGTACGGGGGAAAGATGGCAGGTATCGCCCAGCGCTGGTCCGCACGCATGGCCGGCGCGGCGGCCGCAGCCGCACTGATCTTCGGCACCACGACCGGGACCGCGTCCGCCGTGACCGGCCCGACCCCGACTCCGCCGTCGATCCAGGTCGACGAGACCGCGAACTACGCGGTGGTCGCGACCCCGCACCCGGACACCACGGGCTGCAACGGCTACAAGGTGACCGGATCGGGCACCGTCACCGGCGTCCCGACCACCAACGGCACCTGGACGCAGGACGAGACGGCCTGCACCGCGACCATCCCCGGCAAGTGGGACATCAAGGGCACGGCGACCATCGCCGAGCCCGACGGCGACAAGCTCGTCATCAGCTACGCCCTCACCGCGCCCCTGACCTCGGACACCACGGTCTACCCGTCCGGCACCTGGACGATCCTCTACGGCGTCGGCACGTACGAGGAGACCACCGGCGGCGGCACGATGAACGCCACGGTCAACCTGCTCGACCACGACCACGTGACCTGCAAGCTGCTCGGCTCCTTCCGCTACAAGTACCAGATCTGACCGAACATCACCCCACCCGGCGGGGCCCGCGCGGCACCCCCCCGCCCCCCCCCTAGGGTATGACCACGGACCCCC
>NZ_JBHXTJ010000060.1:0-39144 GCF_042677525.1 Streptomyces sp. NPDC127114
GCGCCGGTCGGGCCGACGATCGCGACGGTGTGGCCCGGCTCGACCGCGAGCGACAGGTCCTCGATCAGCGGCTTGTCCTCCTCGTACCGGAAGGACACCTTCTCGAAGGAGACGCGGCCGGAGGCGCGGCCGGGGGGCTGCTCCGGGCGCTCGGGTGCCGCCGGGTCCGGGGTCTCCTCCTCGGCGTCGAGGAGGGCGAAGACCCGTTCTGCGGACGCCACTCCGGACTGGAGCAGGTTGGCCATGGCGGCGACCTGGGTGACGGGGCCGTTGAACTCGTAGCCGTACTGGATGAAGGCCTGCACGTCTCCCACGCTCAGGCTGCCGCTCGCCACCCGCAGTCCGCCGAGCACGGCGACGACGACGTAGGTGAGGTTGCCGACCAGGGTGAGGGCGGGCTGGATGAAGCCGGAGACGAACTGGGCGCGGAAGCCCGCCCGGTACAGCTCCTCGCCGAGCTCGTCGAAGCGGGCGACGGCCTCGGCCCGGCGGCCGAAGGCGACGACCTCGGCGTGGCCGGTGATCATCTCCTCGACGTGGCCGTTGAGCCGGCCGGTGACCGCCCACTGCTTCACGAACTGCGGCTGGGCACGGCGGCCGACGAAGGCCGCGACGCCGACCGAGACGGGCACGGTGCCGAGGACCACGAGCGCGAGCAGCGGCGAGATCCAGAACATCATCACGAGCACGCCCACGAGCGTCAGCAGCGCCCGGATCATCTGGCTGAAGGCCTGCTGGAGGGTCTGGACGACGTTGTCGATGTCGTTGGTGGTGCGGGAGAGCAGCTCGCCGCGCGACTGGCGGTCGACGTGGGAGAGCGGCAGCCGGGACAGCTTGGCCTGGGCGCGGGCCCGCAGCCGGTGGCCGGCCCGCTGGACGACGGTGGTGGCGAGCCGCTGCTGCAGCCAGATGAGGACGGCGGCCCCGGCGACGACGGCGGCGGAGGCGGCCAGGGTCCGGCCGACGGCCCCGAAGTCGACGCCCTCGGGCGTGCGGGCGCCGGAGACGACGAGGTCGGTGGCCTCGCCGAGGATCTTCGGCGAGAGGACGTTGAGGGCGACGGCGAGGGCCGCGGCGGTGAGCACGGCGAGGAGCAGCGGGCGGTCGGGCGCGAGGACGCGCAGGAGGCGCAGGCCGGAGGCGCGGAAGTCCAGGGAGCGTTCGAGGGCGGGCGTGGCGAGGCCGGGGCCGCGCTGGGCGGCGGCGGGTCCGAGGCGGGCGGGGGTGCGGTCGGGGGCCGCCCGGCCGGTTCCGTGTCCGGACGCCGCCTCGCCCGAGGCGGCCCGGCGGGAGGGGGCGGTGGGGGCGGTGCCGTCCGGTCCGGCCTTCCTGGCGGGAGCTGAGGTGGTCATGCCGCGGCCTCCTCGTGGGGCGCGTCGGTGAGCTGGGAGCGGACGATCTCCTGGTACGTCGGGTTGTCCGCGAGCAGGTCGGCGTGGCTGCCGGTGCCGACGACGCGGCCCCGGTCGAGGACGACGATCCGGTCGGCGTCGCGGACGGTGGAGACCCGCTGGGCGACGATGACGACGGTGGCGTCGGCGGTCTCGCCGGCGAGGGCGGCCCGCAGCCGCGCGTCGGTGGTGTTGTCGAGGGCGGAGAAGGAGTCGTCGAAGAGGTAGATCCGGGGCCGGGCGACGAGCACCCGGGCGATCGCGAGCCGCTGCCGCTGGCCGCCGGAGAGGTTGGTGCCGCCCTGGGAGACGGGCGCGTCGAGGCTGTCGGGCAGCGCCCGGACGAAGTCGGCGGCCTGGGCGACGCCGAGCGCGTGCCACAGCTCCTCGTCGGTGGCGTCCGGTCTCCCGTAGCGCAGGTTGCTCGCCACCGTGCCGGAGAAGAGGTACGGCGCCTGCGGGACGAGTCCGACCGTACGGGCGAGCAGGGCCGGGTCGAGGTCGCGGACGTCGGTGCCGCCGACGGCGACCCGGCCGCCGGTGGCGTCGTGGAGCCGCGGGACGAGGCCGAGGAGGGTGGACTTGCCGCTGCCGGTGGAGCCGACGATCGCGAGGGTGCGGCCGGGGCGGGCGCTGAGGGTGATGTCGGTGAGGACGGGTTCCTCGGCGCCGGGGTAGCGGAAGCCGACGCCGTCGAGGTCGAGCCGGCCGGGGTCGCCGGCGGGCGGCAGGGGCGCGGCGGGCGGGGTGACCGAGGGCGTGGTGTCGAGGAGTTCGCGGACGCGTTCGGCGCTGACCTCGGCGCGGGGCATGTGCAGGAAGAGGAAGGTCACCATCATCACGGACATGCCGATCTGGAGCAGGTAGCCGAGGAAGGCGACGAGCGCGCCGGGCTGCAGGGCGCCGGAGTCCAGGCGGTGGGCGCCGGTCCAGACCAGGCCGATGGTGGTGGCCTCCCAGACGACGAGGACGACCGGGTACATGACGGCCTGGAGCCGGCCGGCGCGCAGGCCGACGTCGAGCAGTTCGCCGTTGGCGGCGCCGAAGCGGCGCTGCTCGTGCCGGTCGCGGACGAAGGCACGGACGACCCGGATGCCGGTGATCTGTTCGCGCAGCAGCCGGTTGACCCGGTCGAGGCGTCGCTGCATGCCGCGGAAGAGCGGCCGCAGGCGCAGCACGACGGCACCGACGGAGCCGGTCATCACGGGGACGAAGAGCAGCAGGACGAGGAAGAGCGGCACGTCCTGGCGCAGGGCCATCACGAGCCCGCCCACGCACAGCAGGGGCGCGGCGACCAGCATGGTCAGGACCAGGACGGTGAAGGTCTGGATCTGCTGGACGTCGTTGGTCGTGCGGGTGATGAGGGACGCGGTGCCGAAGCGTGCGGTCTCGCGGGCGGAGAAGTCCTGGACCCGGCGGAAGGCCTCGGAGCGCAGGTCGCGGGCGACGCCCATGGCGATCCGGGCGCCGGTGTACGTGGCGGCGGCCGCGGCGGCGGCCTGGAGCAGGGTCACGGCGAGCATCAGGCCGCCGCCGGACAGCACGCGGCCGGTGTCGCCACGCAGGACGCCTTCGTCGATGACGCCCGCGTTGAGCGTGGGCAGGGTGAGGGAGGCGAGGCTCTGGACGAGCTGGAGCAGCACGAGGAGCGCGAGCGCCGGCCGGTGGGGGCCGAGCCGGGTGAGGACGAGTCGCAGCAGCATGGCGGTGCCTCCCGGTCAACCGGCGTACGGGCGGACGGACTTGGCGTCCTTCAGGGCGCGGGCCCACCAGGCGAGCTGGTCGAGCATGGTCTTGGCGGCGGCGTCGGGGCCGGTCGGGTCCACGGGCCTGCCGTCGGCGTCGAAGCGGCTCCGGGCGGAGTGGAAGGAGACGGTGTCGCGGACGGTGACGGCGTGCATCTCGGCGTAGATCTGGCGGAGTTGCTCGACGGCGCGCAGGCCGCCGGAGATCCCGCCGTAGGAGACGAAGCCGACGGGCTTGGCCTGCCACTCGCCGAAGTGCCAGTCGATGAGGGACTTCAGGGCGGCGGGGAAGGAGTGGTTGTACTCGGGGGTGACGACCACGAAGGCGTCGGCGCCGGCGAGGACCGGGCTCACCCGGTCGAGCTCGGCGCGGACGGCGGGGCCCGGCCGGTACGAGAGGGCGGTGGGCAGGTCGACGTCGGCGAGGTCGAGGACGTGGGTGGTGAAGTCCTCGCGCCCGTCGGTGCGGGAGGTGAACCAGTCGGCGACGACGGGGCCGAAGCGGCCTTCGCGGTTGCTGGCGACGATGACGGCGAGGTTCAGCGGGGACGCGGGCGCCGTCGGGGCGGCGGCAGAGGCGGCCGCATCGGCGGCAGGCGTGGCGGCATCGGCGGCAGAGGCGGCGGCATCGGTGACAGAGCGAGTGGCGTCGGCGGCAGGGGTGACGGCGGCGGCGGAGTTCGTGGTGTCCATGCCGAGGATCTTGAGACCTCAAGTTCACTTGAGGTCAAGCGGCGATTTCCGGCCCCTCGCCCCGCCGCCGGTCACCCGTTCGGCACGGACCGTCAGCTGACGCCTCGTAACCCGCTCCGACCTGCGAAAACGCCCGGATTCCAGGCGACGCGCCGCACCGGACGGACTAATTCTGATTCCCCATCAGCAGGCGCCGGGCGCGTACACGCATTTACCTCGGTCCTACGGAAGCCCCTTTCCGGAAGACCGTCCGCGCGCCACGGAGGCCCCCACATGCGCCGCACCCCTGTCCCCCTTCTCACCGGTACCGCGCTGGCCGTCGTCGCCCTCGGCGCGTTCGCCTCGCCCCTGGCCCACGCGAACGGCGACCCGCAGAACGAGCCGCGCAAGGACTCGCACCACGACTCGCACGCGCTGGAGGTCTTCCCCTCCTCCGCCGACCCGGGCACCACCGTCACCGTGAACACCCTCGCCTGCGGCAAGCACGGCCACGGCGTGGGCGACGCGAACTCGCTCGGCGCGGGCGAGTTCCAGCTCAACCCCAGCACGCACAAGGAGGTCGTGGTCGGCCAGTTCACGGTGCCGCACCACGCCAAGGCCGGCACCTACTGGATCAGCGTGGCCTGCGACAACGGCAAGACGGCCCGCGGCGAGCTGGTCGTCAAGCACAAGAACCCCAGCGGCCATGTGCGGACCGGCGTCGGCGGCAGCGTGGGTCCCGACCACACCCAGGTCGCGGCGGGCGCGGCGGTGCTGGCCGCGGCCGCCGTCGGCGGTACATGGCTCCTGCGCCGCCGGGCGAGCGGCGCGCAGGACGGCTGACCGTACCGCCACCGTCCTGCCCCCGCCGCGCGCCCGTCGAGGCCCGGCGGGGGCAGGACCACAGGGACCGCACCGGAGGGATGCACGCCCGTGAGCAACAGCAGCAAGGGCTGGGGCATAGCCATCGCCGCCTGCGTGGGGCTGTGGATGATCCAGAACGGTTCGGGCGAGGTCACACCGCCCGTGCCCTCGGCCGCGCAGGCCTTCGCCGCCGGGCCGAGCGTCCACACCGACGCCGCCGCCGATCCGCTGCCGCCCTCCGAGCCCGTACGGCTGCGCATCCCCGAGATCGACGTGGACACGCCCCTGATGGGCCTCGGGCTCGACCCGGCCGGCGCGCTCGACGTGCCGCCGGCGGCCGACCGCAACCTGGCCGGCTGGTACGAGGACGGCACGCGGCCCGGAGCCGAGGGCACCGCGATCGTCGCCGGACACGTCGACAACGCGCAGGGCCCGGCCGTCTTCTACGCGCTCGGCGCGCTGAAGAAGGGCCACCGCATCGAGGTGGACCGGCAGGACGGCCGCACCGCCGTGTTCACCATCGACGCGATCGAGGTCTACGAGAAGGACCGCTTCCCGGACGCCAAGGTGTACGGCGAGGCGGACCGGGCCGAGATCCGGGTGATCACCTGCGGCGGCGGCTTCTCCCGGAAGTCCGGCGGCTACCAGGGCAACGTGGTCGCCTTCGGCCACCTCATCGGCGTCCGCTGAGCCTCAGCTCCACTGGTCGAAGGCGAGCTTCGCGACCAGCGAGAAGACGACCACGAGCAGCACGCCGCGCACGAACTCGGCGCCCTTGCTCAGCGCCATGCGCGCGCCGACCATGCCGCCGGCCAGGTTGAAGACGGCCATGACCGCCGCCAGCAGCCACATCACATGGCCCTGGTAGGCGAACATGGCGAGCGCGCCCGCGTTGGTGCAGACGTTGACGATCTTGGCGGTGGCGGAGGCGGTCACCAGGTCCAGGTGGAGCACGGCGGTCAGCGCGAGCACCAGGAAGGTGCCGGTGCCGGGCCCGAAGAGGCCGTCGTAGAAGCCGATGCCGCCGCCGACCACGACGATCGCGGTGACGATCCTGGCGCGGGTGAGCGGCGGCCGTTCGGCGCCCTCCGGGCGGGTGCCGAAGGACGGCCGGAGCATCACGAAGGCCGCCACCCCGAGCAGCACCACCATGATCACCGGCCGCAGCACGTCGCTGCTGATCCCGGCCGCGAAGAAGGCGCCGCCCATCGACCCCGCGAGCGCGGCGAGCCCGATCCGCACCGCCGTCCCCACCTTCACCGGCGCCTTGCGCACATAGGTGACGGCCGCGCCGGAGGTGCCGACGATCGCCACGGCCTTGTTGGTGCCGAGGACCTGCGCGGCCGGCACCTGCGGCAGCCCGAGCAGCAGCGCGGGCAGCAGGAGCAGCCCGCCGCCGCCGACCACGGCGTCGATCCAGCCGGCGACGAGCGCCGCGAGACAGAGCAGGACCAGAGTGGTCAGGGTGATGTCAGGCATGGTCGTGAGCCTAGGGCCTATCCGGCCCTGATCCGCCGGACAGGCCCTGGCCGCCGATGTATGGGTGTTGCCTCAGTCCCGGGACTCTTGAGCAACGTCAGAGGTTACGGCCCCGGGGCCGTGCCCGCGGTCCGGGGCGGGCGGCGCGGCCGGATCGAGTGTGACGGTCAGCAGGGTGGCGGCGAACGCCCCGGCCGCGAGCAGTGTTCCGGCGACCCGCCGTCGCAGCACGTCGGCCGGATGCACCCGGGCGGCACGGTGGGCGGGGGCCCGGCCCGCGGTGGCCCGGCGGGCGGCGGTCCGGCGCGCGGTGCCGTGTGGAGCGGCGGCCCGGTGACGTGGGGTGCGGTCACTGCGCATGGCTGAAGTCCTCGCTGTGGATGCGGTGGGCCGGCACCCCGGCCCGGGTCAGGGACTCGGTGGCCGCCCGGGCCATCCCCGGCGGCCCGCACAGGTAGACGTCGTGGGCGGCGAGGTCCGGCACCAGGTCGCGCAGGGCGCGCGGGGCGAGGGGGTCGAAGGGATCGCCCGAGCGGCCGAGGAGGTAGTGCAGGGCGGCCCGCCGCTCCCGCGCGATGGCCTCCAGCTCCTCGCGGAGCACGAGTCCGCTCGCGTCGGAGGCGCGGTAGAGCAGCGTGAGGTCGCCGGGGCCGCCGGGCAGCGTCTCGAACAGGGCGCGCAGCGGCGTGATGCCGACGCCGCCGGCGAGCAGGAGCACCTTGCGACGGGTGCGGCGGTGGGCGGTGAGCGCGCCGAAGGGCCCGGTGGCGAGCACCTGGGTGCCGGGGCGCAGCCGGCGGATCCGGCGGGTGTGGTCCCCCAGCGCCTTCACGGTGATCCGCAGGGTGTCGTCGCGGACGGGCGCGGACAGCGAGAACGGCAGGGCGGTGGACCACAGGCCTGGCCGCAGGAACCGCCAGCGGAAGAACTGCCCGGGTTCGGCCTTCAGCTCGGCCACTCCCCTGCCGCGGACGAGCACCGAGACGACGTCGGGACTCTCCGAGCGCACCTCGGCGACCCGCAGTCCGTGCCGCAGCGCCCGCCGTACCGGCACGGCGATCCGGTACCAGACGAGCAGGACGGCGACGGTCGCGTGGGCCATCGACCAGAGCCAGACGAGGAGCGGCGAGGAGGCCAGGTCGGGCCCGGCGAGCTGGTGCACGAAGCCGAGGGCGGCGGCGAGATGGCTGAGCAGATGGAGCCCGCGCCAGGTCTCGTGCCGGATCCGGCGCCGTACGTACGGGGCGGAGGAGGCGCCGACGGCGGCGAACAGCAGCGTGCCCGCGCAGGCGGCGGCGAGCCACGGGTAGCGGAGCAGGCCGCGGCCCGCGGTGACCAGGTCGGTGCCGGTGTGGGCGGCGTAGCCGCACAGGGCGAGGAGCGCGTGGGCGGCGACCAGCCCGAGGACGTACCGGCCGCCGACGGCGTGCCAGCGGGCGAGCCGGTCGGCGCCGACCCCGTGTTCCACGGCCGGGACCCGGGCCATGAGCAGCAGCATGACGAGCACCCCGTACCCGGCGAGCAGACCGGTGAGGTGGGCGCCGCCGGCGAAGAACGCGTCGAGCCGGGCGGACGGCCGGGCCTGCGCGCCCCAGCAGAGCGCGACGCCCCCGGCCCCGGCGACGATCGCGCCGCGCAGCCGCCCGGGCGCGAGGCGGGGCGCCGGCGGCTCGGGCACGGAGGGCGGCCCGGCGGGCGCGGCCGGAGCCGTGAAGGGCACGCGCAGCGGGGTGTAGAGCGGGTGGTGGGACTCGGTGGTCACGTCCGGCACCCTAGGGCGGCCCGTATACGCCGGCCGCCCGTTCGGCGCCGTCGCGGCGATCCTTAAGGCGGTCTTGAGCAGGCGCTCACGGCCGGTTAAGCCTCACAGTGCGGCGGGGCCGCCGTGAGATCAGCGTTCCGTGCGGGAAACAGCCGGGATGCCGTCGGGTAACACCCGCCGCGCACCCTTCCGGGTATGAGTACACGGATCGTGGTGGTCGGGGGCGGAACGGCGGGCGCCCGGCTCGCCCAGCGCCTGCCGGTGACCCTGCTCGGCGAGGAGCCGTACGCACCGTACAACCGGCTGCTGCTCGCGGACGTCCTCGCCGGCCGCTACGGCCCCGAGGTGATCGCGCTGCCCGAGCCGCGGGAGCCCTCGCGGCTCGGCGTGCGGGCGGTGCGGATCGACCGCGCGGCCCGCACCGTGGAGTGCGCGGACGGCTCCCTCGTCCCGTACGACCGGCTGGTCCTGGCGACCGGCTCGGCACCGGTGCTGCCTCCGCTGCGGGGCCTGCGCGGCGCGGAACTCCCTTCCGGGGTCCACCCGTTCCGTACGCTCGACGACTGCCTCGCGCTGCGCGGCCTGGTCGGTCGCGGCGTGCGGGCGGTGGTGATCGGCGGCGGTCTGCTCGGCGTCTCCGCGGCCCGCGCGCTCGCCGCGCTCGGCGCCGAGGTGATGCTCACCCAGCAGGGCGAGCGTCTGATGGAGCGCCAGCTGGACGCGCACTCCTCGGCCCTCCTGCGCACGCACATGGAGGAGCTGGGCGTCGAGGTCCACACCGAGTGCCGGGTGAGCGGTCTGCGGCAGCGGGACGGCGCGGTCACCGCCGTCGAACTCGCCGACGGTTTCGTCCTGGACGCCCAGGTGGTGGTCCTGGCGTGCGGTGTCCGGCCGCGCGTGGCGCTGGCCCGCGAGGCCGGCCTGGACGTCCGTACGGGCGTCGTGGTCGACGACGAGCTGCGCACCTCGGACCCGTACATCCACGCGATCGGCGACTGCGCCGAGCACGACGGCACGGTCTACGGCCTGGCCGGCCCGGCGCTCGACCAGGCGGACGTCCTGGCGGAACTGCTCCGCACGGGCGCCGCCCCGGGCACCGCGGGCGGCCCCCGCTACACCGGCACCCGTGCCCTCACCCGCCTCACCCTCGGCGGCGCCGCCGACGCCCTCGACCTCGCGGCGTTCGGCGAGACCACCCCCGCCCCCGGCGACGACGTCGTGCAGCTCACGGACGCGACCCGCCGGGCCTACCGGAAGGTCGTCGTCCGTGGCGACCGGCTCGTCGGCGGCGTGCTCCTCGGCGACCTCGCCGCGGTCGGCACGCTCGCCCGGGCCTGGGAGGGCGACGAGGCCCTGCCCGACGCCCCCCTGCTGCACCTGCTCACCCACGACGGAGGCTCCTGACATGACGACCCCGACCACCCCCACCATCGTCCTGGTCGGCCACGGCATGGTCGGCCAGCGGTTCCTGGAGGCGCTCGCGGAGCGGGGCGTCACCGCGCGGGCCCGCGTCGTGGTGCTCTGCGAGGAGCCCCGCCCCGCCTACGACCGCGTCCAGCTGACCTCGTACTTCTCCGGCAGGACGCCCGACGACCTGTCGATGGTCGAGGACGGCTTCATGGAGAAGCACGGCATCGAGCTGTACACGGACGACCCGGCCGTCACGATCGACCGGGAGGCCCGCACGGTGACCGCCCGCTCCGGACTGGTCTTCGGGTACGACACCCTCGTCCTCGCCACCGGCTCCTACCCCTTCGTGCCGCCCGTGCCCGGCAAGGACGCCCGCGGCTGCTTCGTCTACCGGACGATCGAGGACCTGCTGGCGATCGAGGAGTACGCGAAGGACAAGACCACGGGCGCGGTCGTCGGCGGCGGTCTGCTCGGTCTTGAGGCGGCCGGCGCCCTGAAGGGCCTCGGACTCGACACCCACATCGTGGAGTTCGCCCCGCGCCTGATGCCGGTGCAGGTCGACGAGGGCGGCGGCGCGGCCCTGCTGCGCACGATCGAGCAGATGGGGCTGACCGTCCACACCGGCACGGGCACCCAGGAGATCGTCACCGAGGACGGCGCCGTGACGGCCATGCGCCTGTCGGACGGCTCCGAGCTGGCCACGGAGATGGTGGTGTTCTCAGCGGGCGTCCGCCCGCGCGACCAGCTGGCCCGCGACTGCGGCCTGGACGTGGGCGAGCGCGGCGGCATCGCCGTCGACGAGCTGTGCCGGACCTCCGACCCGGCGGTGTTCGCGATCGGTGAGTGCGCGCTGGCCTCGGACGGCCGGGTGTACGGCCTGGTGGCGCCGGGCTACGAGATGGCGCAGACGGCGGCGGCGGCGATTGCCGGCCCCGAAGGGGAGGACACGAAGGGCTTCACCGGCGCCGACCTGTCGACCAAGCTGAAGCTGCTCGGCGTGGACGTGGCCTCCTTCGGAGACGCGCACGGCACCGCCGAGGGCTGTCTGGACGTCGTCTACTCCGACTCGCGCTCCGGGATCTACAAGAAGCTCGTCGTCGACGGCGAGGGCAGGCTGCTCGGCGGCGTGCTGGTCGGCGACGCCGAGTCGTACGGCATGCTGCGCCCGCTCACCGGCAGCAGGCCGCCGGTCTCCCCGGAGCAGCTGGTGCTCCCGGCCGGCGTGGGCGCGCCGGTCGCGCTCGGCCCCTCCGCGCTGCCGGACGACGCCGTCATCTGCTCCTGCCACAACGTGACCAAGCACGCGATCACCCAGTGCACGAGCCTGCCCGAGGTGAAGAAGTGCACCAAGGCCGGTACGGGCTGCGGCAGTTGCGTGAAGGTGATCGAGAAGCTGCTGCCGGCGGCCACCGACAAAGGGCTCTGCGGCTGCTTCTCGTACACCCGCAGCGAGCTCTACGAGATCGCCCGCACGCTGCGCCTGACCTCGTTCGCCGCGCTCCTCGACTCGCACGGCCGCGAGGCGGCCAGGGGCGGCGAGGGCTGCGAGGTGTGCAAGCCGACGGTCGGCTCGATCCTCGCCTCCCTCAACAACGGGTACATCCTCGACGGCGAGCAGGCCGCGCTCCAGGACACCAACGACCACTTCCTCGCCAACATGCAGCGCAACGGCTCCTACTCGGTCGTGCCGCGCATCCCCGGCGGCGAGATCACTCCCGAGAAGCTGATCGTGATCGGCGAGGTGGCCCGCGACTTCGGCCTCTACACGAAGATCACCGGCGGTCAGCGGATCGACCTCTTCGGGGCGCGGGTCGACCAGCTCCCCTCGATCTGGACCCGGCTGGTCGACGCGGGCTTCGAGTCGGGGCACGCCTACGGCAAGGCGCTGCGCACCGTGAAGTCCTGCGTGGGACAGACCTGGTGCCGCTACGGCGTGCAGGACTCGGTGAGGATGGCGATCCAGCTGGAGCTGCGCTACCGCGGTCTGCGCGCCCCGCACAAGCTGAAGTCGGCGGTCTCGGGCTGCGCCCGCGAGTGCGCGGAGGCCCAGTCGAAGGACTTCGGGATCATCGCGACGGCGAGCGGCTGGAACCTGTACGTCGGCGGCAACGGCGGCGCGACCCCGCGCCACGCCGACCTGCTCGCCCAGGACCTGTCGGACGCCGAACTGGTGCGCCTCATCGACCGGTTCCTGATGTTCTACATCCGCACCGCCGACCGCCTGGAGCGGACCTCGACGTGGCTGGAGCGCCTGGAGGGCGGCCTCGACCACCTGCGGGACGTGATCGTGAACGACTCGCTGGGCCTGTGCGACGAGCTGGAGGCGCTGATGGCGGCGCACGTCGCGGACTACCAGGACGAGTGGGCGGCCACCCTGGACGACCCCGACCGGCTGCGGCGGTTCGTGTCCTTCGTCAACGCGCCGGACGCGCCGGACCCCTCCGTGCGGTTCGTGCCGGAGCGCGACCAGATCAAGCCGGACCTCCAGATCCTCACGATCGGCACCCTGGAAGGAGCCACCTCCCGATGACGACGCTCGAACTCTCGCCGTCCGACGACTCGTGGATGACGGTCTGCGAGGAGTCCCGGCTCACCCCGGGCCGGGGTGTGGCGGCGCTGCTGCCGGACGGCCGGCAGGCCGCGGTCTTCAAGGACCGGGCGGGCCGGACGTACGCGATCGACAACCGTGACCCGTTCACGGGGGCGCAGGTCCTCTCGCGCGGCCTGATCGGCTCGGCGGAGGGCCGGCCGTTCGTCGCCTCGCCCCTCCTGAAGCAGCGCTTCGACCTGGAGACGGGCCGGTGCCTGGACGACGACGAGGTGAGGGTGGCGGTCTATCCGGTCCGCACGGTCTGACGCGACCACCGCTCTTGACCTCGGCGGCCGAGATCGCGGCCGCGGTGCTGTACCTCGCCTCGGACGCGGCGGGCTCCGCCGTCGGCACGGACCTGGTGATCGACGGCGGCGTCTCGGCCTGATCTACGCGGTGCCGGCTCAGCCCTGCGCGGCGTCGCCCTGGGCGGCCGTCACGTCCATCCAGAAGACCTCCCAGTGGTGGCCGTCCGGGTCGGCGAAGGAGCGGCCGTACATGAAGCCCATGTCCATCGGCTCCTTCGCCGGGCTGCCGCCCGCGGCCAGCGCCTTCTCGGCGAGCTCGTCGACCTTCTCGCGGCTCTCGGCGCTCAGCGTGATCAGCACCTCGGTGTTCTTGGTGGCGTCGGAGATCTCCTTGCCGGGAGCGGTGAAGCTCCGGAACTTCTCCTCGGTGAGCAGCATCGCGAAGATCGTGTCGCTGATGACGACGCACGCGGCGGTCTCGTCCGTGAACTGCGGGTTGATCGAGTAGCCGAGCCGCTCGTAGAAGGCCTTGCTGGCGTCGAGGTCCCTCACCGGCAGGTTCACGAAGATCATCTGCGGGGCCATGGTGTCACTCTTTCTTCCGTAGGAGCCGTGTCGGCGCTTTCGGGAGTTAAGACGGGCGGACCCGCCGGAACTCATCGGCGTCTCGGCACTTTCCTCGGAAATCTTTTCCGCTCAGGCCGCCGACCGCAGCCTGAGCGCCGCCAGCGGCACGAAGCCGCCGCTGCCGCCGACGCCCTCGGGCGCGTCGGTGGACGCGTCCCGCCCGCCGAGCCGCCGGACCATGGCGACGGCGATCCGCTCGCCCTGCGCCTTGGCGCGCTCGGCGACCGGGCCCTGGTGAAGGCCGTCGACCGTGGCGTGCCACAGCTGCACCCAGCGGCCGAAGTGGGCGGCGGTGAGCGGTCGCGCCGAGTGCAGGGCGGCATGCGGCCCGAAGGCGTCGCGCCGGTACTCGGCACCGCGGAAGAGGGCCCGCTCCCAGAAGTCGGTGATCCTCGGCAGGTGGGTGCCGAGGTCGGTGCCGGCGATCTCGGTGAAGTACGGCCCGATGAGCGGGTCGGCGAAGGCCGCTTCGTAGAAGCGGCGCAGCAGGACGTCGAGGTCGTCGCGGGAGCCGATGTCATGGACGGCACGGGTGGCACGCATACGGCCAGGATCCCGGATCGGCCCCGGGCGGGGCCAGTGCCGAAGGTCCCCGGGCCCGCCTCAGAGCGTCCAGCGACGGACGGTGTCCGTCGCGTGCTCGCACGTGAGCCAGGTGCCGTCACCCAGCGGCCGGACCTCGCTGTCGACCGGGCCCGTGTCACCCCTCCCCCGCGCCCCGCGCCCGCCTCCTCCCCGTCACCGTCCGTTGACGCCCGGTCAACTCCGTACCCCTAGGTTCCGGAAGCGCGCGAACCCGCCGCCGACCGGTGCGGCGGTTCACCCCCTCTCTCAGGAGTGAGACGTGGAGCGACGCAGTTTCCTGCGTGGAGCGGTCATCGGCACGTCGGCCGCCGCCTTCGGCGGCAGCCTCTGGGCCGGGTCGGCGTCCGCCGCGCCCGCCCAGCCCGGCGCCGGCCCCTACGGGGCCCTCGGCGCGGCGGACGCCAACGGCATCCAGCTGCCCGCCGGTTTCACCAGCCGGGTGATCGCCCGGTCCGGCCAGACGGTCCCGGGCACCTCGTACACCTGGCACAACGCCCCCGACGGCGGCGCCTGCTTCGCCGACGGAACGGGCTGGATCTACGTGTCCAACTCGGAGATCAACCCGAGCGGCGGCGCGAGCGCCGTGAGGTTCAGCTCGACCGGCGCCGTCACCGGCGCCTACCGCATCCTCTCCGGCACCCGGCAGAACTGCGCGGGCGGCAGGACGCCGTGGAACACCTGGCTGTCCTGCGAGGAGGTCAGCCTCGGCTACGTGTACGAGACCGACCCGTACGGCGTGAACGCGGCCGTCCGCCGCGACGCCATGGGCAAGTTCAAGCACGAGGCCGCCGCGGCCGACCCGGTGCGCCGGGCGATCTACCTCACCGAGGACGAGACGGACGGCTGCTTCTACCGCTTCCTGCCCACCACCTGGGGCAACCTCTCCTCCGGCACGCTCCAGGTCTTCAAGGCCGGCACCGCCACCTCCGGCACCTTCACCTGGCAGACGGTCCCGGACCCGGACGGCGCGCCGACCACGACCCGCAACCAGGTCTCCGGCGCCAAGCGGTTCAACGGCGGCGAGGGCTGCTACTACGCGAACGACACCGTCTGGTTCACGACCAAGGGCGACAACCGGGTCTGGCAGGTCAACCTGGCGGCCGGCACGTACGAACTGGCCTACGACGACTCGCTGGTGGCCGGCGGCGGCGCGCCGCTGACCGGTGTGGACAACGTCACCGGCTCGTCCTCGGGCGACCTGTTCGTCGCCGAGGACGGCGGCACCATGGAGATCTGCATCATCACGCCGGACGACGTCGTCGCGCCGTTCCTGCGGATCACCGGCCAGTCCTCCTCCGAGATCACCGGACCGGCCTTCTCCCCCGACGGCCGCCGGCTGTACTTCTCCAGCCAGCGCGGCACCAGCGGCAGCTCGTCGGGCGGCATCACCTACGAGGTGACCGGCCCGTTCCGCGCGTAGGCGGTCCGCTCGTAGGCGGGAGCCTGCACCGTGCCCTGGGCGCCGTTCCCTCCGAGGAGGGCGGCGCCCAGCGGCGTCAGGGTGTGCAGGACCGCGTTGCCGTGGCGCAGCGTGGCCACCAGGCCGGCCTCCCGCAGGACGCCGGCGTGCTGGCTCGCGGAGGCGAGGGACACGCCGGCCCTGCGGGCCAGTTCGCTGGTGGTGCCGCCGTCGCCGATGGCGTTCAGGACGGCCGAGCGGGTGTGCCCGACCAGCTTGGCGAGCGACGGCAGGCCCGGGGTCCGCACGGTCGGCGCCTCGCAGTGGGTGATCGGGTAGACCAGGACCGGGGGCAGCTCGGGGTCGCGCAGCACGACCGGGGTGCCGCGGCAGAAGTACGAGGGCTGGAGCAGCAGCCCGCGGCCGTCGAGGTGGACGTCGCGGTCGACCGGGTAGTCGGCCTCCAGGACGGGGCTGCGCCAGCGCAGCATCGGCGGCAGGGACGCGAGGAGTTCGTCGGCCCCGCCGTCGAGCAGGGCCCGGCCGCGGCGGGCCCGGTCGGCCTCGACCCGGGCCTGGATGTGGGACCAGTACGGTTCGACGGCGGCCCGGTGGTAGGCGCGCAGGGCGGTGAGGAGCCGGCCGAACATCCCGGAGCCGCCGTCGGCGAGGGCCCGCAGGGTGGACGGCACGGCGGGGCGCCCGGAGCGGGCGGCGCCGATCAGGGCGAGCTCGGAGCGGAGCCGTGCGGGCGGCGTGGCGCGGACCGCGTCAAGCCCCTCGTCGAGGCCGAGGATGCCCTGGGGCGGGGTGAGGAAGTCGGGGAAATAGCCGCGGCTCGGGACGAGCGCGGCCAGCAGCCGGGTCTCGCCGCCCAGCCGTATCCGGGCCTCGGACCGCCATTCCCCGTAGACCACGGAGCCGCGCCGGTCCCTTAAACGGTGAAAACTGAGAATCGTTTCCCACAGAACGTCCGGCTGTGCGGCCATCCGCACCCCCGCCAAGTCGTTTCCGGTGAAATGAATCCGCAGCATGGAACCCCCACCTGTGCACTCGCAACCACCCCCGCGGACGAGTATGCACATCATCACTGCACGTTACCAGGGTGTTTCAGCCACACTTGAAAAGCCTCGCGGCGAACGGCCGGGAACCGAAAAGCTGTGCACGTCGGACGGGAAACCTTCAGGACCGAGGTGACGCGACGAAGACCGTGGGGGGCTTTGGCGCGTCCGGCGGCGGTCGGCGAGGGTTGCGGCTCACCCGCCCGACGAACCCAAAGGGCGCGACCTCCGGGTGGGGATCCGGGGGTCGCGCCCGTCTCATTCTTTGCGAATGTTCAAGGACGAATAATTCAATGTTCGCCCGCGCATGAGTTGAACAGGAACCCACATTTCCCCAACGATCATGCAACAGTCCGAGGGGACGAAATACGACGGGGCGGACACCTCCGCACAAGGTGTCCGCCCCGTCTCTCCTGGAAACCGGAGCCGCCGCCCATCGGTTTGAGGGTCGGGGACGAACGGCGGCTCCGGTGGTCTTTGCTACTGAACCGAAGGTCAGCGGCTGTCGCTGCCCTTCGACTCGGCCGCCGCGCGGCCGGCCTCCAGACGCGCCACCGGGATCCGGAACGGCGAGCAGGAGACGTAGTCGAGGCCCACCTCGTGGAAGAAGTGCACCGACTCCGGGTCACCGCCGTGCTCGCCGCAGACGCCGAGCTTGATGTCCGGGCGGGTGGCGCGGCCGGCCTCGACGGCCTGGCGGACCAGGGAGCCCACGCCGTCCTTGTCGATGGTCTCGAAGGGGCTGACGCCGAAGATGCCCTTCTCCAGGTACGCGGTGAAGAAGCTGGCCTCCACGTCGTCGCGGGAGAAGCCCCAGACCGTCTGGGTGAGGTCGTTGGTGCCGAAGGAGAAGAACTCGGCGGCCTCGGCGATCTGACCGGCGGTCACGGCGGCGCGCGGCAGCTCGATCATGGTGCCGAGCGCGAGCTTCAGCTCGATCCCGGTCTGCGCCTGGACCTCGGCGATGACCGCCTCGGCCTCCTCGCGGACCAGCTCCAGCTCCTGGACGGTGCCGACGAGCGGGATCATGATCTCGGCGCGCGGGTCGCCCTTGGCGTCGATGCGCTGGGCGGCGGCCTCGGCGATGGCGCGGACCTGCATGGTGAACAGGCCGGGGATGACCAGGCCGAGGCGGACGCCGCGCAGGCCCAGCATCGGGTTCTGCTCGTGCAGCCGGTGCACGGCCTGGAGCAGGCGCAGGTCGTTCTCGTGCGGCTCCTTGCGGGCCTCGGCGAGGGCGACGCGCACCGACAGCTCGGTGATGTCGGGCAGGAACTCGTGCAGCGGCGGGTCGAGCAGGCGCACGGTGACCGGCAGGCCGTCCATCGCCTCGAAGAGCTCGACGAAGTCCTGCTTCTGCAGCGGCAGGAGGGCCTTCAGCGACTCCTCGCGCTCCTCGTCGGTGTCGGCGAGGATGAGGCGCTCGACGTACTGGCGGCGCTCGCCGAGGAACATGTGCTCGGTGCGGCACAGGCCGATGCCCTGGGCGCCGAAGCGACGGGCACGCGAGGCGTCCTCGGCGTTGTCGGCGTTGGCGCGGACCCGCAGGCGGCGGACGCGGTCGGCGTAGGCCATGATCCGGTGCACGGCCTGGACCAGCTCGTCGGCGTCGTCGGCGCCGGCGTGCATGCGGCCCTCGAAGTACTCGACGACCGGGGACGGGACGACGGGTACCTCGCCGACGTACACCTTGCCGGTGGAGCCGTCGATGGAGACGACGTCGCCCTCCTCGATGACCACGCCGGAGGCGGTGGTCATGCGGCGGCGCTTGGTGTCGACCTCGAGCTCCTCGGCGCCGCAGACACAGGTCTTGCCCATGCCGCGGGCGACGACGGCGGCGTGCGAGGTCTTGCCGCCGCGGGAGGTGAGGATGCCCTCGGCGGCGATCATGCCGTCCAGGTCGTCCGGGTTGGTCTCACGGCGGATGAGGATGACCTTCTCGCCGGAGCGGGACCACTTGACGGCCGTGTACGAGTCGAAGACGGCCTTGCCGACGGCGGCACCCGGGGAGGCGGCGATGCCGCGCCCGAGCTGCTCGACCTTCGCGTTCTCGTCGAACTTCGGGAACATCAGCTGGGCGAGCTGGGCGCCGTTGACGCGCTGCAGCGCCTCGGCCTCGTCGATGAGGCCCTGGTCGACGAGCTGGGTGGCGATGCGGAAGGCGGCACCGGCGGTGCGCTTGCCGACGCGGGTCTGCAGCATCCACAGCTGGCCGCGCTCGATGGTGAACTCGATGTCGCACAGGTCCTTGTAGTGCGTCTCGAGCGTCTCCATGATCTGCATGAGCTGGTCGTACGACTTCTTGTCGATCGACTCGAGCTCGGCGAGCGGCACGGTGTTGCGGATGCCGGCGACGACGTCCTCGCCCTGCGCGTTCTGCAGGTAGTCGCCGTAGACGCCCTGGTGGCCGGAGGCGGGGTCGCGGGTGAAGGCGACGCCGGTGCCGGAGTCCGGGCCGAGGTTGCCGAAGACCATGGAGCAGACGTTGACGGCGGTGCCGAGGTCGTGCGGGATGCGCTCCTGGCGGCGGTACAGCTTCGCGCGGTCGCCGTTCCAGGAGTCGAAGACGGCCTTGATGGCCAGATCCATCTGCTCGCGCGGGTCCTGCGGGAAGTCGCGGCCGGTCGCGGTCTTGACGATCTTCTTGAACTGCTTGACGAGCTTCTTCAGGTCGCCGGCGTCGAGGTCGGTGTCGCTGGAGACCTTCTTGGCGGCCTTGGCCTCGTCGAGGGCGTCCTCGAAGAGCTCGCCGTCCACGCCGAGGACGGTCTTGCCGAACATCTGGATCAGGCGGCGGTACGAGTCCCAGGCGAAGCGCTCGTTGTCGGCCTGCGCGGCGAGGCCCTCGACGGACTTGTCGGAGAGGCCGATGTTGAGGACGGTGTCCATCATGCCGGGCATCGAGAACTTGGCGCCGGAGCGGACGGAGACGAGCAGCGGGCTGTCGGCCTGGCCGAGCTTCTTGCCCATCTTCCGCTCGAGGGCGTCGAGGTGCGCGCTGACCTCGTCGCGGAGCTCGGCCGGCTCGGAGCCGCTGTCGAGGTAGGTCTTGCACGCCTCGGTCGTGATCGTGAAGCCGGGAGGAACCGGGAGACCGAGGTTGGTCATCTCGGCCAGGTTCGCGCCCTTGCCACCGAGGAGATCCTTCAGATCCTTGTTGCCCTCGGTGAAGTCGTACACGAACTTCTGATCATTGTTTTCCGACACGGGTCTCGACTCCTCGACGACTCGGTTGGCTGCCCTGACGGCGAGGAACATACCCAGATCGAAGGCGTCTGGGGAGGTACGCCTACCGGTCACCCGGTCTTAACCACCCGTCCGCCAGCACTTCGAAAGTAACTGACGGGTAGCTTCCGCTTTCAGGCCCCGAAGGCCACTTGACCCGAAGGAGGCGTACGACGCTCAGATGAGCGCGTATTCCAGCATCTGCGTTCAACTCTTGAACACAAAAAGGGTGGCACCCAGTGCCACCCTTCAAGCGGGAGAGAAGCCCGTAACCTGCTCATCTGAGCGCGACCCCTATCAGGGGTGGCGAGAATCACTCGCCCGAGAGCCCTCCGAGCGGCCCGGATCTCAGCCTCCGGACGTGTCCAGCTCGGCGTCCTCGCTGATCCCGGCGCAGTCGTACGGGTCCTTCAACCAGCCGTCCGGCAGGACGACACGGTTGTTTCCGGACGTACGGCCGCGCGGACCGTCCGCCCCCGCCGGCCACGGCTGGTCCAGGTCGAGCTCGCTCAACTGAGCGCGCAGCTCGTCCAGGGACGAGGTGACCGCCAGCCTCTTGCGCATCTCCGAACCGACCGAGAAGCCCTTCAGGTACCAGGCCACGTGCTTGCGGAAGTCGATGACACCGCGCGTCTCGTCGCCGATCCACTCGCCGAGCAGCGTCGCGTGCCGCACCATCACCTCGGCGACCTGCCGCAGCCCCGGCGTCGCATAGGCCCCCGTGCCTTCGAAGCCCGCCACCAGGTCGCCGAACAGCCACGGGCGGCCCAGGCAGCCGCGGCCCACGACCACGCCGTCGCAGCCGGTCTCGCGCATCATCCGCAGCGCGTCGTCCGCCGACCAGATGTCGCCGTTTCCGAGCACCGGGATCTCCGGCACGTGCTCCTTCAGACGGGCGATGGCGTCCCAGTCGGCCGTGCCGCCGTAGTGCTGGGCGGCCGTCCGGCCGTGCAGGGCGATCGCCGTGACGCCCTCCTCGACCGCGATCCGGCCCGCGTCCAGATACGTGATGTGGTCGTCGTCGATGCCCTTGCGCATCTTCATCGTGACCGGCAGGTCGCCCGCGTTGGTCACGGCCTCGTGCAGGATCGCCCGCAGCAGCGGCCGCTTGTACGGCAGCGCCGAGCCGCCGCCCTTGCGGGTCACCTTGGGCACCGGGCAGCCGAAGTTCAGGTCGATGTGGTCGGCCAGGTCCTCGTCGACGATCATCCGCACGGCCTTGCCGACGGTCACCGGGTCCACTCCGTACAGCTGGATCGACCGCGGCTTCTCGGTCGCGTCGAAGTGGATGAGCTGCATCGTCTTCTCGTTGCGCTCGACCAGTGCCCGCGTCGTGATCATCTCGCTGACGAACAGACCCTTCCCTCCGGAGAACTCACGGCAGAGGGTGCGGAAGGGGGCGTTGGTGATGCCGGCCATCGGGGCGAGCACCACCGGCGGCTGCACGATGTGCGGCCCGATGGCGAGAGGGGAGAACGCGGTCATTCGCCCATTGTCCCGCACTGCGCAAGTCTTTAGACAGCCGTACGATCCGCACATGCCCGGTCCCACGCCGTCCGAGCCCACCAAGCCGCCGCTCAGCCGCTCCCGCCGACGGCTCGTCCTCGCGATCTGCTGCATGAGTCTGCTGATCGTGAGCCTGGACAACACCGCGCTCAACGTGGCGCTGCCGTCGATGCGGCGCGATCTCGACGCCTCCGTCTCCGGCATGCAGTGGACGATCGACGCCTACACGCTCGTGATCGCCTCGCTGCTCATGCTCTCCGGCTCCACCGCCGACCGGATCGGCCGCCGCAAGGTCTTCACCACCGGCCTCGTGCTCTTCGTCCTCGGCTCGCTGCTGTGCTCGCTCGCGCCGACGCTGGAGACCCTCGTCGCCTTCCGGATGGTGCAGGCCGTGGGGGGCTCCATGCTGAACCCGGTCGCCATGTCGATCATCACCAACACCTTCACCGAACCGGCCGAACGCGCCCGTGCCATCGGCGTCTGGGGCGCGGTCGTCGGCGTCTCCATGGCGGCCGGGCCGCTCGTGGGCGGTCTGCTCGTCGAGTCGGTCGGCTGGCGGGCCATCTTCTGGGTGAACCTGCCGATCGGTCTCACCGCGCTCGCCCTCACCCTCCGCCACGTCCCCGAGTCCCGCGCTCCCCGGCCCCGCCGGCCCGACCCGGTGGGCCAGGTGCTTGTGACGGTGCTGCTCGGCTCCCTCACGTACGCGATCATCGAGACCAGCGCGCTCTTCGCCGGCGTCGCCGCGCTCGCCCTCCTCGGCGTCCTGATCTACGAGCCGAGGCGCCGCGAGCCCCTGATCGACCTGCGCTTCTTCCGCAGCGCGCCGTTCAGCGGCGCCACCGTGATCGCCGTCTGCGCCTTCGCCGCGCTCGGCGCCTTCCTCTTCGTCAACACCCTGTACCTCCAGGACGTCCGGGGCCTGTCCGCCCTGCACGCCGGGCTCTCCATGCTGCCGATGGCGGCGATGACCTTCGTCTTCGCGCCGCTGTCCGGCCGCCTGGTCGGGGCGCGCGGCCCCCGGCCCTCCCTGCTGCTCGCGGGCGCGGCGATGGCGACCGGCGCGCTGCTGTTCGCGGCCTTCCACGCGGAGACCAGCACGCCGCTGCTGTTCACCGGCTACGTGGTCTTCGGCATCGGCTTCGGCCTGGTGAACGCGCCGATCACCAACACCGCGGTGTCGGGCATGCCCCGCGCCCAGGCCGGGGTCGCGGCGGCCGTGGCCTCCACCAGCCGCCAGACCGGGCAGACGCTGGGCGTCGCGGTGGCGGGCGCGGTCCTGTCCGCGGGCCTGGCCTCGGCCGCGACCTACACAACCGAGGGCTTCGTCGAGGCGAGCAAGCCGGTGTACTGGGTCGTCACCGGCTGCGGCCTGGCGGTGCTGCTCGCGGGGGCGGTCAGCAGCGGCCCGTGGGCGCGGCGCACGGCGGAGCGGACGGCGCGGCGGCTGCGGGCGGAGGAAGCCGGGGCTCAGGCGACGGCGAGGGCGTCCTCGCCCTGACGGGCCCGGGCGGTCTCCTCCGCCCGGACCAGCGCGTGCAGCCGCTCGATCCCGGCGCGGCTGGCCTCGTCGACGGGTACGTACGTGACCAGGCGCGGGCCGGCGGCGGGGCCGAGCCACAGGTTGTTGTGCTCCAGGCGGAGCAGGCCGACGTGGGCGTTGTCGATGAGCTTGACGCGGCCGGACTGGTCGACCACGTCGTGCCGCGCCCAGATCTCGCGGAACTCGGGCGAGGCCTCCTCCAGGCGCTGGAGCAGCGCCTTCCAGGCCGGTTCGGCGAGGTGCTCGGCCATGGCGGCGCGCAGCTTGCCGGCCAGCGCGCGCAGCACCTCGGGCAGGTCGGTGACGGCGGCCCGGAACTCCTCGTTGGTGAAGGCCAGCCACAGGCTGTTGCGCTCCTCGCGGGGCAGCGCGTCCAGGTCGCAGAAGAGCCGTCCGAAGGTGCGGTTGTGGGCGAGGAAGTCGTAGCGGCTGTTCTGCACGGCGGCCGGGATCGGCTCCAGCTGGTCGAGCAGGGCGCGCAGCGCGGGCGTGACGGTCGGGCAGGGCGTCTCGGGGTGCGGGTCGGACTGCCCGGCGAGGGAGAAGAGGTGGGTGCGCTCGGTCGGGTCGAGCAGCAGGGCGCCGGCGAGGGCGTCGAGCACCTGCGGGGACACCTGGATCGGCCGGGCCTGCTCCAGCCACGTGTACCAGGTGACGCCGACGGCGGAGAGCTGGGCGACCTCCTCGCGGCGCAGTCCCGGGGTGCGGCGGCGCCGGCCGCGGGGCAGCCCGACCTGCTCGGGGCTGATCCGCTCGCGCCTGCTGCGCAGGAAGGCGGCGAGTTCGTGCCGCCGGACGTCGGTGTCCCGGGCCGCGCCGCCCGCGGCCGCCGTACCTGCCGCGCCGCCCCGGGCCGCCGTACCTGCCGCGCCGGACGTGCCCGCCGTACCTGCCGTGTCGAGCGTCATGACGGTCATGCTCCCAGGGTGCCGGGGCTCTCAGCCCGTTGCCAGGTACTGCTTGTACCAGGATAAATCCACTCTGGTACCAGGCTAATCCGGGCGCGAGGCTCGATCACGTGACTACGACAACCTCCACGTCCGCCGCCCGTACCGCCGTACCGGTCGTCGACCACGCCCGCCCGGTGCTCGGCTCGCTCGGCCTGTTCACCGTGCTGCTCGGCGCGGCGCTGCCGCTGATCGACTTCTTCATCGTCAACGTCGCCCTGCCCACCATCGACCACGACCTGGACGCGGGACCGGCCATGCTGGAGCTGGTCGTCGCCGGGTACGGCCTCGCGTACGCCGTCCTGCTCGTGCTCGGCGGCCGGCTGGGCGACCAGTTCGGCCGGCGCCGGCTCTTCCTCGCCGGCATGGCCGCCTTCGGCCTCACCTCCCTCGCCTGCGGCCTCGCGCCGGACGCCTGGACCCTGGTGGGCGCCCGGGTGGCACAGGGTGCCGCGGCCGCCCTGATGCTGCCGCAGGTGCTCGCGACGATTCACTCCTCGACGTCCGGTGCCCGCCACGCCCGCGCGCTCAGCCTCTACGGGGCGACCGCCGGTCTCGCCATGGTGGCCGGCCAGATCCTGGGCGGCGTGCTCGTCGCCGCCGACGTCGCCGGCACCGGCTGGCGGTCGATCTTCCTGGTGAACGTGCCGGTGGCGCTGCTCGGCCTCGCGCTCGCGGCCCGCAGCGTGCCCGAGACCCGCTCGGACCGGCCCGCGCCGGTCGACCTGCCCGGTACCCTGCTGCTCGCGCTCGCGCTGCTCACCCTGCTCGCCCCGCTGACCGAGGGCCGGGCGGCCGGCTGGCCGCTGTGGACCTGGGTGGCGCTGGCCGTCTTCCCGTTCGCGGCCGGCGCGTTCTGGTGGGTGGAGGTACGGGCGGACCGCGCGGGCCGTACGCCGCTGGTGCCGCCGAGCCTGCTCGGCCTGGTCTCGCTGCGCCGGGGCCTCGCGGTGGTGCTGCCGCTGTCGCTGGGCTTCAGCGGCTTCATGTTCGTGATCGCGATCTCGCTCCAGCAGGGCCTCGCGATGGGCGCGGTCGCCTCCGGCCTGGCGCTGGTGCCGATGGCGGTGGCCTTCTTCGGCGCCTCGCTCGCGGGGCCGCGGCTCATCGGACGCTGGGGCGCGACCCGGGTGGTCCCGGCGGGTGCGGTGCTGCAGGCGCTGGGCATCGGCCTCATCGCCTGGACGGTGGCGCGCGGCTGGCCCGACCTGTCCGTGTGGAGCCTGCTGCCGGGCATGGCGGTGGCGGGCCTGGGCCAGGGACTCCAGCTGCCGGTGCTGTTCCGCGTGGTGCTCTCGGAGGTGCCGGCGGATCGGGCGGGCGTCGGCAGCGGCGTGATGGTGACGACGCAGCAGTCGGCGCTGGCGCTGGGCGTGGCGACGCTGGGCTCGCTCTTCCTCTCCCTCGGCTCCTCCCCCGCCGACATGGGCTCGGCGCTGACGACGACGCTCCTGGTGCAGCTGGCCGTGGTGGCGCTGACGCTGCTGCTGAGCCTGCGCCTCCCGGCGAAGAACTGACACGGGACGGACGTCGACCGACTGACAGATATTGAAATCTGTCATCGTTCATGCCATAGTCGAAGCATGAGCACTCTGACCTCCCTCCCCACCCGCACCCTCGGCTCCACCGGTCCCCGGGTCTCCGCGCTCGGTCTCGGCTGCATGGGCATGTCCGCCCTGTACGGCGAGGCCGACCGCGCCGAGTCGATCGCGACGATCCACGCCGCTCTGGACGCGGGCGTCACGCTCCTCGACACCGGCGACTTCTACGGCATGGGCCACAACGAGCTGCTGATCAACGAGGCGCTGCGCACCGCCCCCGCCGCCGCCCGCGAACAGGCCCTCACCAGCGTCAAGTTCGGCGCCCTGCGCACGATCGAGGGCGGCTTCACCGGCTACGACGGCCGGCCGGCCGCGGTGAAGAACTTCGCCGCGTACTCGCTCCAGCGGCTCGGCACCGACCACATCGACGTCTACCGGATCGCCCGCGTCGACCCGGACGTGCCCATCGAGGAGACCGTCGGCGCCATCGCCGAGCTGGTCGAGTCGGGCCACGTCCGGCACATCGGCCTCTCGGAGGTCGGCGCGGACACCCTGCGCCGGGCCGCCGCCGTCGCCCCGATCGCCGACCTCCAGATCGAGTACTCGCTGATCTCCCGCGGCATCGAGGACACGATCCTGCCCACCGCGCGCGAGCTGGGCATCGGCGTCACCGCGTACGGAGTCCTCTCCCGCGGCCTGATCAGCGGCCACGTCACCCGCGAGCACACCTTCGCGCCGGGCGACTTCCGCGGCATGTCGCCCCGCTTCCAGGGCGACAACCTCGGCCGCAACCTGGACCTGGTGGACCGGCTGCGCGCGGTCGCCGAGGCCAAGGGCGTGACCGTCGCGCAGATCGCGATCGCCTGGGCGCTCTCCCGGGGCGATGACGTCGTCCCGCTGATCGGCGCCCGCCGCCGCGACCGGCTCGCGGAGGCCCTCGGCGCCCTGGACGTCACGCTCGACGCGGCCGACCTCGCGGCGATCGAGGAGGCCGTCCCGGCGGGCGCGGCGTCCGGCGCCCGCTACCCGGAGAACCAGATGGCCCACCTGGACAGCGAGCGGTGAGCACCGTCCGGGTGACAGGTACTGTCATTCCATGGCCACCACGGAGACCCTGACCGCCGAGCGCATCCTCGAAGCCACCGAGGAGGTGCTGCGCCGCTACGGCCCGGCGAAGGCGACCGTCGTGGACGTGGCCAGGGCCCTCGGCGTGAGCCACGGCAGCGTCTACCGCCACTTCCGCACCAAGGCGGCGCTGCGCGAGTCGGTCACCGAGCGGTGGCTGCGGCGGACGATCGACGCCCTCCGGCCGTACGTCGACGCCGCGGAGCCGGCCGACGAGCGGCTGACCGGCTGGCTCACCGCCCTCTTCGCCCTCAAGCGCGAGAAGGCGGGCGGCGACCCGGAGCTGATGGCCACCTTCCAGGTGCTGATCGGCGAGAACAGCGCGGTGGTCGACCGGCACGAGGACCACCTGGTAGAGCAGATCGCCCGGATCCTGGAGGACGGCCGCCGCGCGGGCGTGTTCACCACCCCCGAGGCGGACCTGCCGGCCACGGCCCGCGCCGTCTTCCACGCCACCGACCGCTTCCACAACCCGGCGCACGCCGCCGAGTGGTCGGCCCCCGACAGCGAGGCGGCCTTCGACGCGGTGGTCGCCCTGGTACAGCGCGCGCTGAAGGCCTGACCTGGACGAAGGCCCGAACAGCAAGACACGGGAAAGCCCCCGGTTCCGGAAACGGAACCGGGGGCTTTCCCGTACGGGTACGACCGAGGTCAGCAGCCCAGCAGGCGGCTGGCCAGGTAGCCCTGGATCTGGTCGAGGGAGACGCGCTCCTGCTTCATGGTGTCGCGCTCGCGCACGGTCACCGCGTTGTCCTCGAGGGTGTCGAAGTCGACGGTGACGCAGTAGGGCGTGCCGATCTCGTCCTGGCGACGGTAGCGGCGGCCGATGGCGCCGGCGTCGTCGAACTCGATGTTCCAGTTCTGCCGCAGGTCGGCCGCGAGGCCCTTGGCCTTCGGCGAGAGGTCCGCGTTGCGGGACAGCGGCAGGACCGCGACCTTGACCGGGGCCAGGCGGTGGTCGAGGCGCAGCACGGTGCGCTTCTCCATGACGCCCTTGGCGTTCGGGGCCTCGTCCTCGGTGTACGCGTCGAGCAGGAAGGCCAGCATGGTGCGGCCGACACCGGCGGCGGGCTCGATGACGTACGGCGTGTAGCGCTCGCCCTCCTGCTCCAGGTAGGTCAGGTTGGCGCCGGAGGCCTCGGCGTGGGCCTTCAGGTCGTAGTCGGTGCGGTTGGCGACGCCCTCGAGCTCGCCCCACTCGCTGCCGCCGAACTGGAAGCGGTACTCGATGTCGGCGGTGCGCTTCGAGTAGTGGGAGAGCTTCTCCTTCGGGTGCTCGTACCAGCGCATGTTCTCCTCACGGAGACCCAGGTTCGTGTACCAGTTCCAGCGCTGCTCCATCCAGTACTCGTGCCACTGCTCGTCCTCGCCCGGCTTGACGAAGAACTCCATCTCCATCTGCTCGAACTCGCGGGTGCGGAAGATGAAGTTGCCCGGAGTGATCTCGTTCCGGAAGGACTTGCCCATCTGCGCGATGCCGAACGGGGGCTTCTTGCGCGAGGTCGTCTGCACCTGGGCGAAGTTGGTGAAGATGCCCTGGGCGGTCTCGGGACGCAGGTACGCGATGGAGCCGGTGTCCTGGGTCGGGCCGAGGTGCGTGGAGAGCAGGCCGGAGAACTGCTTGGGCTCCGTGAAGGTGCCCTTGTTGCCGCAGTTGGGGCAGTTGAGGTCGGCGAGGCCGTTCTCGGGGAGGCGGCCGTGCTTCTCCTCGTACGCCTCCTCCAGGTGGTCGGCGCGGAAGCGCTTGTGGCAGGAGGTGCACTCGGTCAGCGGGTCGGTGAAGGTCGCGACGTGGCCGGAGGCCTCCCAGACCTCGGTGGCCAGGATGACCGACGAGTCGATGCCGACGACGTCCTCGCGCGAGGTGACCATGTAACGCCACCACTGGCGCTTGATGTTCTCCTTGAGCTCGACGCCCAGGTGTCCGTAGTCCCAGGCGGCGCGCTGACCGCCGTAGATCTCACTGCAGGGGAAAACAAAGCCACGGCGCTTGCTCAGGCTGACGATGGTGTCGATCTTGTCGGCGGCCACGGTGCTCTCTTCATTACGACGACGAAGTGCGAATGCCTCAGGTTACCGGCGCCCGGGCCCTCACTTTCAAATCGGTTCCCCCTCGCTCAGCCGCGACCCGCCGTACGGCGGCGGCGAGCCCGCTCACCGGCGGCTCGGTGAGCGCCCGGGAGACCGAACACGCGTGCGCCAGGACACACGTGCGGCAATTGACAACCGTTTCCACTTTTGTTGAAAATGAGTGTCATGAACGTACGCCGACTGATACCCACCACCGCCGTCGCCGGAGCCGTCGCCCTCGGTCTCGTGACCCTCTCCGCCTGCGGCGGGAGCTCCGACGCCGCCGACAAGGGCGGCAACGGCAACGACGGGAAGCTGGACGTCGTCGCGTCGTTCTACCCCATGCAGTTCCTGGCCGAGCAGATAGGTGGCAAGCACGTCACCGTCAACACGCTCACCAAGCCGGGCGTCGAGCCGCACGACCTGGAGCTCAAGCCGAAGCAGATCGGCGAGCTCGGCGAGGCCGACGTCATCCTCTACCTCAAGGGCATCCAGCCCGCCGTCGACGAGGCCATCGCGCAGTCGAACGCCGGCACCACCATCGACGCCACCACCCTCACCAAGCTCGAGGAGCACGGCACCGAGGTCGGCCACGACCACGGCGCCGAGCACGGCTCCGAAGAGGCGGGCCACGAGGAGCACGCCGGTGAGGGCGAGGCCGGCGCCGACCCGCACATCTGGCTCGACCCGGTGAAGTACGGCGAGGTCGCCCAGGGCGTGGGCGCCGCCTTCGAGAAGGCCGACCCGGCCCACGCCGCCACGTACAAGGCGAACACCCAGGCTCTGATGACGAAGCTCGCCGCCCTGAACAGCGAGTTCCAGACGGGCCTGAAGAACACCTCCACCAAGACCTTCATCACGACCCACTCCGCCTTCGGCTACCTCGCCGAGCGCTACGGCCTGGAGCAGGAGGGCATCTCCGGCATGGACCCCGAGTCCGAGCCGAGCCCCGCCCGCATCAAGGAGCTCCAGGACATCGCGAAGAAGGACAAGGTCACCACCGTCTTCTTCGAGACCCTGGCCAGCGACAAGACCGCCAAGACCCTCGCGAGCGACACCGGTCTCAAGACCGACGTGCTCGACCCGCTGGAGGGAATCACGGACAGGTCCAAGGGCGATGACTACATCGAGGTCATGCAGTCCAACCTCGCCGCACTGAAGAAGGCCCTCGGCGCGAAGTGAGCGCCGCGTCAGCGCCCGCCGAGGGCGACGTGAGCGCGAAGTGAGCGTGAAGTGATCCACACCCAGCAGGAGGCAGTCGTGAGCTCTCTCGTGAGCGACGAGCCCGTCATCTCCGTGCGCGGCGCCACCGCCGCCCTCGGCTCGCGCCCCGTCCTGCGCGGCGTCGACCTCACCGTGCACCGCGGTGAGGTCGTCGCGCTGCTCGGCGCCAACGGCTCCGGCAAGTCCACCGCCGTCCGCTCCGTCATCGGCCAGGTGCCCCTGACCGGCGGCACCATCGAGCTGTTCGGCACCCCGCAGAAGCGATTCCGCGACTGGGCCCGGGTCGGCTACGTCCCGCAGCGCACCACCGCCGCCAGCGGTGTCCCGGCGACCGTCCGCGAGGTCGTCTCCTCCGGCCGGCTGTCCCGCCGCAGGTTCGGCCTCACCACCAAGGCCGACCGCGCCGCGATAGCCCGGGCCATGGAGCTGGTCGGCCTCGACGACCGCGCCGGCGACTCGGTCGGCGCCCTCTCCGGCGGGCAGCACCAGCGCGTGCTGATCGCCCGCGCGCTCGCCTCCGAGCCCGAGCTGCTGATCATGGACGAGCCGATGGCCGGTGTCGACCTGGCCAGCCAGGAGATCCTCGCCGGCACCCTGCGCGAGCAGGTCGCCGGCGGCACCTCCGTCCTCCTCGTCCTGCACGAGCTCGGCCCCCTGGAGCCCCTCATCGACCGCGCGGTCGTGCTCCGCGACGGCTGCGTCGTCCACGACGGCCCGCCGCCCCGCGCCGTGGGCCAGCACGCCCTGCCCGGCCACGACCACGTCCACCCCCACGCGGCCGACGAGCCGCTCCGCACGGGACTGCTGACCTGACGATGGAATTCCTCGAACTCGCCTTCATGCAGCGGGCGCTCATCGCGGCCGTCCTCGTCGGCATCACCGCGCCCGCCGTCGGTGTCTACCTGGTCCAGCGCCGCCAGGCCCTGATGGGCGACGGCATCGGCCACGTCGCCATGACCGGCGTCGGCCTCGGCTTCCTCATGTCCGCCAACCCGGTGTGGATGGCCACCCTGGTCGCCGTCGCCGGCGCGGTCGCCATGGAGCTGATCCGCGCGTACGGCAAGACCCGCGGCGACCTCGCCCTCGCCCTGCTCTTCTACGGCGGCATGGCCGGCGGCGTCCTGCTGATCAACCTGTCGCCGACCGGCTCCAACGCCAACCTGAGCTCGTTCCTCTTCGGTTCGCTGTCCACGGTCTCCGCCGAGGACGTCACGTCGATCAGCGTGCTCGCCGCGTTCGTCGTCCTCGTCACCGTCGGGCTGCGCCGCCAGCTCTTCGCCGTCAGCCAGGACGAGGACTTCGCCCGCGTCACCGGCCTGCCGGTGCGCGCCCTGAACCTGCTCATCGCGGTCACCGCCGCCGTGACCGTCACGGTCGCGATGCGCGTGGTCGGCCTGCTCCTGGTCAGCGCCCTGATGGTGGTGCCGGTCGCGGCCGCCCAGCAGCTGTCCCGGTCCTTCCGTACGACGTTCGTCCTCGCGGTCGTCATCGGCACCGGCGTCACCCTGTCCGGCACGATCACCTCGTACTACCAGGACGTGCCGCCCGGCGCGACGATCGTGCTCTTCGCGATCGGCGTGTTCATCGCGCTCGCGGTCCTCGCCGCGCCGCTGGCCAGACGACGGGCCCGTGCCGCCGAGCGGGCCACCGCGGAGTGCGACGCACGATGCCTTCCGGCCACCCGCCGTCCCACGGACGACGTGAAGGTCTGACGGCGCAGCAACGGGGGGCTGGCAGAATGGCGGGGGCAGACAAGGATTCAAGGAGGCCCCCGTGGTGACGGCAGGACCCCCCGTAAAAGGCCGCTCGACCAAGCAGCGGGCCGCAGTCTCGGCAGCCCTGAACGAGGTGGACGAGTTCCGCAGCGCCCAGGAGCTGCACGACATGCTCAAGCACCGCGGCGACTCCGTCGGCCTCACCACCGTCTACCGCACGCTCCAGTCCCTCGCCGAGGCCGGCGAGGTCGACGCGCTGCGCACGAGCGACGGCGAGACGGTCTACCGGCGCTGCTCGACGGGCGACCACCACCACCATCTGGTGTGCCGCGTCTGCGGCAAGGCCGTGGAGGTGGAGGGCCCGGCGGTGGAGCAGTGGGCCGAGACGATCGCGGCGGAGCACGGCTTCGTGAACGTGGCGCACACGGTGGAGATCTTCGGCACATGCGCGGAGTGCGCGGCGAAGTGACCTGGCGGCCGTGACCTGACATACGAGAGGGCCCGCACCGGATCCACCCGGTGCGGGCCCTCTCGCGTACGCGACGCGTCTCACATACGGGTGATGTTCCGGTCCAGGAGGGCACGGAGCCGGTCGACGTCGGTGGGGTCGGAGAGCCCGCGCTTGGGCAGGGCGGCGACGCCCACGCCGCCCTTGTCGGCGGAGAGCAGCACGAACTGCGTCGGCGTCTCGGTGTACCGGGGCGTCAGCTGCCAGCGCGCCGTCGTCTCGCTGACGCTCGTCTCCCAGCGCACCCCGTCCTCGTCCACGCGCGCCCGGTGCTCCCCCTGCCGCGCGACCATGGCGTACATCTGCCGGGCGGTGAGCCTGAGGGCCAGTGGCCCGAGGACGGCAGCGAGCAGTCCGAGCGCGCCCATGAGGATCGCGCCCCCGGTGTTCGGCTCTCCGGGTCCGGACAGTAGGAAGGCGACGACCAGGAATGCCAGTACGGCGGTGATCGGCATCAGCCACCGCAGTGTCCGGAACGAGCCGTGCCGCATCTGCACCCGTACGGCGTCGAGCAGATCCTCACGCGTCGGCGTGTAGACGAGCTCCATCACGGATCCCCCCTCTGCACCGTCAGGCCTTGTCGAGCACGGCCAGGTCCGCCGGGTCCACGCCCCCGAACCGCCGGTCGCGCTGCGCGTACTCCACGCACGCGCGCCACAGGTCGCGGCGGTCGAAGTCGGGCCACAGGACGTCCTGGAAGACCATCTCGGCGTACGCGCTCTGCCAGATCAGGTAGTTCGACGTGCGCTGCTCGCCGCTGGGCCGCAGGAAGAGGTCGACGTCCGGCATGTCCGGGTAGTAGAGGTACTTCTGGATCGTCTTCTCGGTGATCTTCGCCGGGTCGAGCCTTCCCGCCTTCACGTCCTCGGCCAGCGCCTGCGCCGCGTCCGTGAGCTCGGCCCGCCCGCCGTAGTTCATGCAGAAGTACAGCGTGAGCTTCGTGTTGTCCTTGGTCTGCTCCTGGGCGACCTGGAGCTCCTTGGCCACCGACTTCCACAGCTTGGGCATGCGGCCCACCCAGCGCACCCGGACGCCGAGCTCGTCGAGCTGGTCGCGGGTCTTGCGGATGAAGTCCCGGTTGAAGTTCATCAGGAAGCGCACCTCCTCGGGCGAGCGCTTCCAGTTCTCCGTGGAGAAGGCGTACAGCGAGATCGAGCCGACGCCCATCTCGATCGCGCCCTGGAGCACGTCGAGCACCTGCTCGGCGCCGACCTTGTGGCCCTCGGTGCGCGGCAGGCCGCGCTCCTTGGCCCAGCGGCCGTTGCCGTCCATGACGATCGCGACGTGCTCGGGCACGAGCTCGGGCTGGAGCTTCGGCGGGCGGGCTCCGGAGGGGTGCGGCTCGGGGGTCCTGTACTCCCGTCGCTGGCGCCCGAGGAGTCGTGCGATGGCCATGGCGTGGTCTCTCCTAGCTCTTCTCTACGTACCGCAGCGAGCGCAGCCCGCGCTCCAGGTGCCAGTGCAGATAGGCGGACACCAGTCCGCTGCCCTCCCTGACGTGACGCGGCTCGGCCGCGTCCGCCGTCTCCCAGTCGCCGGTGAGCAGCGCGCTGAGCAGGCCTACGGCCTCCGCAGAGGGTACGACGCTTCCGGGCACCCGGCAGTCCGCGCAGATGACTCCGCCCGCTGCGACCGAAAAGAAGCGGTTCGGCCCGTGAAGTCCGCATTTGGCGCAGTCTTCGAAGCTGGGCGCGTAGCCGTTGACGGCGAGCGAGCGGAGCAGGAAGGCGTCGAGGATGAGGTGCGGGGCGTGCTCGCCGCGGGCGAGGGTGCGCAGCCCGCCCACGAGCAGCAGGTACTGCTGCACGGCCGGCTCGCCCTCGTGGTCGGTGAACCGTTCCGCCGTCTCCAGCATCGCGGTGCCCGCGGTGTACCGGGCGTAGTCGGTGACGATGCCGCTGCCGTACGCGGCGATGGTCTCGCTCTGCGTGCACAGCGGGAGCCCGCGCCCGACCAGCTCACTCCCGCGGGCGAAGAACTGCACGTCCACGTGCGAGAACGGTTCGAGTCGCGCCCCGAACTTCGACTTCGTCCGGCGCACGCCGCGCGCGACGGCGCGTACACGTCCGTGACCGCGCGTGAGCAGCGTGATGATGCGGTCCGCTTCACCCAGCTTCTGGGTGCGCAGCACGATGCCGTCGTCGCGGAACAGACTCATGGAGCCATTGTCCCGTACCGCGAGGGAGCCCCGGGCGGGTACCCGGTACCCGGGCCGCGGGGCTCTCGGCGCGCGGAAGCGGCTCAGTAGCCGCCGGCGTGGACGAGGTGCCCGTAGTAGCGCCCGCTGACCGGCGCGTTCGGGTCGCCGGCGAAGCCGTACGAGACGAGCTCGGGGGCGGCGGCGTCGGCGCGGAGCTTCGCGGCCACGCCGGCCGGCGACGGGTCCGTGCACTGCCCGCCGGCGAGGCACAGCGCGGCCGCGCCGGCCACGTGCGGCGAGGCCATCGAGGTGCCGGAGAAGACGGTGGTGCCGCCGCGGTTGCGGGTCGACTCGATGCACACCCCCGGACCGGCGATCGTGTGGGCGGCGTCCGCCTCGCTCACCGCGAAGCTGGAGAAGTCCGCCGCCGTCTCGTCCACGTCGTCCCGGCAGGTCGCGGCCGCGCCACCCCCGGGCTGCCCGTTGAAGTCGGCCATGGCGGTCGCCGTGAGGACCTCGTCGTAGGCGGCGGGACGGTGGTTGGCCAGGTCGTCGTTGTCGTTGCCGGCCGCCACCACCACCGTGACGCCGGCCTGGACCACCCGGCAGATCGCCTGGTGCTCGGGGTCGCCGTTGGTGAACCCGCAGTTGCCGTCGTCGCTGCCGTCGCCGCCGAGGCTCATGTTCGCGACCTTGATGCCGAGACCGGCGGCATTGGCCGTCACCCAGTCGAGTCCGCAGACGATGGTGGACAGCCGCCCCCAGCCCCCGCCGCCGAGCACCTTGACCGCGTACAGCCGGGCCCCCGGCGCGACCCCCACGACGTGGTCGCCGTTGTCCCGCGCGCCGACGGTGCCGGCCACATGGGTGCCGTGGCCGTTGTTGTCGCGCCAGCTCTCGGGCCTCGTCGTCACGCAGTTGATCCCACCGGCCACGTTGAGGTCGGGGTGCCGGTCGTCGATCCCGGTGTCGAGGATCGCCACCGCCGTGTTGACCTCACCCGTCCCGTTTCCTGCGGACGTGCTGCTCGCATCGGCCTGGATCCGGTCCACGCCGGTCGGCAGCACCTGCTGGGTGGCGCGTACGGGCGCGTCCACGGCCACGGTCCGCACGCCCTCGGCCGCGCGCAGGTCGGCCACCCGTGACTCCGGGACCACGGCCGAGTACCCGACCAGCGCGTCCCTGTACCGGAACTCCGCCCGTACCCCGTAGGCGCGGCCGTGCTGCCGGATGACCGCCTCGAGCCGGTCGCGCGCCGAGTCCTCCAGCACGATCACGTACCGCCCCACGGGCTGGGCCGCCCGCGCCTCCGTCGCCCGCGCCCCCGTGAGTCCCCCGGCCAGCAGCGCTCCCGCCGCCGCGGACACCGCCACCAGCCGATACACCGGTCTCGCCATGCCGAACACCTCGATTGCTTTCGTGGTCAACGAACTGCGAACCGACCGAACGGGGTTCGCGGCGACCACGTAACCGGGAGGGCGAGACGTGTGCAGCGCGGGAGAGGCGGATGGACTAACAGACCGTGAGGTGGCACGTCACCCGACGGGGCGAGGCCGTTCTCGCCGAGCCGGAACCCCGGACGGCGTCACGGCACCTCGCCCCGGCTGCGCGCGTTCGCGTGCGCGGTGGCGGCGCGCAGCCGCTCGGCGGCGGTCGCGACCCGGACCCCGTCCGGCTCGCAGTCCCACTCGCGGCCTCCGCCGATGGGCCGGACCTGGAGGTAGGGACCCTCGTGGCCCATCACGGTGCCGACCTTGCCGGTACGGATGTCGACGACGTACGCGCCGATGGGCGGTTTCATTCGCGTCCCCCTTCGTCCATGGGCGTCAGCGCGGCGGCGAGCAGCCGTGCCGTGGCCGCCGTACAGCGCCCGAGCTCGATCAGCGGCCGGGGAGGATCGGCGGCGAGAGTCACGGCGTCGATCCCGAGCGAGGGAAGCGTGATTCCGGCCCGCCCGAGCGCGTCGCGCAATTCCCTCACCGCCTCCCGTACCTCTTCAGTTTCCGTCGGCCGCATGCTGTCTTCCTTCACCAACGCGCTCCTTTCCGAATCCATTTCCCGCTTTCCGCATCCAGGGTGGTGGCGGATCCGTAGAATCGGCAGACGCGCTGGGGCTACAAGTGCGGTGTGGGGTTCGGGAGTTAATCCATGGCCAAAGCCAAGCGGGAAGAAGTGTGGGAGTTCTTCGGAGAGCTCCTGAAGGAACGCCGGGAGGCGGCGGGGCTCTCACAGAACGACCTGGGGGCACGGGTGTTCGTCTCGGGCGCCTACATCGGCCTGTTCGAGCAGGGAATCAGGAAGCCGCAGCTGGAGCTGGCCCGGCGATTCGACGAGGTCCTACAAACCGGCGGTATTTTCGAACGGACCTGGCGGAAGCTGATCGACAAGTCGCCGTACGCGGAATACTTCAACGCGGCGGCGGAGCTGGAGGCCGTGGCGACGAAGATCTGCGAGTTCGCGCCGACGGTGGTGCCGGGTCTGCTGCAGACACGGGACTATATGCGTGCGCAGATCCTCGCGATGTATCCGTTCGCCTCGGAGGAGTTCATCGAGGAGAAGGTCAGCTCCCGGATCGAGCGACAGGCGATCCTCAAGGACGCAACGAGGCCGGAGTATTGGGTCGTACTGCATGAGAACGCGGTACTCACTCCTGTGGGAGGCCCAGCGACCATGGCCTCGCAACTGGAGCGCATCGCGTCGCTGGTCCGCCAGCGATGGGCGCTGGTCACGGTGCTGCCCCGCGCTGTCGGTGCACACGCACACATGACCGGAACTCTGAAGCTGATGGAGTTCAAGGACCAGCCCCCAACGGCCTATACAGAGACCGAGTTTTCGGGAACGCTCCTCGATGATCCGGCTGTGGTGAAGCAAGCCCAGCGCGCCTACGATCTGCTCAGGGTCGCCACGCTGTCGCCGGAGGCGTCCCTCGCACTGATCGAGTCGGCGGCGGAGGACTTCAGACGATGCGCAAGTACGACCTGACCAACGCCCACTGGTTCAAGAGCTCCTACAGCAACGCTTCAGGCGGCGACTGCGTCGAGGTCACCTACGACTTCGCCGGCGCCACGGCCTGGCGCAAGAGCTCCTACAGCAACGGCGAGGGCGGCAACTGCCTCGAAGTCCTCGACGACGTCCCCGGTGTCGTCCCCGTCCGTGACAGCAAGGTCCCCGACGGCCCCGCGCTCGTGGTCCCGGCCGCCGCCTGGGCCGCGTTCGTGGCGGGCGTGAAGAGATGACGACCATCGAGTGACCACCCTGAGGCATCCCCCGCAGCTGGTCCGGATCGACGACCGCCTCGTCCTCCGCCGCCCCGAGGACCCGGCCGACCTGTCCGAGCTGCACCAGCTGATCGACGAGTCGGTCGAGCACCTGCGGCCGTGGATGGACTGGGTCGAGGACCACAGTCCGGAGTGGACGGCCGGCTACCTCTCGCGGCGGGCCGGACAGTGGGCGGCGGGCGCGGAGTTCACGTACCTCATCGTGCTCGACGGGGCGATGGTCGGGGCCTGCAGCCTGCACCGGCGCGAGGAGACGCCCGCCGACGCGTACGAGATCGGCTACTGGCTCCACCCGGCCGCCACCGGTCACGGCCTGGCCGCCCGGGCCGCCCGGGCCCTCGTCGCCGAGGGGTTCCGGCTGCCCGGCGTTCAGCGGCTGCTGGTCCTGCACCTGCCGGAGAACCACGCGAGCGCCACCGTCCCGGCGAAGCTCGGCTTCACCGAGCTGGCGCGACTCGGGGACGGGGAGTTCCGGGTCTGGGAGCTCACGCGGGGCCAGGACCAGGCGTAGGCGGCTCCTCCACCGGCTCCTCCCCCTGGGCCTCCGCCTGGGCCTCGTCGAAGGCTGCCGTGAGGTCCGCGGTCTGGGGCTTGCTGGTCAGGATGGCGCGGGCCTGCTGGGCGGCGCGGGTGATGCTCTCGGAGACGAAGTCGGCGAAGCGGGCGATGTTCTCGAGGCGGATGCCGGCGGGGGTGTCGCGGCCGAGGACGCTGACGCCCTGCCGAGCGGTCTCGGTGACGTGGGCGGTGGCGCGGGCGCTGGCCATGACCGACTCGTACCAGATGTCGTCGTCGACGATGTAGCGCTCCCGGCGGCCCTCCCCGCGGTCGCGGCGGACGAGGCCCTGGCTCTCGAGGAATGCGACGGCCTTGGACACCGAGGCGGGGCTCACCTGGAGGCGCTGCACCAGCTCGGGCGCGGTGAGGCTGCCCTCGTCGCTGATGGTGATGGAGGCCATGACCCGGGCCATCATCTTGGGCATGCCCGACTGCATGAGGACGGTCGTGAACATCTCCTCGTACGCGCGGACGGCCTCGACGTCCCTGCCGTAGGCCTCCTCGTGCGCGGCGGGGCCGGCCCCGGCTCCGGTGCCGCGCGGTGACGTCTGCTTGCGGCGCTGGGCACGGTGTTCGGTGGCGCGGTGGGCGAGGTCGGCGCGGTAGCCGGCGGGGCCTCCGTTGCGCATGACCTCACGGGTGACGGTGGACGTCGGGCGGTCGAGGCGCCGGGCGATCTCCGCGTAGGCGAGTCCGTCGGCCAGTCCGAGGGCGATCTGCTGACGTTCGGGCTGGGTGAGCCTGCCTCCGGGCATCGCGGCCTCCTTCAGGTGCGTGGTGTGCCCCACTATAGCGTTCACTTCCATTCCATTGCAACGAGCTACGGGGCTGACGTTGCGTTACCCGCAGACCCGTTGCAACGATTTCCTTATCTTGACCTGCGGTTACTTAGTTGTTGCGCAACAAGGTTGTTGCCGGATGCGTGAAGGCAACGTAGCTTTTCCCATGTCGGAAACGCCGACAGCGACAACGGGAACACCCACGAGAACAAGGAACCCACCATGCAGAAGTTCGCCACCCCGGCCACCACCACCACCGCCCTCTCCGCCGTCCTCGACATCCCCGCCGGCCACATCCGCCTCATCGCCGCCGACCGCACCGACGCCACCGTCGAGGTCCTGCCCGCCAACCCCACCAAGAGCCGCGACATCAAGGCCGCCGAGGACATCCGGATCGACTACACCGACGGCGTCCTGGCCATCACCGCCCCGCCGGCCAGGAACCAGCTCTTCGGCCCCTCCGGCTCCGTCGAGATCACCGTCCAGCTGCCCACCGGCTCCCGCGTCGAGGCCCACGGCGCCGCCGCCGACTTCCGCGGCGTCGGACGCCTCGGCGACGTCACCGTCACCGCCGCCCAGGGCCCCGTCAAGATCGACGAGGCCACCAGCCTCCACGCCACCCTCCAGGACGGCGACATCACCGTCGGCCGCCTCAACGGCCCCGCGCAGATCAGCACCCTGCGCGGCGACATCCGCGTCACCGAGGCCGACCGCGGCACCGTCACCCTCAGCACCCAGAAGGGCGACATCACCATCGCCACCGCCCCCGGCACCTCCGCCACCCTCGACGCCGGCACCTCCTACGGCCGCATCCACAACAGCCTCACCAACACCGAAGGCCCCCACGCCCCCCTCGCCATCCGCGCCACCACCTCCTACGGCGACATCACCGCCCGCAGCCTCTGACCCGTACCGCCGCCGCGCGACACAAGGAGCACCCATGACCGCCCTGGCCATCTCGGCGACCGCACTGCGCAAGTCCTACGGCGACAAGACCGTTCTCGACGGCATCGACCTCGCCGTCCCGGAAGGCACGATCTTCTCCCTGCTCGGCCCCAACGGCGCCGGCAAGACCACCGCCGTCAAGATCCTCTCCACCCTCGTCGCACCCGGGCCCGGCAGCGGCCGGATCGCCGTCGGCGGTCACGAACT
>NZ_JBHXTJ010000061.1:0-38634 GCF_042677525.1 Streptomyces sp. NPDC127114
CAGGCCATCGCGAAGCGACGCGACCGAAGGGAGCGCCCTTGACGCGGCGGTGGAGGGAGCCACACTCGGATCAAGGGCGGCCGCACCAGAAGCCCCCACGCAACGCCCGCCCGTACGACCTCAGAAACCCGCCACACCCACCCGGACCCCCGCCCGTCACCACCTCAGAAACCCGCCACCCTCCCGCTCACCTCCCCACCCGCGCCCCCGTCTCGTCGCACGGCAGCGAGCGGCCCGGGTGGTCCGTCGCGAAGTCCTCGGCGATGTCCGCCGCCGTCTCCGACATCGCCTCGTTCGTGATGCGGATCTGGCCCGAGAACGGCTTGTCGATGTCCTCGATCAGGAGCAGCGCCCCGGTGAACAAGCCCGCCAGCACCACCAGCAGCACGTAGTGCGACGGGCCCCGGCGGCGGGGCAGGCCGAACGCGAAGGCGCCGATCGTCGCGGCCAGGGAAACGACCATGAACCAGTAGACGACCGTGGGAATCGCCGGCATCGCCTCCGACAGCCGGGTCTGGCGGGCGACGGAACGTTCGTCGTCGGCCTTCACCAGCAGCTCGAACGTGTTGCTGTCCTGCTGCGCAAGGGCCTTGAAATGGCGGCGGAAGTCCGAGGACCACACCGATGCCTCGGCTGCCCTCTCGCCCGCGTCCGTCATCTTCGGCCACTCGTAGGTCATGATCGCCCGCGCGTAGCAGACCGCGTCGGCCTGCACGCCCTCGCGCTGCTCCTCCGGCGCGTAGTCGGCGACCTCGTACAACTGGTCCACCCGGTGGGCCTCCGCTCCCACGGCGGTGCCGGCCGCGCCGTACGACTCCGCCGCCACGACGATCACGAAGGCCACGAGCAGTACGGCCAGCGTCTCCAGCGGGCTGATCAGGTCGCTGACCGAGGACTCCTCGCCGTCGCCGTCGCCGTTGCCGTCGCCCTCGGGTTCGGCGCGGCGGCGGCGCAGGTGGTTGGCGAACAGGCCGGCTGCGAGCGCGGCCAGCATGATGACGATGGTGATGGTGGTGAGCATGAGTGCGGCCCTCGGCCCCCTGTAGGCGGTCGATCCGTGTTCCCGCCGTCAGCCCACCACGCCCGCCACACCCCGGCACGTCGAAGCTGCGCCGCCTGGCCTACCGTCCCCTTCCCCAGGCCCTGCCCCAGCCTCCGTCAGACCCTTCCCTGCCCCAGCCCCCGTCAGCCCCTGCCCTTGCCTTCCCCGGGCCCTCCCCTGCCTTCCCCAGGCCCTGCCCCCTGCCGCCCTCCTGCCCTCGCCGAAACTCCGTGGCGGTCTTGTCTCCGCCCGTCGTAGCCTCGCGCGCATGCTGCCGCAGACCCGCCTCGACGAGGATCTCGTACGCCGTCTCATCGCCGCCCAGTTCCCGCAGTGGGCCGGGCTGCCCGTGCGGGAGATGGCGACCGCCGGGACCGACAACGCGATGTTCCGGCTCGGCGACGGGCACGTCGTGCGGTTGCCGAAGGCCACCTGGGCGGCCGGGGACGCCGAGAAGGAGCAGCGGTGGCTGCCGCGGCTCGCGCCGGGGCTGCCGCTCGACGTGCCGGTGCCCGTGGGGTGCGGGGTGCCGGGCGAGGGGTACGGGCAGGTGTGGTCCGTGTGCGAGTGGCTGGAGGGTGCGGATGCCTACACCGCCCCGATCGCAGATCTTCCGCACGCCGCACGGGAGTTGGGTCGGTTCGGGGTCGCGCTGCGGGGCGCCGACGCGAGCGGCGGGCCCGCGTCGTACCGCGGCGGGCCGGTCACCGACTGGGAGGACGGCAACATGCCCGGGGCCATCCGTGGCCTCGCCGCCGACGGCGTTCTCGGTGACCGTGACGCCGAACGTGCCGCCGCTGCCTGGGACGCGGTGCTCCGGCTGCCCGCTTACGAGGGCGAGCCCGTCTGGGTGCACGGTGACCTGCTGCCCGGCAACCTGCTGACCCGCGACGGGCGGCTCAGCGCCGTCATCGACTTCGGCGGGCTCGGCATCGGCGACCCCGCCATCGACACCATGGCCGCCTGGAGCCTCTTCACGCCCGACACCCGGCCCCTCTTCCGCGAGGCGGCCCAGGTCGACGACGCGACCTGGGCACGCGGGCGCGGCTGGGCCCTGTGCTGGGGCATGGTGACCGAGCAGTACTACGGCGGCGGGCGGAACCCGGTCCTCGCCGCGGTCGCCCACCGCACCTGGAGCCAGGCGCTGGCCGAGTACGACGTCCCCGAGGGGATCCGCTAGGCCGCTTCCTTCGGATCAGGGCCGGACCCGGCCAAGATCCGGAAGAGACGGCCTAGGCGCCGAGCTGCTCCGGCAGGTCCGCCGCGTGGACGACGGTCAGGCCCGAGACCGCGCGGGTCAGTGCCACGTACAGGCGGCGCAGGCCCGTTCGTTCGTCGGGTTCGCCGTCGACGACGGCTGCCGGTTCGTCCAGGACGACGTAGTCGTACTCGAGGCCCTTCGCCAGCGAGGCGGGGACCAGGGTCAGGCGGGACTCCGCCGTGGTCTCCTCGCCGGGGGAGAGGAACGGCATGCCCGCGGCCGTCAGGGCCTCCGCCAGCGGGGTGATGCGGGCGTCGGCGGCGATCAGGCCGATCGAGCCCTCGTGCGTCAGGGCGTCGAGGCAGGCCGTGATCACGTCGGCGTCCAGGGTCTCCGGTTCCGAGCGGCGGACCTCCAGGGAACCCGGGTTCTCACGGACCGACTCCACCGGCGCCAGGCCGGGTGACATGTGCGGCAGCAGCCGCGAGGCGTACGCGATGACCTCGCGCGGCACGCGGAAACCGGCGGTCAGCTCCTCCACGACCGCGTCCGGCTTGCCCAGGTGCGCGAGTGCCTGCGCCCAGCTCTGCGTCGCCCACGGCGTGGTGCCCTGCGCCAGGTCGCCGAGGACCGTCGCGGAGCCGGTGGTGCAGCGGCGGCCCACCGCGCGGTACTGCATGGGGGAGAGGTCCTGGGCCTCGTCGACCACCACGTGGCCCAGCGAGTGGGTGCGTTCCACGAGGTCCGCGGCCTCGTCGACGAGGACCGCGTCCGCCGCCGACCACTCCGCGGTCTTCACGCTGCGGGCGGGCTTCGCCCACAGCAGCAGCTTCTGCTCGTCCTCGTCGAGGATGCCCGCCGCGTGCTCGGCCAGGAAGTCCGGGTCGCTCAGCAGGCGCAGGACCAGCTTCGCCGGGTCGACCGCCGGCCAGCACTCCTTGACGACCGCCTTGACCGCCGCGTTGCGCGCGACCGCGTTCTGCACCCGGTCGTCGGGTGCCTCGCCGGCCTGCTCCATCCGTACGAGGACGGCGTGGGCGATGCGCTGCGGCAGGGCCTCGCGGGCCGCCCCGTACCGGATGTCGCGGTCCGTCAGTTCCCGGACGATCTCCTCCAGTTCGTAGGCGGGGACGCGCCAGCGCCGCGAGCCGCGGACGACCATCAGCGGCTCCGTCGGCAGCGTGACGTGCGACCACACCGCCCGCCGCAGCACCTCCGCCATCCGGGCGTCGCCCTTGACGACGGCGGTCGCCGCCTCGTCCGTGCCGCGCACCTCGACGTGGGCGACGAGGTCGTCCACCGTCGCCTGCTTCACCTCCAGCTCGCCGAGCGCGGGCAGCACCTGCTCGATGTAGTGGAGGAAGGAACGGTTCGGCCCGATGACGAGGGTGCCGGTGCGGGCCAGCCGCTCCCGGTGGGCGTAGAGGAGGTAGGCGACCCGGTGCAGGCCGACGGCGGTCTTTCCGGTGCCGGGTCCGCCCTGCACGCACACCGTGCCGGACAGGTCGGAGCGGACGATCTCGTCCTGCTCGGGCTGGATGGTCGCGACGATGTCGCGCATCGGGCCGACGCGCGGCCGTTCGATCTCCGCCTGGAGCAGGCGGCTGGTCCGTTCCAGCTCGGTGGGGTCGGAGAGGTGCTCGTCCTCGTACGCGGTGAGGTCGCCGCCCGTGTAGCCGAAGCGGCGGCGGAGGCCGACGTCCTGAGGGTTCTGCTTCGACGCCTGGTAGTACGGCTGGGAGACCGGCGCACGCCAGTCGATCACCATCGGGTCGCCGTCGGCGTCGTGGACGTGCCGCCGGCCGATGTAGAAGCGCTGTCCTTCCTGCGTGGTGTGCAGGTAGTCGAGGCGGCCGAAGAAGAGCGGGGTGTCGGCGAGGTCGGCGAGGGCCTTGATGCGGTCCTCGATCTGGCGCTCCAGGACGGCGGCGTTGACCCAGTTCGCGGTGACGTCCTTGATGTCGAGCGACTGCACGTCCTCGCGCATGGCGCGCAGGGCGGCGCGGGACGCGGTGAGGTGGGCGCGCTCGCGCTCGAGCGGGTCGTCGGCGGACAGCGCGGACGGTGCGGACACGGTGAAGCCTCCGGGTCGGGTACGCGGACACGTCAAGGTGGCCGCCGGTTTCCGACCGGACGGCGGCTCTCCACGTACGGAGCCGAACGGGAGGCGGGGAAGCTGGCGAGTGTACGCCGCCGCCGGGGCGGACGCGAATGGTTTTCTCTCGCGCGTGCTGGTGCGCGGGTCGGGTGGACAAACCCGCAGGACCCGTAGGGGTGGGGTCCGACTCGCGGGGGATCCCGGTTCGCTCCCCAGGCCGATGTGTTCGGAATGTCCGTTTCGGATGATGGATGCATGACCGCCACCACCCTCACCCCAGCGACCACCGTCCCGCACCGCCTCGGCCTCGCGCTCCGGGCGATACGCGCCTTCGGCTCCGCCGCCGTCGGCGTCGTCCTGCTCGGCTCGTACGGGGACGAACAGGCGGGCGTGCGCGCCCCCCGCCCTGAGTACTCCGGCGCTCCCGAATGAGTACGGCGGCCGTGCCGTCCGGGACCCCGCCGATGATGTGATCGGTGCATGACGACACCGCAGGACCCCACGTCCCCCTCCGTGCGCGCCCTGCGCGCCATGGCGTTCGGTGCCTTCGCCGTGCTCCTCCTGTGCGCGCTGCTGACCGCCGCCGCCGTCCTCCAGGACGCGATCGGGGGCGACGGCGTCAGCGGCGGCCTCGCCGCCGCGGGCGGCTGGTCCCTCGCCGCGTCCGGCCTCTGCGCCCTCGTGGCGGCCGCGGCGCCCCGCGACGCGATGGCGTACCGCACCCGCGCGATCGCCGTGACCGCCGCGTACGCCCTGGCGGTCCTCGGCCCGGTGCTCGCCGCGCTGGACTAGGGCGAGCACAACCTTCGGCCGTGCTCGCAGGTCTCCTCATCGCACCGCCTGTGCACCGCCTGTGCATTGCCTGGGCAATTGACGCAGACGAACGAGGAGATCATGAAGAAGCCTTCCACCGGCCGCCCCTTCGCGCGGCTCGGTGCCTGTGCCGCCGTAGCGGGCCTGGTCACCGTCGGACTTTCCGCGACGCCGGCCCTCGCCGACGGCGACCAGCTGTGGGTCAACGCGTCGCCGTGGCAGCTGGTGCTGCCCAAGGCGAGCGAGACCGGGCCGCAGCCCGCGCCCACCACGCTCAACCTCAGCCTGTCCCACGACAACGCCGCCAACCAGGTCGTCGACGGCCGGATCACCGTCGACATCTCGGGCCTCGCCGGCATCGCCGAGGTCACCTGGCCGGAGGCCTGCGCCCCGGCCGGCACCGCCACCGCCGTCTGCTCCGTCCCCGAGGTCCCGGGCACCGGCAACGACAGCCCGGTCAAGGTGCCGGTGAAGGTCCGCGCCGCGGTCGGCGCGGCCGTCGGTGCGAGCGGGCGGATCAGCTACCGGGCGACGGCCACGACGACGACCGGCGAGCAGCTCACCTCCGGCGAGGGCTGGACCGAGGTCCGTGTCGCCTCCGGCCCCGACCTCTCGGTCACCGCGCTGCCCCCGGCCACCGGCGTCACGCCCGGCGCCACCGTGCCCGTGCCGCTGACCGCCGTCAACAACGGTGACCAGCCCGTCAACGGCGTCCAGGTCACCTACTACGTCACCCGCGGCCTCACCCTGAACGGTCTCGCGCCGCAGTGCGTCAGCGCCCCGGCCGGCAACGACCAGGGCCCGATCCACGCGGTGACCAAGGTCGACTGCGCGTACGACGACGTCGTCGAGCCCGGCGGAACGTTCACCCTGCCGTCGCCGGTCACCGCCACCGTCGCCCCGTACGGGCTGTACGAGCGCGTGGACGTCGGCGTGCAGCCGCGCGACGGCGCCGAGGACCTCCAGCCCGAGGACAACGGCGCCATCAAGGCCGTCACCGTCGCCAACACGGCCGACTTCGCGGTCCGCGGCGCCCGGCTGACCGCCGCGGCCGGCGAGACCGTCACCGCCCAGGTGACCTTCCGCAACCGCGGCCCGGCATGGGTCGCCAACCTCGGCTCCGGCGACCCGGTCGGCCGCGTCGACGTGACGATCCCGCGGGGCGCCACGGCCACCGCCGTACCGGACGCCTGCGAGCCGCGCACGGCGGACGGCGGCTGGTGGGAGGGCGAGGTGCGCACCGGCGCGCCGCGCTACTCGTGCAACCTGCCGATCTGGGTCGCCGAGAAGCAGACGGTGGTCCTGCCGTTCCAGCTGCGCGTCGACACGGTCGTGACGGGTGCGAAGGGCGCGGTGGTGCTGCAGCCGCCGTACGGCACCGAGCCGCTGCCGTTCGACCCGAACCGCGCGAACGACAAGGCGAAGATCGTCCTGAACCCGGCGGTCTGACCGCCGTACGCGAACGGACGCGCGCGAGCGTAGGCGCGGCCGGAAGCGCGGGGCCCCGTCCGGGCACGAATGCCAGGACGGGGCCTTTCGCATGCCTGCGGCCTCCGGGCTGCTGCCTGCGGCCTGCTGCCCGCGACTGCGGCCTGCGGCTCGCTTCCCGCCGCCTACTACTCCGCCAGCAGCTCGCTCGCGTCGACGATCCGGTAGGCGTAGCCCTGCTCGGCGAGGAAGCGCTGCCGGTGGGCGGCGAAGTCCTGGTCGATGGTGTCGCGGGCGACGACCGAGTAGAAGTGCGCCTGGTGGCCGTCGGACTTGGGCCGCAGGACGCGGCCGAGGCGCTGGGCCTCCTCCTGGCGGGAGCCGAAGGTGCCGGAGACCTGGATGGCGACGGTGGCCTCGGGCAGGTCGATGGAGAAGTTCGCGACCTTGGAGACGACGAGGACGCTGATCTCGCCGTTGCGGAAGGCGTCGAACAGCTTCTCGCGCTGGGCGTTCGAGGTCTCGCCCTTGATCACCGGGGCGTTCAGGTGCTCGCCGAGCTCGTCGAGCTGGTCGATGTACTGGCCGATGACGAGGATCTGCTGCCCCTCGAACCTCTTCACCAGCGCCTCCGTGACCTTCCGCTTGGTCGCGGTCGTGGCGCAGAAGCGGTACTTCTCCTCGGCCTCGGCCGTCGCGTAGGCGAGCCGCTCCGAGTCGGTGAGGTCGACCCGTACCTCCACGCAGTCGGCGGGCGCGATGTAGCCCTGCGCCTCGATCTCCTTCCACGGCGCGTCGAAGCGCTTGGGACCGATGAGCGAGAACACGTCGGACTCGCGGCCGTCCTCGCGGACCAGGGTCGCGGTGAGCCCGAGGCGGCGGCGCGCCTGGAGGTCGGCGGTGAACTTGAAGACCGGCGCGGGCAGCAGGTGGACCTCGTCGTAGACGATCAGGCCCCAGTCGCGGGAGTCGAAGAGCTCCAGGTGCGGGTAGACGCCCTTCCGGCGGGTGGTGAGCACCTGGTACGTGGCGATGGTGACGGGCCGGATCTCCTTCCGGGTCCCGCTGTACTCGCCGATCTCGTCCTCGGTCAGCGAGGTGCGCCTGACCAGCTCGTTCTTCCACTGGCGGGCGGAGACGGTGTTGGTGACCAGGATCAGCGTGGTCGCCTTCGCCTGGGCCATCGCGCCGGCGCCGACCAGCGTCTTGCCGGCGCCGCAGGGCAGGACGACGACGCCGGAGCCGCCGTGCCAGAAGCCCTCGACGGCCTGCTGCTGGTACGGCCGCAGCGACCAGCCGTCCTCGGCCAGGTCGATCCGGTGCGCCTCGCCGTCCACGTAACCGGCGAGGTCCTCGGCGGGCCAGCCCAGCTTGAGGAGGGTCTGCTTGATCTGTCCGCGCTCCGACGGGTGCACGACCACGGTGTCCTCGTCGATCCGCTGCCCGACGAGCGGCTGCACCTTCTTCGAGCGCAGGATCTCCTCGAGGACGGGCCGGTCGGTGGTGGTGAGCACGAGCCCGTGCGTGGGGTGCTTGGACAGCGTCAGCCGCCCGTAGCGCGCCATCGTCTCGGCGACGTCGACGAGCAGCGCGTGCGGCACCGGGTACCGCGAGAACTCCACGAGCGCGTCCACGACCTGCTCGGCGTCGTGTCCGGCCGCCCGCGCGTTCCACAGCCCGAGCGGCGTCACCCGGTAGGTGTGGATGTGCTCGGGCGCCCGCTCCAGCTCGGCGAAGGCCGCGATGGCCCGCCGGCAGGCGTCGGCCTGCTCGTGGTCGACCTCCAGGAGGAGCGTCTTGTCGCTCTGGACGATGAGCGGACCGTTCATGTAGGTGCATCCCCTTCCGCGCGGGCGGCCGACCCGCGGCCAAACATCCAGTCTGCCTGATGCGCGGGGGATCATGACCGGCTCTAGCCGGGGCGGCCCGCAGCGGGGCGCAGGCCGACTCCGACCCGCCTGCGCACCTGCCGGACGAGATCGAGAGTCTCGACGGCGGTCTCCACATCACCGGTCCGGTGGTAGAGCTCGGCGGCGAGCTCCAGGTTCTCCAAGGCCTCGGCGTTGTCACCCAGCCGCAGCAGGGCCTGCGCGAGTCCCCGGAGTTCGAGGGCCAACGCGTGATCGTCGTTGCTCTCGAGGAAGGCCTCCAGTGCGAGCGTATGCAGGCGTACGGCCTTCTGCCACTTGCCTTGTCGCTGGCGGACGAGGGCCATGTTGCCCAGGCACATCGCCTCTGCGCGGCGGTCGCCCAGTCGCCGGAAGATGGCCACGGCCTCCTTGAGGGCGGCGAGAGCGGCCTCGGGTTCTCCTGCCGCGGTGAGCGTCGCGCCGAAGTTGGCCAGCTCGATGCCCTTCTCGTGGGGCATGGCCAGGCCGTCGGCTAGGGCGAGGGCACGCCGGTGCAGCGCCAGCGCCTGCTCGGCCTTCCCATGGTCGCGGGTCGCCCTCGCGAGGCCGCCGAGAGCCTGGGCGCAGCCCCGTAGATCGCCTTCCTGCCGGTAGATCTTCGCGGCTTTGCGCAGCGGCCGGGCGCCCTCCTCGGCCCGGCCCGCCTCGAGCAGTGTCTCGCCGGTGTTGGAGAGCGCGCTCGCGAGCCCGCGGCGGTCCCCGGCGCGTTCGAACAGCCGGGCGGCCTTGGTGTGCGCCGCGAGGGCCTCGTCGAACCGCCGCTGGTCGTGCAGTGAGAGGCCGAGGTTGTTCAGCGTGCTCGCGAGCGCCTGGTGCTTCCCCAGCTTTCGGCAGATCGTGACGGCCTTGCGGTGCGCGCGTACCGATCTGCGCAACTTGCGCATGTCCCGCAGCACGGAGCCGAGGGAGCTCAGCAGGGCGGCCTCGCGATAGCGGTCCTTGCTTCTCCGACTCGACCGGATGCCCGCGCCGAGCACCCAGGCGGCGTCCTCCAGGTACCGCATCTCCAGGAGGAACTTCCCGACGGGCACCGCGAGGGCCACGCACATCAGGTCGTCCTCGGCCTCATGGGCCCAGACGGCGGCCGCGATCAGGTTCTGCCGCTCGGCCTCCAGCCACCGGAGGGCCGCGGCCCGGTCGGCGAAGAACGGTTCCCTGGTCGTCTTCGCGGGGTCGAAGAGCGTCTCGCCGGCCCGGGTGGCCATCCGGTGGAAGTGGACGAGGAGCCGCATGAGCCCCTCGCCCCAGGTGTGGTCGCCGGAGCGGAGTCTTCCCCGGGCGTAGAGGCGTACGAGACTGTGCTGTTGCCAGCGGCCGTACGGTTCGCGGGGCTCGACCAGGTTCCGCCGGGCCAGTTCGTGCAGGAGCCGTTTGGTCTCTGTGATGTCCGCGCCGAACAGCTCGGCCGTCGATTCGGTGGAGAAGTCCGGTCCGGGGTGCAGCGACATCAGGCGGAACGCCCTGGCCTGCTCTTCGGTGAGCTGCCGGTAGGAAAGGTCGAAGGCCGCGTTCACGGCCCGGTCCTCGCGGCGCAGTACGGAGAGCCTGGAGTGGGCGTCCTCCAGGTCCTGGCGGAGGTCGGACAGGGGCCGGTTCGGCACGTCCACGAGGAGCGAGGCCAGGATGCGCAGGGCCAGCGGCAGGCCTCCGCACAGTGCCGCGAGCCGGTCGGCCTCGGCGGCCTCGTCCGCCACCCGTGTGTCTTCGGGCCGGGCCGTGCGGAGGGCTTCGGCCAGCAGCTCACGACCCTCCGGGACGGCCAGCTCCCGCAGGGTCACGGTCAGGGCGTCGAGCTCTGCCAGGGAGTGTCGTGAGGACACGAGCGTGGACGTGCTCCCGTCGCCGGGCAGGAGATGGTGGATCTTGCCGCTGGGCGGCAGGTCGTCCAGGACGACGAGGACGCGGCGTCCGGCGGAGGCGAGAGCGCTGAGCGCGGAGCGGTACACGAGCGCGCGTTCCTCGATTCCCGGCGGAACGTGTTCCGGGGGGATGCCGAGGGCGCGGAGCAGCGTGCCGAGGGCACGCTTCGGCGACACACGGCTCTCCTCGTCGTAGCCGTGCAGATCGACGAAGAGCACGCCTCCGGGAAACCAGCCCTCCTGGAGGGCCGCGTGGGCCGCCTGGAGGACGAGTTCGGTCTTTCCCGCCCCGGCGAGGCCGGTCACGACCACGGTGTCGGCGGTCCCGTCCGGCGCGTGTGGTGAAAGCGCCGCGAGGACGTCCCGGAGCGGTGTACGGCGCCCGGTGAAGGCGGCCGACCGGCGGGGAAGTCCGGCCGGCGCGGGGTCCGGACGGTCCGGGAGCGTCAGGGTGACGGTCCGGCCTTGGACGACGACGCTGAAGAGGACTCCTCCGCCGACGTGGTTGTTCGTGTACTCGGTCACGCGCCGGCCGCCCGGTGGCGGGCGAGAGCCCTGTTGAAGGCGATCACCTCGGCGGCGGTGAATCCGTTTCTCGTCTCCTCGGTGACGATGTATCCGACCTCGCGCCACGCGTGGAGAGGGGCGGGGTCCATGCCCTCGTCGGCGACGCGCTCCGCCAGGTCGAGGAGCATGCTGTCGAAGCGCTCCTTGGTGAGCGGGGTGGGTTCGTCGGCGTCGGGGTCGAAGAACAGCGGGTCTTCGGGTGCCGGTTCGCGCCCGAACTTCTCCCGGAAGTAGTCCAGTTGCCCTTCGAAGGCCTCGATTGCCTCCTTTCCCTCCGTGGTGTCGCCCGAGAACCGGATGACGGAGCTGCCGTCCGCGTTCCAGATGCGCTCGACGGGATGGTCGGACGGGCGGCGGACAGGCGTGGCGTCCCCGGCCTTCTTGCGGATCTTCTCGGTCACCGCCCCGCGCACGGCCGCACGCCGGGCCGCCCAGGCCTCGTGGGGCTCGTCGTGCGCGCCATGGACCCCGTCGGTTTCATGGGCCACTTCGGCTTCGTCGGCTTCGTCGGCTTCATCGGTTTCGTCGGCGTCGAGGAAGCCGCCGTTGCGCGCCGCGGTGGCCAGGCGCATCCGGGCGTGCATGCCCGCCCAGTCGAGCATGTCCGGCGTGAGGTCCCTCTCCAGCGTGGAGACTTCGGGGATGCCCAGCTCGAACGCCATCCGCGGCAGGGCGAGGCCCGGCGAACCGGTCCACAACAGGGCGTCGGACGGGATCGGCTCGGTGAACGCGGGCAGGGCGAACAGGTGCCCCAGCGTCTCGGCCACGGTCATCTCCCGGTCCGGGGCCACGAGAAGGACGTCCAGGACGGGCACGAGTGCCGATGCCTCGTCCAGAGAGAGGGCCCACGCGCATGCCTGCTCGCCCATGTCCTCCAGGGGCTCGCCCGGTTTCGTCATGAGCTGTGCGTACAGGGCGGGGAGCAGGAAGGCGGATTCCTTCTTCACCGGCATGCCGAGGTCATGGAGTCGCCGCAGTCCGTCCCGGAGGACCGCCTGCGGGGTGTCGCCGACTCCGGACCCGGGCTCGGCCTTCCAGAATCGCTTCACCCGGGCCTTGGCGTCCTCCGGTGGTTCCGGGAGGTCCAGGTCGGGGTCGGGGCCGCGGACGGCGCGGCAGTCACGGAGGGCCTGGTCCGGCAGGAGCCTTCGCGGCAGGCGTCGCCGGTCCAGTCCGGCCGCTTCGAGCCGCCCGGCGAGTGTGAGCATCAGGTATCCGTCGTCCACGGGGAGGTCCGACTCCGTACTGAGCGCCACGACTTCTTCCACGAAGCGCCGGATGCCCCTGCCGTGCACGGTGTCCCGCAGAAGACGCAGCCAGGCGTCCCGGGCAAGGGCGAAATCGGACGCGTCTTCGAGACTCATGGGCCAGCCCGTTCCGAGGAACAGCAGGTCCAGGGGATCGGCATCCCGGTACCAGTGCGGCGCCGTGCCCTCCTGCTGGGCGAGCGCCAGGGCCATGTAGCCGACGGCGTAGCAGGCCGCGAGGCTGGGGTTCCTCGGCGTGTTCGTGTGCATGAGCCGTGCCATGGCTCGCGAGGCGATCGTCTCCGGGTCGTCGCTCATGGAGTCGTCGACCACCGTGTCGTCGATCAGGGTCTCTTCCGCGGGGAGAGCGGGCGCGCCGCGTCGGTCCCGCTTCTTCCTCGATGCCTTTCCCACACTGCCCTCCCGGTACGGAGAATGGCACATGCCACGGACAGGCCGTCCGGAGTTCCGGGGTACTTCGTCACACGAGGTGCGCCCGCAGGAGGCGGGCCCCGTCGGCCCGCCCTCGCCGGCCCTCAGTCGTACCCCGCCTTCGTCGGCCCGCCCTCGTCAGCCCGCCGGCGTTCGCATCAGCGGGTTGTGGCCGATCGCGTTGTGGACCGTGAAGCTGACGGCGTCCGGGCGGTAGCGGTCGTCGGACCATTCGACGGGGCGGCCGTCGTGGGTCGTCGTGACGCGGCGGACGCGGAGGAGGGGGCTGGTGCGGCGGACGGCGAGGAGGGCGGCGTCCTGGGAGCCGGCGGAGATCGCGTCGATGACGTGCTCGCCGTGGGCGAAGACCAGGCCCGTGTCGTCGTAGAGGCGCTGGGTGACGGAGGCGCAGTCCGGGTCGACGGCCTCGACGGCGGGGGAGATCCAGTCGGCGTAGACGGTGCGTTCGACGAGGACCGGCTCGCCGTCGAGGCCGCGCAGGCGGAGCACGTTGAGGACGGGCGTGCCCTGGGGCAGGTGGAGGCGGGTGGCGTCCTCGGCGGTGGCCGGGCGGTACTCCTGGGCGACGACGTGGCCGGTGGCCGTGCGGCCCATCGCCTGGGCCCACTGGGCGAAGCTGCGCAGCTCGGCGAAGCTCTGGCTGCGGCGCGGGGCCAGGACGACGCGGCGGGCGCCCTGGCGCGAGCCGATCAGGCCCTCGGCGGTGAGGGCGGCGACGGCCTGGCGGACGGTGCCGCGGGAGACGCCGTACTGGGCGGCGAGCTCGGTCTCGGCCGGCAGCAGGGCGCCGACCGGGTACTCCTCGTGGTGGATGGCCCGCCGGAGCTCCGCGGCGATCTGCTCGTGGCGCGCGGTCATCGTTCCCCCCTGGTCGCGTCCTCGGTGTGCGCTGGGCTCCGGTGCGCGCGTACGTCCGTGTGCGGCGTATTCGTGAGTGGCGCACGCTGTGCACAGGAGTACAAGCGTAGTTGAGCATGACGGTGGCCGAAAAGCGCCGTCAATGTGCAGGGAATGGCGGGCATCCGTTCCGGCCTCGTTCATCTTCGCGTCACCGACGCCGGGCGTACTGGGGCCGACTTGTTCAGACAAGTCGAACCCCCGACCTCCCTGGAGAAGCCGTGTCCGTCCCCGCGCACCTCCCGAGGAACGCCGTCCTCGGCGGTTCCCTCGCCCTCGTCGCCGCCCTGTCCCTGACCGCCTGCGGTGCCGCCCCCGAGGCCGTCGGCGGCGGTGGGAACGCCGCCGCCACCGCCGGTTCCGCCGCCGACCTCGGCGGCATGGACGCCCTGGTCGCGGCCGCCAGGAAGGAGGGCACGCTGCACGCCATCGCGCTGCCCCGCGACTGGGCCAACTACGGCGCCGTCATCGACGGTTTCCAGAAGAAGTACGGCATCAAGGTCGAGGTCGAGAACCCGGACGCCTCCAGCCAGGACGAGATCAACGCCGTCACCTCCCGCAAGGGCCAGGACCGCGCGCCCGACGTCCTCGACCTCGGCAGCAGCTTCGCGCTCAGCGCCGCCCAGCAGGGCCTCCTCGCTCCGTACAAGGTGACCGCCTGGAACGACATCCCCGAGTCCCAGAAGGACCCTAAGGGCCGCTGGTACAACGACTACGGCGGCTACGTCTCCATCGGCTGCGACGCCAAGCGCGTCAAGAACTGCCCCACCACCTTCAAGGACCTCCTCAAGCCCGAGTACAAGGGCCAGGTCGCCCTCAACGGCAACCCCACCAAGTCCGGCTCCGCCTTCGGCGGCGTCTACGCGGCGGCCCTCGCCAACGGCGGCTCCTTCGACGACATCCAGCCCGGCCTCGACTTCTTCGCCGAGCTGAAGAAGAACGGCAACTACACGCCCGTCGAGTCCACGCCCGCCACCGTCGAGAAGGGCGAGACGCCCATCAGCATCGACTGGGACTACCTCAACGCCGGTTACGCCGAGGAGTTCCGCTCCAAGGGCCTCGACTGGAAGGTCGCCGTCCCCACCGACGGCCGCTACGCCATGTACTACTCGCAGGCGATCAACAAGGACGCCCCGCACCCGGCGGCCGCCCGCCTGTGGCAGGAGTACCTGTACAGCGCCGAGGGCCAGAACCTCTGGCTCAAGGGCTTCGCCCGGCCGGTCCTGATGCCCGCCCTCGACAAGGCCGGCACCCTCGACAAGGACGCCGCGCTCAAGCTGCCCGCCGTCTCCGGCGTGCCGTCCTTCCCGGCCGAGGCCCAGCAGGCCAAGGCCAAGACGGTCCTCGCCCAGGGCTGGGGCAAGGCCGTCTCCGGATGACCGGCACGCTCACGAAGCCCGTCGCCGCCGCGGAGGCCGCCCGGCGCCCCGGTGCCGCCCGGCCGCGGCGGCGGCGTACGCGCGCCTGGCTCGCCGCCGTCCCGCTGCTCGCGTTCACCGCGGTCGCCTTCGGGGTGCCCGCCGTCGCGATGCTCGGCGGCGCCCTCACCGTCGACGACCCGGCCACCGGCACCAGCGCGTACGGCACCGGGAACCTGACCGCCTCGCTCCAGGGCGCCTACCTCACCGCCCTCCTCGGCAGCGTCAGACTGTCCGCGACCGCCGCCGGCCTCGCCGCCCTGCTCGGCCTGCCGCTCGCGCAGGCCGTCGTCGCCTCCCGGTCCCGCGCCCTGCGCGAGGCCGTGCTCACCGCCTCCGGCGTGCTCGCCAACTTCGGCGGCGTGCCGCTGGCCTTCGCGTTCGTCGCCACCCTCGGCAACGCCGGGGTCCTCACCCGGCACCTCGGCCTCGCCGAGAAGGGCTGGAGCCTCTACAGCTTCTGGGGCCTGGTGACCGTCTACCTGTACTTCCTGGTCCCGCTGATGGTCCTCACCATCACGCCCGCCCTCGACGGCCTGCGCACCCAGTGGCGCGAGGCCGCCCGCAACAACGGCGCCACCGCCCTCCAGTACTGGCGGCACGTCGCCCTGCCCGTGCTGCTGCCCAGCCTGCTCGGCGGGCTCGTGCTGCTCTTCGGCAGCGCCTTCGCCGCGTACGCCACCGCCGCCGCGATGGTCGGCAGCGCCGTCCCGCTCGTCACCCTGCAGATCTCCGACGCCATCTCCGGCAACGTCCTCGTCGGCCAGGAGAACGTGGCGCTCGCCCTCAGCCTCGACATGGTCGTCGTCGCCGGGCTCGTCATGGCCGTCTACCTGCCCCTGCAACGCCGGAGCTCGCGATGGCTCGCCTGAACACGTCCGACACCCTCTGGCGCCGGGTCGTCCTCGGCCTCGCCGGGCTGTACTTCCTGGTGCCGCTCGCCGCCTCCGTCGTCTTCACCGTCGACGTGCCGGGCCGGGGCCTCACCCTCGACGCGTACACGAGGATCCTCGGCACCGAGGGCTTCGGCGGCAGCCTGCTGCTGTCCCTCGGCCTCGGCGCCGCGACGATCGCCGTCGTGCTGCTGCTCATGGTGCCCGCCACGGTCGCCCTGCGGCTCGGCGCGCCGCGGCTGCGGCCGGTCGTCGAGACCGTGTGCTCGCTGCCGCTGGTCGTGCCGCCCATCGCGTTCGTCGCCGGCATCGGCACCGTACTGAAGTGGGGCCCCGAGCACCTCGCCCGCACACCCCTCTTCCAGACCTTCGTGGCCCTGCAGAACCCGGGATTCCCGCTGGTCCTCGTCCTCGCGTACGTGGTGATGGCGCTGCCGTTCGTGTACCGCTCCCTCGACGCCGGACTGCGCGCGGTCGACGTCCGCACCCTCGTCGAGGCCGCCCGCAGCTGCGGCGCCGGACGCGTCCAGGCCCTGGTCAGCGCCGTCCTGCCCAATCTGCGCGGCGCCCTGATGAACGCGGCCTTCCTCACCCTGGCCCTGGTCCTCGGCGAGTACACGGTCGCCCAGCTGCTCGGCTTCCGGCCGTTCGCCGTGTGGATCGTCAACGTCTCCGGCTCGCAGGCCCAGCTGTCCGTGGCCGTCTCCGTGCTCAGCCTGCTCGTCACCTGGCTGCTGCTCCTCGCCCTCGCCGGGGCCGGCGCGCGCCGCCCCCGTACCGCCAAGGAATGACCATGACCGTGACCACCACCGCGCCCGCCGGCGACGGGACCGCCGGCGACGGGACCGCCACCGGCGCCGCCACCGTCGAGTTCCGCGGCCTGCGCAGGCAGTTCGGGCCCACCACCGCGCTCGACGGGCTCGACCTCACCGTCCGGCCCGGCGAACTGCTCGCCCTGCTCGGCCCCTCCGGCTGCGGCAAGACCACCGCCCTGCGCATGCTCGCCGGCTTCGAGCACCCCGACTCCGGCGCGGTGCTCGTCGACGGCCAGGACGTCACCCAGGTGCCGGCCCACCGCCGCGACGCCGGCATGGTCTTCCAGTCGTACAGCCTCTTCCCGCACCTCGACGCCCTCGACAACGTCGCCTTCGGGCTGCGCATGCGCAAGATCGGCAAGACCGAACGCCGGTCCCGCGCCGCCGAGTTGCTGGAACTCGTCGGCCTCGGTGACAAGGCCGGCCGCTACCCGCACCAGCTCTCGGGTGGCCAGCAGCAGCGCGTCGCGCTCGCCCGCGCGCTCGCCCTGCGCCCGCGCGTCCTGCTCCTCGACGAACCGCTGTCCGCGCTCGACGCCAAGGTGCGGCTCACCCTGCGCGAGGAGATCCGCCGCATCCAGCGCGAACTCGGCATCACCACCCTGTTCGTGACGCATGATCAGGAGGAGGCGCTGTCGATGGCGGACCGGGTCGCCGTGATGCGCGCGGGCCGGCTTGAGCAGTGCGCGCCGCCCGCCGAGCTGTACGGCCGGCCGGCGACCGCGTTCGTCGCCGAGTTCGTCGGCACGATGAGCCGGATTCCCGGGCACCTCGACGGCAGCACCGTCGAGGTCCTCGGGGGCCGCCTCCCGGTGGACGGCGAGGCGCCCGCGGCACGCGAGGTCGACGTGCTCGTACGGCCCGAGGACCTGCGGGTCACGACGGACGGCGCGTGCGCGGCCCGGATCGTCGCGACGGCCTTCCTCGGCGCCACCACCCGCCTCACCGTACGGCTCGCCGACGCCACCGAGGTCAAGGCGGACCTGCCCACCCACGAGGCCGCCGCGTTCGCCGCCGGCGACGCGGTGACGGTGACGCTGCGGGAACGCCCCGTCCTCGTCGCCGCACGCCAGTAGGCAGAGAGAAAGTGACCCACGTGACCCGAGTGGCCCAAGCGCCCCCCGAACTCCCGCACCACCCCCTCCAGGCCGTCCTGTTCGACATGGACGGCACGCTCGTCGACACCGAGGGCCTGTGGTGGGAGGCGGTGGAGCAGGTCGCGGGCCGCCCGCTGACCGAGGCCGACCGGCCGGACGTCCTCGGCCGCCCGGTCGAACACACCGCGGCGTGGCTGGCAGCGGCGACGGACGGGAACACCTCCGCGCCGACGGCCGGGCCGACCGTCGAGCCGGCCGCCGAGCCGACGGCCGAGCCGGCCGCCGAGCCGACGGCCGAGCTGGCCGCCGAGCCGACGGCCGAGCTGGCCGCCGAGCCGACGGCCGAGCCGGCCGCCGAGCTCACCGCCACCCTGGCCGCCGAGCTGCACCGGGAGTTCGCCGACCGGGTCCGGGCCGGGGTCGTCCCCCGCCCCGGCGCGCTCGACCTGCTGACCGCGCTTGCTGGTGCGGGCGTCCCCACCGCCCTCGTCACCGCCTCGCCGCGGACCGTCGCCGACACCGTGCTCGCGACCCTCGCGGCCCTGGGGGCGCCCCCGTTCGCGGCGACGGTCACCGCCGACGACACGGAACGCACCAAGCCCGACCCCGCCCCGTACCTCGCCGCCTGCCACGCCCTCGCCGTCGACCCCGCGCACTGCGTCGCCGTCGAGGACACCCCGACGGGCGTCGCCTCGGCGGAGGCGGCGGGCTGCGCGGTCCTGGCGGTCCCGTCACTGGCCCCGATCGCACCGGCACCGGGCCGGACCGTGGTGGCCGAGCTGACGGGCGTCACACCGGAGAGGCTGCGAACGATCGCCCGCCCTATGTCGGTGGGGTCTGCCAGACTGAAGACGACTGACCGCTGAGAGGGAGGTGGCGAGATGAGCGTCGCGCACGATCCGCATTACGGGCCCTGGACGGTAGAGCAGGTGCTTGCTCTGGGGGAGGACCGTGGTCAGCGTCACGAATTGATGGGGGAAGCGCTCATGATGTCACCCGCTCCGGGATTCAAGCACCAGCGGGCGTCGTTCAGGCTGACGACTCTGCTGGATGCCGCCATCGAAGCGGCCGGTGTCTCCGCCGAGGTGCTCGAAGCGGTGAACGTCGTCCTGCCCGACGGGCTCTTCATCCCCGACATCGTCGTCGTCGAGGCGGCCGCCGCGGCCGAGGATCCGATCACGGTCGACTCCGAGGCCGTCCTCCTCGTCGTCGAGATCGTCTCGCCCTCCTCGTCCGGCCGCCGCACCGACCGGCTGCTCAAGCCTCCGTACTACGCGGAGGCGAACATCGAGCATCTGTGGCGTCTCGAACTGGAGCCGGTTCCCGCGCTGGTCGTCTCGGAACTGCGCGACGGCCGCTACGTCGAGCGGCTCGTCGCCGAGGCGGGCCGGGAGACGTCGATCGAGGCGCCGTTCCCGCTGAAGGTCGACCCCGGCCGACTCGTGAAGCCGAAGGCCTGACGCCGTACGGAGCGGAGGCCGGGAGCGGAAGACCAGGCGCCGGCCGAGGCCGCGGGCTACGCGCCGTCGTCCTCCGCCAGTTCCGCCACGCCCGTGATGCGGTGCAGCGGGTATGTGCGGACCTCGTCGGCCGTGTGGTCGTAGCCCGTGACGAAGCCGCCCTCGACGCGGACCGGGGCGATGACGCGCTGGCTCGCGCCGCCCTCCGCGTTGACGTAGCCGATCCAGACGGCCGAGCCGGTGAGGGCGGCGGCCTGGACGGTGGCCAGGGTCTCGGCGGGGGAGGTGCGGGGCAGTTCGCCGGCGGCGCGGGCGGAGGACGGTTCCTTGCGGACCACCGTCGCCGCCCGGTCGCCCGCGCGGATCGCCCTGACCGCGGCCTTCAGCAGCGTCGCGTCCGGGGCGGGCGGCCCTTCCGGGACCGGCGCCGGGGCGGTACGGGGCGGGGTGCGGTAGGCGTCGGCGCGGGTGATCAGGACGTCGCCCTCGGCGGACTCGGCGGCCGGTGCGTATCCCATCGCCCGCAGCCCCTCCAGGAGCCCGGCCGGGTCGGACTGCGCGGCGAGGACCGTCGGCGCGAGCCTGCGCAGTCCGAGCGCGGCCGCGCGCCGGTCGGCGAGGATCTCGCCGAGCACGGTGTCGTCGTCGCAGCGCACGTACGCGGACGCGGCACCCACCCGCAGGTGCCCGTGCTTCCTGGCCACGTCGTCGATGAGGTACGAGAGCGGCTGCGGCACCGGCGTGCGCGAGTGCGCGGTCAGGAAGTCGTGCAGGTCGGACGCGGTGCGCCCGGCGTCGAGCGCCCGGCGTACGGACGCGGGCGTGAAGCGGTAGACGGTCGCGCCGCCCTTCGACTCCACGTCGGCGAGCACGGAGAGGGTGTCGGCGAGCGGGCGGCGCAGCGGCCCGGGGGCGACCGCCGTCAGGTCGGCCTGGAGCAGCACGTGGTCGACGGCCTCCGGCAGCAGCGGCGCGAGCAGCGTCGCCGCCCGCGAGGCCGCGACGGACGGCTCGCACTCGTGCCCCTGGAGGGCGTCCGGAGGGGCGGCCTCGGCGAGCGGCAGGTTGAGCAGGGCGCGGGCGGGCGAGGCGAGCGCCCCGCGCCCGGTGATGCCCAGCAGTTCGGCCTCGTCGAGCGTCCACGCGGCGATCTGCTCGCGCAGGTCGGCGAGCGTACCGCCGCTGCGCAGCGGGCGGTCCCAGCGCAGCCTGGCCAGCAGCGTCTCGCGGTCGGCGGCGGCGCCCGGCGGCAGCGTGGCCTGGAGCGCGAGGACCCGGCGGCGCACCTCCGGCGCCTGTGCGCGGTCGAGGCCGGGGCCGAGCGCGGACAGGGTGCGGCCCTTGCCGTCCTGGGTGCCGACGACGCCCGGGGTGCGGGTGGCGTCGAGCCAGGTGCCGGCGAGCAGTGCCCAGCGCTCGGCGGGCGGCAGGTCGAGCCAGTCGTCGTACGCGGGCGTCGGGGCGTACCGCTCGTCCGCCTCGCCGTCCGAGGCGAGCAGCCCGGCCCCGTACACCAGCTCAAGCCAGAACGCGGCCAGCGGCTCCGACACGTCGAGCGCGGCGGCGGTCCGCTTGAGGTCCCGGACGGCCAGGCCGCCGGCCCGCAGCACCGGCGGGCCGCCCTGGTCCCAGGACTTCAGCAGCTCCTCGACGGTCGTGAGCGCCGTGTACGCCTGGCCGGCCGCCGCGTTGTCCACGACCTGTGGACGGTAGTCGCGGGCCGCCGTCACCTCCGGCGCCCGCGGCTCCGGCGCCCGGTGCGCCCGCCCGCCGCGCAGGTGCAGCGCCGCCTCGCGCGGCAGCACCACCGTCCGGGTGGAGACCGGCAGCAGCAGGCCCCGGTCGCGCAGCCAGCGCACCGGCGGCGCGGGATCGGCCGTGACCTCTCCGTACGGCGGGCCCCACACCAGCCGGTCGAGGACGGCGAGCGCGTCGGGCGGCGCGGTGTCGAGCAGCGCCGCCATCCTCGTACGGTCCGTGAACAGCTCCGTCAGTGCCGCGACCGCCGACACCGGGTCGTGCGTCGGGGGCAGCCCGGCCGCCGCGATGATCTCCTGGAGGCGGCCCGGCGACATGCCCGCAGTCGCCTCCGCGACCGAAGGGCCGAGCCCGGTGGGCGAGGGGTGCTGCGGCGAGGGCGCGAGCAGCTCGCGGGCGGTGCGCACCAGCCGCAGCCGCTCGTCGTCGCCCCACACCAGCGCCTGCTCGCGCAGCAGGGCGACGGCGCGCGGCAGCGCCGCCTCGATCTCGGGGGCGTCGTCGTGTCCGTCGTCGCCGGTGAGCAGGGCGAGGAGCACGGGGTACGGGGCGGGGTCGGGGGCCACGGCGAGCGCTTCGGCCGTCTGGAGGGCGAAGCGGTCGAGCCGCTCCAGGGCGCGGACGACCGAGCCGCGCGTGCCGGCCCGGGTGGCGAGCTGCGTCAGGTCGTTCGGGACGGGCGACAGCAGGTCCGGGCGGGCGCGCAGCAGCGCGGCCAGCGCCTCGTCGCCACCGGCGCGCAGCGCCTCCGCGAGCGTGCGCGGCGCGGCGCCGGTGCCGTCCGCCGCGCTGCCGACGGCAGTTCCTTCGGGCACGTGCGCCTCCCGGTCGAGCTCACCGATCCCCATCCGCACCACGTTAGCCCCTGCGCAGGCGCTACCGTCGTGCCGTGGGGAACGAGAACGACCGCTTGGTCTTCGACTATCTGAGCCGGGTGGGCGATCTGGCGCAGCAGCGTCAGCTCCCGGCGGCGGAGCGCCGCGAGCTGGTGTCGGGCCTGCGCGACGAGATCGAACGCCGCCGCGAGGTGAGGGGCGAGGCGGTACGGGGCATCCTCGACGCCCTCGGTACGCCGGACGAGGTCGTGGACCGCGCGTCCCCGCCACCTCCGTCGAGGCCGGCTGCCCCTTCGGCACCCTCGGCGCCCTCGCCGGTCCCGCGCCAGAGCGGCCCCGACCGCCCCGACCGCACCTCCGCCGCCCTCCCCGAGCCGCGCCCGGCGGACTGGTGGCAGGACGGCGCCACGGAGACCGGTGCGGTCGCCGGCTTCATCGGCGGCGTGGAGATCCCGGAGCTCCTGAAGCCCCCGCCCGCGGAGGACGAGGAGGCGGACGAGGAGCCGGAGGACGGTCCGGAGGACGCGACCGACGAGGCGGCGGCGCCCGCCCGCACCGCCCGCCTCCGCGGCCTGCGCCTGGGCAGCCCGCTCCTGCTGGCCGCCGCCGTGCTCCTCCTCGTCGGCGCGGCCGTCGGCTCCCTCGTCCCGCTCGCCGCGGGCTGGCTCCTCGCCTACGCCTCCCGCGAGCGCCGCACCGCCGTCCTCGTCCTGCCCGGCGCGGTCGCCACCGCGGCCATGGTCTGGCTCTGGGGCCGCGTCGAGGGCCGCTGGGGCGACCCGGTGGCCCCGGGCGGCGAGGCCATGGGCGCCGCCGTCTCCGCCACCTGGCCCTGGACCCTCCGTGCGGCGGCGATCGCGTCGGCCCTGTTCCTGCTGTGGCGGTCGCGGCGGCGGTGAGGTCTCAGGGGCGCGGGTTCACGACGGCCGCGAAGGGGATGACGGCGTCGCCGGTCACGGAGAACAGATCGAACCGATCCGACTCCGTGGCAGCGTCCTCGTCGCTGGCCGGGTCACCGATGTAACCCTTGCCCTTGTACGTGGAGACGAAGGCGTTCCAGTTGGAGTCGGTCGGACTGGCGCCCCACCACGCGGTCACGTATCGCGGCTTCCGCGTGATGTTGACGAGATTGTTGTTGTAGGTGACCTGTGCGTTGTGAATGAGCAGGTCGTCACAGTCCTTCGGTGGGCAGTAGAACCGCGATTCCTTCTCCCACGAGAACCATCCCGTGGAGAACTCGTCCAAGTCGATCCGGCCGCGGTCCTTGCGCATGACCATGGCGTCCAGATCGGCGTCAAGCATGTCGAACTTCGCGTTCCTGGCCACCTCGACGACCTTCTCCTCGCTGTACGACTCACCCGGCTCGTACCAGGTTCCGGGGCCGCTGAACGGTCCCACCGCGAGAGCCACCCACTCGACGGACCCGACGTTGCGCGCCAGGTCGCTCTCGGCTCGCCCCAGCTCTTGTCGACGGTCCCGAAACTCCGTGCTCTTCTCGAAGAACCGCGCGGTGCGCCCGTACACAGCCCAGTTGTCTACGAGGATGTACACCGGAACGGAGCCGGTGTTCTCCAGTTGGAGCGACAGCGGAACGTGGACGACCGGCCGCTCGGGGTCCGCACGAGGCGTTCCGAACCGTACTTTGAAGGACAGGTTCGCCGGTGCCGCCGTCGGCTGGTACACCGACGAGTAGGCGAGGTTCACCGCCGCGAGCAGTGCGGTGGCCGTCACCCCGGCCGCGATCTTCGTCGGATGCGGAGTGCCGCGCCACACCTTGTTCCGGACCATCACCGACAGCGCCCACAGTGACCAGCCGAACAGTGGGAACACGGCCAGCATGTACGGCGTGAACTCCATCTCCTCGAGCCACAGGAAGACCAGAATCGTCGAGACCGTCAGTGCGATGACGACGCCGAGGAGCACGATCGTCCCGGAGATCCGCAGGCTCCGCTTGCCCCAATAGTCCATGGCCGCCACCGCCGCGGCAGCCTCCGTGACCCCGCCGAGGAGGAACACGAAACCCGTGATCCGCCCCGCGAAGGTCAGCGCGTCGAAGGCGTCCGTCTTGCCGATGACCGTCAGCAGGATCCAGCCGCCCACGAGCCCCGCCACAAGGAGTCCGATCGTCGCGCGTCTGGCCGGCGTGCGGTCGGGCCAGACATCGCTGCCGCCGCCCTGCCAGTACACGCGGGACCTGTCGTCCAGGTCCACGTGATCGGGAAATCCGTAGCGGCGGAGGATGCGTCGCAGTTCTCGCAGTGACCAGGCGCTGCCGACCGTCTCGCCGGCGATGCTGACCCTGCGCAGGCCCCGGCTGTCCGGTGGGTGCACCGTGACCTTGGTCCGGCGTTCCATGGGCTCAGCGTGGCGCCGGCGCAGCGGTCATGCAGGTGGTGCTGCACCATTGGAGTGCAGCTCAGCGGGTGTGTCCGCTTCCCACGGTGCCCCCGGTACCACCAGCGGTGAGCCCGTCACCGGGTCCGGGACCACCACCGAGTCCAGGCCGAAGACCTCGCGTACGAGGTCCGCCGTGACGACCTCGGACGGCGGGCCCTCGGCGACCACGCGGCCGGACTTCATGGCCACCAGGTGGTCGGCGTAGCGGGCCGCCTGGTTCAGGTCGTGGAGGACGACGACGACCGTGCGGCCGCGGGCGCGGTTGAGGCGGCGGACCAGGTCGAGGACCTCCACCTGGTGGGCGATGTCCAGGTAGGTGGTCGGCTCGTCGAGCAGGAGGAGGTCGGTCTCCTGGGCCAGGGCCATCGCGATCCACACCCGCTGGCGCTGGCCGCCGGACAGCTCGTCCACCGAGCGGTGGGACAGCGCGCTCACGTCCGTACGCGCCATGGCGTCGACGACGGCCCGCTCGTCCTCCTCCGACCACTGCTTCCACCACGCCTGGTGCGGCTGCCGGCCGCGGGCCACGAGGTCGGCGACCGTGATGGCCTCCGGCGCGACGGGCGTCTGCGGCAGCAGGCCGATCTTCTGGGCGATCCGCTTCGTCGGGACCTTCGCCAGCTCCTCGCCGTCCAGCAGGACCGCGCCGCCCCTGGGCCTGAGGAGCCGGCCGAGGGCCCGCAGGGTGGTCGACTTGCCGCACGCGTTCGGGCCGACGATGACGGTCACCTTGCCGTCGGGGATCACCAGGTCGAGCTCGTGGACGACGGTCCGCTCCTCGTACGCGAGCGTCAGCTCCCGTGTGCTCAGCCTGCTCAACGACTGCCTCCCACTCCACGGCTGCGTACGATCAGCCAGATCAGGTACGGGGCGCCGACCGCCGCCGTCAGGACACCCACCGGCAGTTCGGTGGGCGCGAAGAGCCGCCTGCCGAGCACGTCGGCGGCGACCACGACCAGCGCGCCGAGGAGCGCCGAGCACAGCAGCGGGATCTGCGCCGTGCGGGTGACGCGGCGGGCGATCTGCGGGGCCAGGAGGGCGACGAAGTCGACCGGTCCTGCCACGCCCGTCGCGACCGACGCCAGGACCACGCCCACGGTCACCAGGCCGAGCCGCACCCGCCCGAGCCGTACGCCGAGCGCCGTCGCCGTGTCGTCGTCGAGCGACACCGTCCGCTGCGATCGCGCCGCCCACAGCACCGCCGGCAGCATCGCGAGGAGCGTCCAGCGCAGCGGCGCCGACTCGTCCCAGCCGCGCCCGTTGAGGGAGCCGGTCATCCAGATCTGGGCCTGCTGGGCGACCAGGTAGTCGCCCTTCGTCATGAACAGGTGGGTCAGCGAGCGCAGGGCGATGGCGAAGCCGATGCCGATCAGGACGAAGCGGGTGGCGTGCAGCCCGCCGCGCCACGCGAACACGTAGACGAGCGCGGCGGCGAGGAGACCGCCGGCGATCGACACGTACGGGATGACCTCGTACGAGGCGAGGCCGAAGGTCATCGCGGCGACCGTCACGGCGCCCGCGCCCTGGCTGATGCCGATGACGTCGGGGCTGGCGAGCGGGTTGCGGGCGACGGTCTGGATGAGCGCGCCCGCGATCCCGAACGCGGCTCCGACCATCAGGCCGGTCACGAGCCGCGGCAGCCGCAGCTCCTCGACCACGAAGGACGTGCCGTCGCCGACGAGGACGTCGAGGACCTCGCCCGGCGCGACGAAACGCTCGCCGACGGACAGGGACGCGACCGAGACGGCGGCCAGGAGCACCACGAGGGCCGCGGCGGCCAGCGCCGAGCGCCGGTGCACCAGGAAGGAGGCGCGTCCGGCGCGGACGAGCGCGTAGCCGTACGGGCGGACCCGGCCCGCGGGGGCGGTGGTCGTCGTGGACGTGGTCGCCGTCATGCCGGCACCGCCTTCCGTCGCACGAGCGTCACCAGGAACGGCACGCCGATCAGCGCCGTCATCACGCCCGCCGGGACCTCGCCCGGCGGGAACAGGATGCGGCCGAGCACGTCCGACACGAGCAGCATCACCGGCCCGATGAGCGCCGCCATCGGCAGTACCCAGCGGTGGTCGGAGCCGACGACCGCGCGGGCGATGTGCGGTACGGCGAGGCCGACGAACGCGATGGGCCCGGCGGCGGCGACTCCCGCGCCGGTCAGTACGGTCGCGCCGACGCCGCCGACGATCCGTACGGTCGCGACGCGCTGCCCGAGGCCCTTGGCGACGTCCTCGCCGAGTGCGAGCGCGTCGAGCCCGCGCGCGACGGCGACCACCAGGACCGCGCCGACCAGCAGGAAGGGCCAGATCTGGCCGACGATGTGGGCGTCCCGGCCGTCGAGCGAGCCGATCTGCCAGAACCGGAACTCGTCGAGCGCCGAGGCCTTCGTCGTCAGCACGCCGGTCGTCACCGACAGCAGCAGCGCGTTGATCGCGGCCCCGCCGAGCGCCAGCTTCACCGGCGTCGCCCCACCCCGGCCGCTCGACGCGATGGCGTAGACGGCGACGGAGGCCAGCGCGGCGCCCGCGAAGGCGAACCACACGTAGCCGGTGAGCGTGTGCACCCCGGCGAAGGCGATGGCGAGGACGACGCCGACCGAGGCGCCCTGGCTGATGCCGAGGATGCCGGGGTCGGCGATCGGGTTGCGGGTGATGCCCTGCAGCGCGGTCCCGGCGAGCGCGAGCGCCGCGCCGACCATGAGGCCGATCAGCGTGCGCGGCACGCGGAGCTGCCGGACGACCTCCGCGTCGTCGCCGGTGGCGCCGTGCAGCAGCGCGTCGAGGACGGTGGCGGGCGGCACGGCCCGGGCACCGACCGCGAGACTGAGCAGGATCGCGAGGAACAGGGCGACGCCGGCCGCCGTGGTCGCGACGACGCGCCGGCCGGCGCGTCGGGAGCGTGTGGCGGACATGGACACCCATCGGAGGTACGGGGAGACGGCTCGGCGGGTCGCCGGTTCGGTCGGCGGCTCGGCGGTCGGTCGGCGGTTCGGTGGTTCGGTAAGGCTTCGCTAAGCGGAAGGCCCGGCTCAGTCTAGACAGGGGCCGTTTTCGAACACACGGGCACAATGGCCCCCATGACCGTGACCGAGAGCGCACCCACCGTCGGCTTCGACCTGGACCTGACCCTCCTCGACACCCGCCCCGGCATCAAGGCCGCCTTCGAGGCCTTCTCCGCCGCCGTCGGCGTGCCGATCGACGCCGACCTGGTCGTCTCCCGTCTCGGCCCGCCGCTGGCCCACGAGCTCGCCCACTGGTTCCCGCAGGAGCAGGTGCCGGCCATGGTGACGCGCTACCGCGAGTTCTACGGCGTGCACGCCATCGAGCCGACCGTCCCCATGCCCGGCGCGCGGGATGCGATTCAAGCCGTTCGCGAGGCGGGCGGCCGGACGATCGTCGTCACGGCGAAGAACGAGCCGCACGCCAAGCTGCACCTGGCCCACCTCGGCATCGAGCCGGACGCCGTCGTCGGCGACCTGTGGGCGGAGGGCAAGGCGGAGGCCCTGCGCGCGCACGGCGCCACGGTGTACGTCGGCGACCACACGGGTGACGTGCGCGGCGCCCTCACCGCGGGCGCCCTGTCGGTGGCCGTGGCCACCGGGCCGTGCGCCCCGGAGGAGCTGCGGGCGGCCGGCGCGGACGTCGTCCTCGCCGACCTGACGGACTTCCGGCCCTGGTGGGAGGGCTACCTGGGCTGAGCCGTCGCCGCCTGCACGGCGCGCGCCCGGCGGCGCCCGGCGGCGATCGAGCGGAGCACGCCCGCGCCGGCGATCAGGAAGCCGACGCCCATGAGCATCGACACCAGGTAGGCGACCGTCGGGAACGGATCGGATCCGAGGAAGAGCGGAGCCACCGTGACCAGGGTCGCGACCGCGCCGACGATGAAGACGACGGCACCGGCGCGGACGAGGCCGTCACCGGGAGCACGGTCGTCCGTCGCGGCCGAAGTCGGGGCCGAAGGGGTTTCACTGTGCATTCGGCCAGGGTAGTTCCCAGGCCGGAGGGAACGGACCGGGGACGTCTTGTCACCGGGCCTCAGCCCATTAGCCTTGGTGCCGGCGGGTCTCGGTGAGCATCGGTGACCCGCTGTATCTCTTTCCTGAGATAGAGCGAAGAGCGTTTGCCACAGAGCCGGGATCCCGGCGCACCCATCGAGTACGAGGACGAGGAACGGACGTGCCTACCGGCAAGGTCAAATGGTTCAACAGCGAGAAGGGCTTCGGCTTTCTCTCCCGCGACGACGGCGGTGACGTCTTCGTGCACTCGTCGGTGCTCCCCGCCGGAGTCGACGCCCTGAAGCCGGGGCAGCGCGTGGAGTTCGGCGTGGTCGCCGGCCAGCGCGGCGACCAGGCGCTCTCCGTCACGGTCCTCGACCCGACCCCGTCCGTCGCCGCGGCGCAGCGCCGTAAGCCCGACGAACTGGCGTCCATCGTGCAGGACCTCACCACGCTCCTGGAGAACATCACGCCGATGCTGGAGCGCGGCCGCTACCCCGACAAGGTCCACGGCAAGAAGATCGCGGGCCTGCTGCGGGCGGTGGCGGACCAGCTCGACGTCTGATCCGCTACGGGAACTTCAGCGCGTGCGGGCCGAGGGGCGGTACGAGTCCCTCGGCCGCCGCGCGCGTGAGCAGCCCGCGCACCGCCGCGTAGCCGGTCTCGCCGAGGTCGGCGGTGAACTCGTTGACGTAGAGACCGATGTGCTGATCGGCCACCTTCGGGTCCATCTCCTGCGCGTGCTCGAGTACGTACGGGCGGGAGACGGACGGGTCGTCCCAGGCCATCCGGACCGATGCGCGCGCCGACTCGGCGAGCAGCCGCAGCGTGTCCTCGCCGAGCGAGCGGCGTGCGACGATCGCGCCGAGCGGGATCGGCAGGCCGGTGGTGTGCTCCCAGTGCTCGCCCATGTCGGCGAGCGCGTGCAGGCCGTAGTTCCGGTACGTGAAGCGGGCCTCGTGGATGACGAGCCCGGCGTCCACCTTGCCGTCGCGCACGGCCGGCATGATCTCGTGGAACGGCAGGACGACGACCTCGCCGACGCCGCCCGGGACCATGTCCGCGGCCCACAGCCGGAACAGCAGGTAGGCCGTCGAACGCTCGCTCGGCACCGCGACCGTCCTCCCGGCGAGGTCCGCCGGGTCGCCCGCCTCCCTGGTCAGCACGAGCGGGCCGCAGCCGCGGCCCAGGGCCCCGCCGCAGGGCAGCAGCGCGTACTCGTCGAGGATCCACGGCAGCACCGCGTACGAGACCTTCAGGACGTCGTACGGGGCGTCGCCGCGCTCCGCCCACCCGTTGGTCAGGTCGATGTCGGCGAAGGTCACGTCGAGCCGCGGGGCGCCGGCGACCCGGCCGTGGGCCCACGCGTCGAAGACGAAGGTGTCGTTCGGGCAGGGCGAGTAGGCGATCTTCAGCTTGGGCACGACGAGGACTCCTCCGGCTCCACGAAAACGGTCCGACCGATCAGCTGGAAGGCGTGCCGCAGCGCGTCCAGGGCCTGGCCGATCCGCCAGGCGGCACGGTCGCGCGGGCCGACGGCGTTCGACACGGCCCGGATCTCGACGACGGGCAGGCCGTACGCGGCGGCGGCCTCCGCCACGCCGAAGCCCTCCATCGCCTCGGCGACGGCTCGGGGGTGACGCCCCGCCAGCTCGGCCGCCCGCTCGGCGGTGCCGGTGACCGTCGACACGGTGAGCACCGTCCCGACGGCGTGCGGCAGCCCGCCGTCCGCGAGCGCCTTGGCGACGGCCCCGGTCAGCTCGGGGGCCACCGGGTGCGCCGACCGCCCGAAGCCGAGCTCCTCGACGGCCAGGTAGCCGTCGGGCGTCTGCGCGCCGAGATCGGCCGCGACGACGGCGTCGGACACGACGACGGTCCCGATCGGGGCGTGCGGGAGGAAGCCGCCGGCGATCCCGGCGGAGACGACGAGGTCGTACGGGCGCGTGAGGGGCGCCGCGTGCGCGTGGGCGTGCGCGAGTGCGGTCGAGGTGGCGGCGGCGGCCGCGGCGGGGCCGACGCCCGCGACGAGGACGTCCACCAGGCTCGTACCGCTGTGGCGGCGCAGCGCGAAACCGCCGGGCAGCGGGATCGTGTCCGCGCCCGGTTCAGGGGTCGTGAGGCCGCCGGTGACGGAGTCCGCCTCCGCCGCCACGGCCGTCACGACGAGGATCCGGCGGGTCAAGGCCGGATTCAGTCCTGCTTCGTCAGCTCGAAGGACCAGATGCCGACGACCTTCTTGTTGTCGGCGTTGGTCTCCACGATGGCGACCTGCGTCTTGTCCGTGGACTCGCCCGTCTGGCTGGCGAAGAACGCGCTGGCCGGGATGGTCCGGTAGGTCTTCTTGAACGGCTCCGGCTCGGCGTTCGTGCCGTTGAGGAAGATCGTCCAGCCCTTCTCGGCGACCTCCGGGTCGACGCCGAAGCGGATCTTGTCGGAGGGGTCGGCGGAGATCGACTCGCCGGCCTTCTTGTTGAGGCAGGCGGTGATCTGCTTGTCGGGGAGGCCGTCCTTGTCGTAGCAGGCGGCCTCGGAGTTCACGGACGAGGAGCCGACCGTCACGGTGGCGACCGGGGACGGCTTGTCGCAGGCGGAGAGAACGAGGAGCCCGGCGGAGACGGCCCCGAGGGCCACGGCGGCCCGGCGGCGCTTACGGGTCAGGAACGCAACGGTCATGGGCCGAAGGCTATCGGGCCGCCGCGCCCGCGCCACGCGGGGGTACGGCGTGCCGCGTCCGGGCTACGCCGCCCGGGCCCCGGCCGCCGCACTACGCCACCTTCGCCTTCTGCGGGTCGCCCCGCCCCCTGCGGGACTGGCGGCGGGCCGCCGTCAGCAGGCCCCGTACCGACAGGGACGCGCCCAGGGCCAGGATGCCCGCGGCCACCGACATGCCGACGGTTCCGTTCAGCGGGAGGGAGATGCCGATGGCGCCGCCCACCACCCAGGCCATCTGGAGTGCCGTCTCCGAGCGGGCGAAGGCCGAGGTCCGGACGGACTCCGGCACGTCGCGCTGGATCAGCGCGTCGAGCGAGAGCTTCGACAGCGCCTGGGTCAGGCCGGCCACTGCGCCGAGCACGGCCACCATCAGGCCGCCGAAGAAGACCGCCGCGCAGATCGCCGTGGCGAGGACGGTCGACACCATCGTGGCGATGATCACTTCTGGCCCGTGGCCCCGTTCCTTCAGGAGCGAGCCGACGGCCGTGCCGCACGCGTTGCCGACGCCCGCCGCCACGGCCACCATGCCGAGCGACACCGCCGCGCTCTGCCCCGGCAGCGGGTGCACCCGCAGCAGGAACGCCAGGAAGAAGATCAGGAAACCGGACAGCATGCGCTGCGAGGCGTTCGCCTGGAGCCCGTGCAGGACCGCCGGGCCGACCGTCCGCAGGCTCGGCTTCTTCTCGCCGTGGGTCAGCAGGTGGGCCCGCCGCTCGCCCTTCGCCGAGTCCACCTTGTGCGGCATCCGCAGCGCCCAGTACGTGCCGAGCAGGAACAGCGCGGACGCCCCGTACAGCGGCCAGCCCGGGCCGATCTGCTGGAGCCCGGCCCCGATCGGCGCGGCGATCCCGGTGGCGAGCAGGCCGGCGAGCGTCACCCGCGAGTTCGCCTTCACGAGGGAGAAGTTCGGCGGCAGCAGTCGTGGCACGACGGCGCTGCGCACCACTCCGTACGCCTTGGAGGCGACGAGGACGCCGAGCGCCGCCGGGTACAGCTGGAGCCCGCCGGTGGCGACCGCGCCCGACATGAGGAGGGCGAGGGCGGCCCGCGTCAGCATCGCGGCCGCCATGGCCGCGCGGCGGCCGTGCGGGACGCGGTCGAGGAGCGGGCCGACGACGGGCGCGAGCAGGGTGAAGGGGAGCATCGTGATCGCGAGGTAGAGCGCGACCCGGCCGCGCGCCTCGTCGGTGGGCACGGAGAAGAAGACGGTGGAGGCGAGGGCGACGGTGATCATGACGTCGCCGGCGCCGTTGACGGCGTGCAGCTCGATCAGTTTGCCGAGCCCCGACTCGCCCGCGCCGTGCGCGTGGGTGGCCTTCCTGATGCCCTTCGCGGTGCCGGTGAAGGGCAGGTGCAGGGCGCGGCCGAGCTTCCGGCCCGCTCGGCTGAGCGGCCCGGCATGATCGTGGGATCGTGCGGAAGACCGTGCGGCTGCCACTCCGTCATAGTGCCCCACGCGCCGGTCCCGCGAACCGTTGACGCGGCCCGCGAGCCGTCCGCGGCGGCCCGCCGCGGTCCGCGATGCGGGCCACTTGGGGCGCGCAGGTGGGCTGAGCGCTGCGAACGGGGTAGCGTGCGTAGCGCGCCACCGGCGGATGTTCTCGGCCGCGCGCCTCTTCGGCATCCCGCAGAATGGATGACGATAGGTGTGCCCGAGACGCGCGAGAAGCACGCGAGACTTGTCGGGCGTGGACGTCGATGCGGCCCTCTGGTCCGCTCCGTACCACCGCCCGGGACTTCGCTCCCGCTCGCTCCCGCTCCTCGGCCGGCGCACCCGTGAGACGGCGTAGGAGAGAAGCGAGACCTGTGAGTGCTGCGACGACGCGAAGCCGTACCCCGCGTACCCCGCGAGCCACGCGTACCCCCGACCGTCTGTGCGCCGAGGCGGTAGACCTCGCGAGGGAGGCGGCCGAGGAGGCCGCCGCGCCCGGCGTCGTCGGCGAGCACGTGGAGGTCGTCGCCGAGGGTGACCGGGTCGTCACGCACTTCTTCGAGTGCAAGGAGCCCGGCTACCGGGGCTGGCGCTGGGCGGTCACCGTGACGCGGGCCTCCCGCGCCAAGAACGTCACGCTCGACGAAACCGTCCTGCTGCCCGGTTCCGAGGCGCTCCTCGCGCCCGAGTGGGTGCCGTGGAGCGAGCGGCTGCGGCCCGGCGACATGGGCCCCGGCGACCTGCTGCCCACCGAGCAGGACGACCTGCGCCTGGAGCCCGGCTGGTCGGGCGAGGACGCGCCGCCGCCGAACTCGGCCGTCTCCGAGGAGATGGAGGACCACCTCGACGAGGAGGACGCCGAGCTCACCTCCCGCACGCCGTCCCGCGGCGCCATCACGGCGGTCGCCGAGGAGCTCGGCATGCGCCGCGCCCGGGTGCTGTCCCGCTACGGCCTGCACATCGCCGCGGACCGCTGGGACGAGGCCTTCGGCGCGAAGACCCCGATGGCCCAGGCGGCGCCGGCGAGCTGCCAGTCCTGTGCCTTCCTGGTGCCGATCGCCGGCTCCCTGAAGCAGGCCTTCGGCGTGTGCGCGAACGAGTTCTCCCCGGCCGACGGCCGCGTCGTCTCCCTCGCGTACGGCTGCGGCGGCCACTCCGAGGCCGCGGTCATGCCGAAGCCCCCGCGCCCGGCGCCGCCGGTCCTCGACTCGATGGCGGCCGACGAGTTCCCCCTCCGCCCGGCGAAGGACTCCGGCTCGACGACGGAACCGGACGCGTCGGAGGACCTGGGCCACTCGTAGGTCCCTGGGCCGCTCGTAGGTTCCTGGGCCACTTGTAGGTCCCTGGGCGCTCGTAGGCCCCGACCCTGGGCACTCGTAGGTCCCTGGGTCGCTCGTGGATCCCTGGGCCGCTCGTAGGTTCCTGGGCTGCTCGTAGGTTCCTGGGCCGCTCGTTGGTCCCCGGGCCGCTCGTTGGTCCCCGGGCCACTCGCAGCCCCCTGGGCCGCTCGTTGGTCCCCGGGCCACTCGTACGCCCTGGGGCCCTCGTAGGCCCTGGCAGGGGCCCTGCGGGCCCCACGGGAGTGCGGGCGCGCCCCCGGCGCGTGGGTGCCTCCGCGCGCCCCCTGGGGCCGGACGTGCCCCGGGCGTCGGGGCGGGACGGGGCACGGTACCTTCGGGCACCGGCCACTTCCCCGTCCCGCAGAGTGGAGTCAGACGTGAGCGTCAGCGTCAGGACGTCGACCGACGGAACCGACCCCTTCGGTACCGCACGGCTCCGCAGAGGCGTGCTCGACGCGTGGGGCGCGGGCCCGGCCCGCTTCCGGGAGGACGCCAACGCCGAGGAGGACCTCGTCCTCGGCGGCTACCGCGACCGACTCGTGGTCGAGCTCGCCCAGAACGCCTCCGACGCCGCCCGCCGCGCCGGCGTCACCGGCCGGCTCCGCCTCACCCTGCACCCGGCCGACGCCGACGGCCCGGCGGTCCTCGCCGCCGCCAACACCGGCGCCCCGCTCGACGCGACCGGCGTCGAGTCGCTGTCCACCCTCCGTGCCTCCGCCAAGCGCACCGACCGCGACACCGGCGCCGTCGGCCGTTTCGGCGTCGGCTTCGCCGCCGTGCTCGCCGTCACCGACGAGCCCGCCGTCCTCGGCCGTCACGGCGGCGTCCGCTGGTCCCTCGCGGAGGCCCGCGCGCTCGCCGCGGAGACCGCCCGGCACAGCCCGGGACTCGGCGACGAACTGCGCCGCCGCGAGGGCCACGTACCGCTGCTCCGGCTCCCGCTGCCCGCCGAGGGCACCGCGCCCGAGGGCTACGACACGGTCGTCGTCCTGCCGCTGCGCGACGCCGCCGCCGTCGACCTCGCCGAGCGGCTGCTCGCGGCCGTCGACGACGCCCTGCTGCTCACCCTGCCCGGTCTGACCGAGGTCGTCGTCGAGACCGCGGACGGCGCCGTCCGCACCCTCACCCGCACCGCCGAGGGCGGCTACGTCCACATCGCCGACTCGGCCACCGGCCCGCGCCGCTGGCGCACCGTCAGCCACGGCGGACCGCTCGACCCGGCCCTGCTCAAGGACCGTCCCGTCGAGGAACGCCTGCGCCCGCACTGGTCGGTCACCTGGGCCGTCCCCGTGGACGCGGACGGCGCGCCGCGGTTCCCGGCCACCGCGCCCGTCGTCCACGCCCCGACCCCCACCGACGAGCCGCTCGGCATCCCCGCCCTGCTCATCGCCTCCTTCCCGCTGGACACCGCCCGCCGCCACCCGGCGCCCGGGCCGCTCACCGACTTCCTGGTGGAGCGGGCGGGCGACGCGTACGCCGAGCTGCTCGCCGAGTGGCGGCCGGTGACCACCGGCACCCTCGACCTCGTGCCCGGCCCGCTCGGCAAGGGCGCCCTGGACGGCGCGCTGCGCGCCGCCGTCCTCGAGCGGCTGCCGCGGGTGGCGTTCCTGGCGCCGGCCGCCGCGTCCGAGGACCTGCCGGCGCTGCGGCCGATCGAGGCGGAGGTCGTCGAGGGCGCTGGCGCGGAGACCGTCGCGGTGCTCGCCGAGGTGTTCCCGACGCTGCTGCCGGCCGGCCTGGAACGCCGTACGGAGCTGCGGACGCTCGGCGTGGGCCGGCTGCCGCTGACGGAGGCGGTCGACCGGCTCGCGGGCGTGGACCGCGGCCCGGAGTGGTGGTGGCGGCTCTACGACTCGCTCGCGGGTGTCGACCCGGACCGGCTGTCGGGCCTGCCGGTGCCGCTGATGGGCCCGGAGTCGGGCGCCCGGGCCGTCGAGGCCGACGCACTCACGGAGGGCGCCGAGGAGGCCGAGGGCGCGGCCCCGCCCGCCGCCCGCGTCCGCACGACCATCGGCCCGCGCCAGGTCCTGCTGCCGCAGGACCACACGCCCGTCGACCTGGCCCGGCTCGGCCTGAAGGTCGCCCACCCGGACGCCGCCCACCCGATCCTGGAGAAGCTCGGCGCCGTCCCGGCCACACCGCGCGCCGTGCTCACCACGCCGCAGGTGCGGGCGGCGGTCGCCGCCTCGCTCGACGCGGGCGAGATCTGGGACGAGGACGCCGACACCCTGGACGCGGACGAGCTCGCCGAGACCGTCCTCGCCCTCGTACGGGACGCCGACCTGGCCCCCGGCGACGAGCCGTGGCTGGGCGCGCTCGCGCTGCCCGACGAGGACGGGGAGCTCGCGCCGGCGGGCGAACTCGTGCTGCCCGGCTCCGCGTTCGCGTCCGTGATGCGCGAGGGCGAACTCCCGTTCGTGGACGCGGACCTGGCCGCACGGTGGGGTGAGCAGCCGCTCGCGGCGTGCGGTGTGCTCGCGGACTTCCAGCTGGTGCGGGCCACCGATCTGGTCCTCGACCCGGACGAGCTGGAGCCGCGCGAGGGCGACTTCGCGGAGCCGGACGACGCGGGACTGCTCGACGCCGTCGACGTGTGGTGCGAGGACGTCCTGGACCGGTTGCCGGAGACCCCGGTGCCGCCGGTGGCGACCGAGATCGTGGCCGTACGGGACCTGGACCTGGTCGACGACGACGCCTGGCCGCGGGCGCTGGCACTGCTGGCCAAGCCGCCGCTGCGGGACGCCCTGACGCAGCCCGTGCGGGTGCTGCTGCCCGACGGCACGACGGACACCGTCCGCCCGTACACCGCCTGGTGGCTGCGGGACCACCCGGTGCTCGACGGCCGGCGTCCGGCGGGCCTGCGGGCCGCCGGCACGGACCCGCTCCTCATCGGCCTGTACGACTCCGCGGACGCGACGGGCTTCGAGGACGAGCAGGTCCTGCGGGCCCTGGGCGTCCGTACGTCCGTTCCGGCCCTCCTGGACGAGCCGGGCGGCGCCGCGGAGCTCCTGGGCCGGCTCGCCGACCCGTCCCGCGAGGTGTCCGGCGCCCAGCTGCACGCCCTGTACACGGCGCTGGCCGACCTGGACCCCGAGCAGGTCACCCTGCCCGACGAGCTGCGCGCGGTCGTGGACGGCGCGCTGGTGGTGGTCGACGCGGCCGAGGCCCTGGTCGCGGACGCGCCCGACCTCCTGCCGCTCGCGGCCGGCCTGCCGCTCCTCCCGGTCGCCCCGTCCCGGGCGGCCGACCTCGCCGAGCTGTTCCAGGTCCGCCGCCTGAGCGAGGCGGTGGAGGCCGAGGTCACGACGGTGGGCGAGGAGCACGAGGTGCCGCCGTCGGTGCACGCGCTGCTCGGCCCGGCGACCCCGGCCACGTACGTCGAGCACGAGGAGCTGCGGGCCGCCGGCGTCGAACTCGACTGGCGCCGCACGGCGGACGGCGTGGTCCACGCCGCCACCCTGGAGGGCGTCGCCGCGGGCCTGGCCTGGGCCGCGGGCCAATGGCCCCGCCGCTTCGAGGTGGCGGCCCTCCTGGAGGACCCGTCCCGCACGGCGGAACTGGCCCGCGACCGCTGGTTCGACTGAACACCGGACGCAGCCCCAGCCCTCGCCCCTCAGCCCCCAGGGGCCGGGGCCCGGTGGCTCCCTCGGCCTGACGGCCCCTCGGCCTGACGGCCCCTCGGCCTGGTGGCCCCGGAGGCCTGGCGGCCCGGCGGGCACCGGGAGGGGTGAGGGGCCGGGGCTCGGTGGCTCCCTCGGCCTGACGGCCCCCTCGGCCCGGTGGCCCCGGAGGCCCCGGCGGCCCCCTCGGCCTGACGGCCCCCTCGGCCTGGCGGCCCCGGAGGCCTGGCGGCCCCGGAGGCCTGGCGGCCCCGGAGGCCTGGCGGCCCCGGAGGCCTGGCGGCCCCCTCGGCCTGGCGGCCCCCTCGGCCTGGCGGCCCCCTCGGCCTGGCGGCCCCGGAGGCCTGGCGGCCCCGGAGGCCTGGCGGCCCCGGAGGCCTGGCGGCCCCGGAGGCCTGGCGGCCCCGGAGGCCTGGCGGCCCGGCGGGCACTGGGCCTGGCGGGCCCTCGGCCCCGTGGCCCCCCGGTACGCGGCGGCGAGAGCCACGCGGGTGTCGCCGCCGCGCCCCGGCGGGCCGGCTCCCGGGCCGCCCGACCCGGGTGCCCGGGGCTCAGCGCTTGAGCGTGAAGGTGAAGTCGCCGGTGGTCTTGCCGTTCAGGCGGATCGCCGAGACGAGCTTTCCCTCCTCGACCAGTCGCTCGGTCTCGGCCCGGGAGAGTCCGCAGCCCTCGGCGATCAGCCGCACGGGCCGGACCGGGATCCGTGCCGTGAAGCGGACCGAGACATCCAGGACCTCGCGGTCCGGGTGGTCGGACCCGCCGGTGTCGAGGCGCCAGGCGCCGCCCCAGTCGAGGGCGATGCGGTTGCGGCGCTGCACGGCCGGATCCTGCAGCAGCTCGGCCGCCAGGCCGAGGTCGTTGGCGTGGAGCCGGTCCAGGAGACCGGGTCGTACGGAGCGCACGTTCGTCCGCTCGAAGAGCGTGAGCTTCGCCGTCTCCCCGCAGCCGGTGCAGAGCACGAGGAGCCAGGCGTCGAGGCGCTTGTGGTTGGCGTTGACGCGGAACTTGCCGTTCGCCCGGAAGCGTTCGGACGCGCACGTGTGGCAGCGACGGAGGACGAGCGGCAGGCAGGTGGGCATGACGACCCAGTTGGTGAGCACAGGAGTACACCGGTTTCAGTGTGAGAAATCCGCAGCAAGAAGCAGCGCGGCGCAACTGCGCGACGCGCGACCGATCAGCTCTCGGGGTGTCTCACACGGTGTACAACGGCAGGTCCTCGCCTGGACGACAGGTTCGAACAGCACGCTAGCGGCGCAACCCGCCGTCTGGGCCCTATCCTTCGCCATGCTGCTGACGCTGCTCGCCGACCGCGCGCTGCACTGGACCCACCACCGCGACCAGGCCCGCGCCCAT